>JAQGKC010000314.1 GCA_028290305.1 Bradyrhizobium sp.
AGCGAGGCGTCCTCCACCATCCATTGCACGAGCTCGTCAAATGTTGTGCCCGCAAACGCTTGCGAGTTTCTGGCACAAGTGACGTCTCGGTCATGCCGGGCTAGGTGTCGGCCTCAAGGCAGAAGAGGCCATCCGTTCCCTCGATGCGGTCGTCGAAGCGGAAATCCGCAACAGCTCACGCCCCGGCAGCCAAGCGCCACATGCGCCGCCAGCGTTAACCTTCGGGCTTCCTGGTAAACAAAAGGTAAAATAGGTGCCGGCAGGATGTGTTTTGATGCGCCCGATGAGTAGTTTGCCCCACAATCGTAAAAATTTTAACGATGGAACCACTCGACCACCCGGGCCGGGTCACCTCTGACACTGTAAAGTTGAGCTCCTTTTGGACACTACTTCTACGCGCGCTTCGCCGCCAATGCGATCTGGTCCTGCAGGAAATCGGCGAATTCTATTCCTTGAGCCTTGAGAGCCTTGGGATAGAGGGAGGCCTTGGTCAGACCCGGCAGGGTATTGGTTTCGAGATAAATCGGTCCTTTCCCTGTGACGATGAAATCTGAACGGGAATAACCGCGGCACGACATCGCTTGGTGCGCCCTGACCGCCTGATCCATGATTTGTGCGCTGATCTCGGGTGTAAAACGCCCGGGGCAAATTTCCTGAGTCGTTTTGGCCAAATACTTGGCTTTGTAGTCGAACTCACCCTCCGCCGGGATGATCTCTACCGGCGGCAGTGGCGTCAGCGAGCCGTCCAGCCGCTCCAACACGCCGCAAGTTGCTTCCACGCCCGAGATGAACGGTTCAATCAGATAGTCCTCGGTCCTGGCCGCGTTACGGACCGCGACGAGGTCCTGGGTCGAATTGACAAAAATCAGGCCGTAGCTCGATCCATCCCGTGCCGGCTTCGCAATCAGTTTGCCGTACTCGGCCAGCGCCGTCTCGGCATCTTCCAGCGCCACGCCGGTCGGCGCCGGCACCCCCGCAATGGCGGCAAAGCGCTTGGCAGCGACCTTGTCGAAGGCCAGATGTGACGAAGCCGAGCCGGAACCGGTGAATGCAATCCCGCGCATTTCACACATGGCTTGAAGTTCACCGTTCTCCGCCCTGCCGCCATGCAGGCCGAGCACCAGCAGACGATTCTCGGCGCTCGCTCGATCAAGCGCCTGCTCGATCCCAACGCCGCGATCGCCAGGCTTGAACGGCTCCTCGAACGGCCGCGAATGATTCAGAAGCGCCTTGGACTGCACTTCATGCACCGTGTCGCCAACATCCCAGAACCACAGGTCGGCCTCCGGCAAGGCCGAATGCAGCGCCTGGGCGCTGGCCACCGAGACCAGGCGCTCTTTATTCGTACCGCCGAAAAGAATGGTGATCCGCATCATTTTTGCTCGATCCCAATCCGCTTGATTTCCCAGTGTAGCTCAATTCCGGAATTCTCTCTCACCCGCGCGCGAACGGTTTCGCCGAGCGTTTCGATATCATGGCCGGTCGCGCTGCCGGTGTTGATCAGGAAATTGCAGTGCATCTCCGACACCTGTGCGCCGCCGACGCGCAAACCCCGGCAGCCGGCGGCATCGATCAGCTTCCACGCGCTATTTTCGGGCGGATTCTTGAAGGTCGAGCCGCCGGTCTTTTCCCGGATCGGCTGCGCGGTTTCGCGGTGACTTTGCACCTCGTTCATCCGCGCACGGATCGCGTCCGGCGCGGCGACGACACCGCGAAAACGCGCGGAGGTAAAAACGATCGAGGGGTCGACGCCGCTGTTGCGGTAGACGAATTTCATATCCGTATTTGTGAAGGTATATCTTTTGCCGTCGCGGCTGATGCCTGACGCCTCGACCAGGACGTCCTTGGTCTCGCTGCCATTAGCGCCGGCGTTCATGCGCAGCGCGCCGCCGATGGTGCCGGGAATGCCGAAGAAAAATTCCAGCCCGCTGATGTTGGCCGCTGCCGCCGCCTCGGCCACGCGCTTGTCGAGCGCCGCAGTGCCGGCGCTGACGATATCGCCATCAGCGCTCGCCTCGCCGAAGCCGCGGGGACTGAGCCTGATCACCACGCCCGGCATGCCGCCATCGCGCACAATGAGATTGGAGCCGACGCCGACCACATACACCGGAAATTCGCCCGGCAAGTTTGCGAGGAAATAGGAGAGATCATCGGCATCCGATGGCATGAACAGGATTTGCGCAGGGCCGCCGACCCGAAACCACGTCAGCTCGGCAAGCGACTGGTTCGCCAGCAACCGTCCGCGCAACTCCGGCATCGCGGCTTTGAGATCCGGCATGATGTCGGGAAAGGTCATGTGTCCAAGAACTCAAAGCATTCAAGTTCGTCATGGCCGGGCTTGTCCCGGCCATCCACGTCTTGCAGAATATCACCATGGCAGGCGGCTACGTTTATATTCTGACCAATCGTCCGAACGGCATTCTTTACATGGGAGTGACGAGCGATCTTGTCCGTCGGATATTCGAACATCGTTCCGGATTCGTCGACAGGTTTACCAAGCGCTACGGGTTGAAGCGCATGGTCTATTTCGAGCGGTTCGACGACATTCGCGATGCCATCCAGCGCGAGCACAACATCAAACATTGGTCGCGCGTGTGGAAGATCCGAAAAATTGTCGCTGCAAATCCGGATTGGGACGATCTTTATGCTGTGATTGCGCAGTAAAGACGTGGATGGCCGGGACAAGCCCGGCCATGACGAACTTAACTGCATCACCGCCATCACCCCAGCGCCTTCAATTCGCCCGGCAGCGCGTAGGCCCATTGCGTGATGTTGCCGGCGCCGAGGCAGACGACAAAATCGCCGCGGTTGGCGATGCCGTGGACCACGCGCGCCAGCTCGGTGGAATTCTGCAGCGGAATCACTTCACGATGGCCGTGCGCGCGCAGGCCCAGCACAAAATGATCGCGATCGATGCCGGCAATCGGCGCCTCGCCGGCCGGATAGACTTCGGCGACGACCACCGCGTCGGCGTCGTTGAAACAGGTACAGAACTCCTCGAACAAGGATTGCAACCGGGTGAATCGATGCGGCTGCACCACGGCGATGATTTTGCCGTTGGTGGACTCGCGCGCCGCCTTCAGCACCGCCGCGATCTCGACCGGGTGATGGCCATAGTCATCGATGATGGTGACGCCGTTCCACTCGCCGGTTTTGGTGAAGCGCCGCCGCACGCCGCCGAAGCCCGCGATCGCCTTGCGGATGGTCTCGTCGGAAAGTCCGAGTTCATGCGCCACCGCGATCGCAGCGGTCGCGTTGAGCGCGTTGTGCCGTCCCGGCATCGGCAGCACGAGGCCGGCGATCTCATGCGCCGCATCGGTCTTGCGATCGCGGAAGGCGACCTTGAAACTGGAACCGCCGCCCGTCGGATTGAGATCGATCAGCCGCGCATCGGCCTGCGGATTTTCGCCGTAGGTGATGATGCGGCGGTCTTCGATCTTGCCGACGATGGTCTGCACCACCGGATGGTCGATGCACATCACCGCGAAGCCGTAGAACGGCACGTTCTCGACGAAATTGCGGAACGCGTCCTGCACCGCCTCGAAGGTCTTGAAGTGATCGAGATGCTCGGGATCGACATTGGTGACGATGGCGACATCGGCCGGCAGCTTCAGGAACGTGCCGTCGCTCTCGTCGGCTTCCACCACCATCCACTCGCCGGCGCCGAGCCGGGCGTTGGTGCCGTAGGCATTGATGATGCCGCCATTGATCACGGTGGGATCGAGATCGCCGGCATCGAGCAGCGCTGCGACCATCGAGGTCGTGGTGGTCTTGCCATGGGTGCCGGCGATCGCGACGCAGCTTTTCAGCCGCATCAGTTCGGCCAGCATTTCGGCGCGCCGCACCACGGGGATGCGCTGCGCGCGGGCCGCCATCAGTTCGGGATTGTCGCGCTTGATCGCGGTCGACACCACGAGCACATCGGCGCCGGCGACGTTCTCGGCCTTGTGGCCGACGGTGATGGCGATGCCCTTGTCGCGCAGGCGGCTGACATTGGCGCTCTCGGAAGCGTCGGAGCCCTGCACGGTGTAGCCGAGATTGCTCAGGACTTCCGCGATGCCGCTCATGCCGATGCCGCCAATCCCGACGAAGTGGATGGGTCCGATCTCGCGCGGCAGTCTCATGGTTGTTTTCCCTAATGTCATCGTCACCGGGTCTCGCTTGAGCGAGCCCGATGACATGCTCCCCGCGGACGATCCAGTATTCGCGAAGTCCAAGATCATGATCCGATTAGCTCGAATCGGATCATGATCTCATCTCCTTGTTTGAGCATGATCTCCGCGCAAACGCATAGCGTTTGTCGCGAGGAAAACCGGTTCCCACTTTTCCGGATCATGCTCTAGCGATTCAAATCAACCGCGCAGAATACTGGATGCCCCGCTTTCGCGGGGCATGACAAGCTCAATTTTGCGCGCGATTGCCTAGATTCCGGCGACTTTCGCGACCAGATCGGCCAGCTGCTCGGCAGCATCGAGCCGCCCGACGGTGCGGGCACCGGCGGCCATCGCGGTCAGCCGCGCCGGTTCGGCCGCCAGCGCGGAGATTTCCGCCGCCAGCCTGTCGGACGTGAAATCCACCTGCGGAATCCGCAGCGCGCCGTTCGCCTGCACCAGCACGCCGGCATTGGCGAACTGGTCCTGGTCGATCGAACCGGGCAGCGGCACCAGGATCGAAGGCCGCCCGATGGCGCCGAGTTCGGCCACCGTGCCCGCACCGGATCGCGAGACCACCAGCTGGCTCGACGCCAGCCGCGCCGGCAGATCGCTGAAGAACGGCGCCAGCTCGGCGTTGATGTTGAGCCGGTCATAGACCGCGCGTACCCGCGCCATGTCCTCCTCGCGCACCTGTTGGGTGAGGATCAGCCTGTTCCACAGTGCCGGCTCCAGACGCTCGATTGCCCCAGGCACGATATCGGCCATCACCCGTGCGCCCTGGCTGCCGCCGACCACCAGCAGGCGGAGCGAACCGGTCGGCTCGGGTGACACGAATTTCACCGCCGCCGCCGCCAGGATTGCCGGACGCATCGGCGTGCCGACAGTGGTTATTTTCGCCGACAGCTCCGGATCGCGGTCGAGCACGCCCGGCAGCGAAGTTGCAATCGCGCTGACGCGGCTCGACAGAAAACGGTTGGCGCGGCCGAGCACCGCATTGGCCTCGTGAACGAGCGTGGGCACGCCGAACAGCCGCGCCGCCAATAGCGGCGGTACCGTCGGATAGCCGCCGAAGCCGACCACAGCCGCGGGCTTCAATCGGCGCATCAGGTTGAGCGCCACGACGGTGCCGGCGGCGAGCACCACGCCGGTGTAGGCCAGCGACCATGGCATACGGCCGCGCACGGTTTCGCTCGGCACCACGTCGATGGTGTCCTTGGAGAACAATCCGCTGTAGCGCAGCGCACGGGCGTCGGTGACGAGACGGACGCGAAAGCCGCGCCTGATCAGTTCCACGCCGAGCGCCTCGGCGGGAAACAGATGGCCGCCGGTGCCGCCCGCCGCCAGCAGAATGAGAGGCGCGTTGTCCATTAGAGCGATCTTTGCAAATCAAGCACTGTCATTGCGAGCGCAAGCGAAGCAATCCAGCGCCGCGCAGGGAAAGAACTGGGTTGCTCGTCACTTCGTTCCTCGCAATGACGAGAAGCGCGTCTTGGCCTTAGGGTCAAGCCTTTGGGGGTCAAGCGTAACTGCGCACGGCATTGGCGTTGCCGATCGATTCCATCTCGGTGCGCGGCCGATGCCGCGTCAAAGCCAGCATCATGCCGACGCCGTAAGCCAGCGAGACGATCGACGAACCGCCGTATGAGATGAACGGCAACGTCATGCCCTTGGCCGGTATCAGTTGCAGATTGACCGACATGTTGATCGCGGCCTGCACGCCGAACAAGACCGCCAGGCCCGACGCGGCAAAGCGCGAGAACATATCCTCGGTCGAATAGGCACGCGACAGCGCGCGGATCACGATGAAGGCGAACAGCGCGAGCAGCACAAGGCAAAGGATGATTCCGAACTCCTCCGCCGCCACTGCGAACACGAAATCGGTGTGGCTGTCCGGCAGGCTGCGCTTGGCGATGCCTTCGCCGGGTCCAAGTCCGAACCAGCCGCCGTTGTAGAACGCCTCCATCGCGGTATCGACCTGAAAGGTGTCGCCGGAGGCCGGATTCATGAAGCGCTTGATGCGGCCCGCGACGTGCGGCACCAGCAGATAGGCTCCGAACAGTCCGGCGCTCGCGGCTCCCGCGAGCCCCAGCACCCAGATCATCCGCATGCCCGCGATGAAGAACAGCGCACCCCACACCATCAGGATCAGCATGGTCTGGCCGAAATCGGGTTCCATCACCAGCAGCGAGACCAGCATCAATAGCAGCACCAGCGCCATCGAGGTCGCCGGCATTTCCGGCCGCCGCGCCGATTCCGCGAACAGCCATGCCGCGATCACCACGAAGGCCGGCTTGGCAGATTCGGAAGCCTGGATGTTGACGCCGATCAGGGTGATCCAGCGCCGCGAGCCCTTGACCTCGGGACCGATCAGCAGCGTCACCACGATCAGCGCGATTGAGACCGCGAACACGATCAGCGCGGTGCGGCGAATCTGCCGCGGCGACAGGAACGACACGGCGATCATCACGATGAAGGACGGCAGCAGAAACAGGACGTGACGGTTGAAGAAGTGGAACGGATCAAGCCCGATCCTGGTCGCCACCGGCGGGCTGGCCGCGAGCGACAGAATAATGCCGGCCAGCATCAGCGCGACAACCGCCGCAAGCTGCAGGCGGTCCACGGTCCACCACCATTCGCTTAAGGGGTTGCGTTCTTCACGGGAGAGCATGGGCATTCCTGAACGGAGGTTTGCTCATTGGTCGCCCATGATGGTTTCCGGAAGGTTAAGGAATTGGAAATGTTTTGCACGAGTTCGTGCAGGCAGCAGGATGTTGCGCAGCGCGTTGCGCCACAAAAAGCCGTCATACCCGCGAACGCGGGTATCCAGTAATCATCGCTGACGGCGAAGTATCTTCACACCGGCTTCACGCCCGGCAGCGCCGTAACGAGTTCCCGGAACTTCGCGCCGCGGATTTCGAAATTGCGGTACTGGTCGAACGAGGCACAGGCTGGCGACAGCAGCACCACCGGATCGGCCAGCCCGGAGGCTTCCGCGTCGCGCGCCGCGCTCGCCACCGCGACATCGAGGGTTTCGCTGATCTCGTGCGGCACGCGATCGCCGAGCGTGGTCGCGAACTCATTCGCAGCCTCCCCGATCAGATAGGCCTTGCGGATGCGCGGGAAATATTCGGTCAGGCTCGTGATGCCGCCGAGCTTCGGCTTGCCGCCCGCGATCCAGAAAATGTCAGGGAAAGACGACAGCGCATGCGCCGCCGCATCGGCATTGGTGCCCTTGGAGTCGTTGACGAACAGCACATTGCCGCGGCGGCCGACCTGCTCCATGCGGTGCGCGAGACCCGGAAAACTGCGTAAGGCCTTTTGCAGGGTTTCGGTGGAGACGCCCAGCGCCAGCGCGCATGCCGCCGCGCAGGCGGCATTCTGCGCGTTGTGCAGACCGCGCAGCGAACCGATGCCACCGATCCGCGCGATCTCTCTGCGCGCCCCGCCGGATGCGCGCAGGATGGTTTCACGCTCGACATAGACGCCGTCGGCAAGCGGATTTTTCACCGAGATTCGCACCACGCGCCTGCCGGCCTGCTCGATCCGGTCGGCGATGTTCCGGCTCCATCCGTCATCGACGCCGACGATCGCAGTGCCCTGCGGCTGCACGCCGGCGACCAGACGCTCCTTCACGGCGGCATAATGTTCGAGCGTGCCGTGGCGATCGATATGGTCTTCGCTGATATTGAGCAGGATGCCCACGCTCGGATCGAGCGAGGGCGAAAGATCGATCTGATACGACGACATCTCGATGACGTGGACCCGGCCCATGCGCGGCGGCTCCAGCGACAGGATCGCAGTGCCGATATTGCCGCCCATCTGGGTGTCGTAGCCGGCGACGCGCATCAAATGTGCGATTAGCGCCGTCGTGGTCGATTTGCCATTGGTGCCGGTGATGGCGACGAACGGCGCATCGGGAGCATGACGCTGGCGCTCCCGGCAGAACAGTTCGATATCGCCGATTACCTCGACGCCAGCCTGTTGCGCCGCCAGCACGGTCCAGTGCGGGCTAGGATGGGTCAGCGGCGCGCCCGGCGTCAGCACCAGAGCGGCAAAATTCGCCCACGACACCGTGCGTAAATCCGCGGTGGTGAAGCCCGCTTGCGCGGCTTCGGCAAGCCGGTCGACGCTGTCGTCACTCGCGATCACTTGCGCCCCGCCGGCCCTCAAGGCGTGGCAACTCGCAAGCCCGGATCCGCCGAGGCCGAACACCGCAACCGTCTTGCCGGCAAAGGAGGTGACGGGGGTCATGAGCAACCTGTCATTCCGGGGCGCGCGAAGCGCGAACTACGATGTGCGCTTGCACATCGGAGAATCTCGAGATTCCGGATTGCCGCTACGCGGCCTCCGGAATGACGGTTATGGGGCTGCGTAATCATCACCGCAGCTTCAGCGTGGAGAGGCCGGCCAGCGCCAGCATCACCGAGATGATCCAGAACCGGATCACGATTTGCGGTTCGGTCCATCCCTTCTGTTCGAAATGATGATGCAGCGGCGCCATCCGGAACACGCGCTTGCCGGTGAGCTTGAACGACGCCACCTGCACGATCACCGAGACCGCTTCCAGTACGAAGAGACCGCCGATCACGGCAAGCACGATCTCGTGTTTCACCGCGACCGCGATCGAGCCCAGCATGCCGCCGAGCGCAAGCGAACCGGTGTCGCCCATGAAGATCGACGCCGGCGGCGCGTTGAACCACAGGAATCCGAGTCCCGCGCCCAGCACGGCGCCGCACAGCACCGCGAGCTCCCCGGTGCCGGCGACGTAATTGATCTGCAGATAGTCCGAGAATACCGCGTTGCCGACCAGATAGGCGATCATGCCGAAGCTTGCGGCTGCGATCATCACGGGCACGATGGCAAGACCGTCGAGGCCGTCGGTGAGATTCACCGCGTTGCCGGCGCCGACCATGATAAAGGCACCGAACAGCAGGAAGAACCAGCCGAAATTCAGCACCACGTCCTTGAAAAACGGAAGCACCAAAGAGGTCGAAAACGGGTCGCGTCCGAGCCGGACCAGCGCGTAACACGCCGCGAGCGCGATCACCGCCTCGATCGCAAGACGGATGCGGCCGGCAAAGCCGCTATGGGTCTGTTTGGTCACCTTTAAATAATCATCGTAAAAGCCGACAAAGCCGAAGCCGAGTGTCACCGCGAGCACGATCCAGACATAGGGATTGAGCGGATTGGCCCACAACAGAGTCGAGACCACCAGCCCGGACAGGATCATCAGCCCGCCCATCGTCGGCGTGCCTTTCTTGGTGACGAGATGCGATTGCGGTCCGTCGGTGCGGATCGGCTGGCCTTTGCCCTGCCGAAGCCGAAGGTGATCAATGATCCAGGGACCAAACAGGAACACGAACAATGCGCCGGTCACCATCGCCCCGCCGGTGCGAAAGGTGATGTAGCGAAACACATTCAAAAATGTGCGGAAAACACCCAAACCAGGAACGGTGTTGGAAAGCTCAATCAGCCAGTAAAACATTCAATCTGCCCTATACCGCGGCTTCGTCGAGCGCGGTTTTATCGGGAAAGCGCTTTTCGAGTGCGTTGACAATCGTTTTCATCTTCGAGCCCAGCGATCCCTTGATCATGATCGCGTCGCCGGCGCGAATCGCCGACACGGCCTGCGCCTCGAGAGCGGCCGCGCTCTCGGCATAGCCGCCCCGTTTGCCCGTGGAAAGAGCATCCCATAAGTTGCGCATCAGCGGGCCACAACAATACACCAGATCGATGTGATTGGCCTTGATGGCGTCGACCAGGCCGCGATGCAGCGCCGGGCTGGTTGGTCCCAATTCGAGCATATCGCCGAGCACCGCGATGCGCCGGCCATGCGGGCCGACCGCGGCCCGGCCGAGCACGTTCAGTGCCGCGGCCATCGATGCCGGATTGGCATTGTAGCTCTCATCGATCAGGGTGGCCTCGCCGCTGGCGACCTCCAGCACGCGGCGGACGCCGCGGCCTGCCGCCGGCTCGATCTGCGATAGCGACAACGCCGCCAGCGCAAGATCGGCGCCCGCGAGCGAGGCCGCCGCGAGCACCGCCAGCGAGTTCATCGCCATGTGACGGCCGGGCATGCCGAGCTTGTAGGTAATGTCTTGCCCAAGGATATCGGCATGCACGGCCGAACAGGCGGCGTGCAGTGACACATCGAGCAGCCGCGCGTCGGATTTCTGGTGCGCGCCGAACGAAACGATGCGCGAGATGCCGAGCTTTTTGGCGCGTCGCTGTAGCCGGGCGAACTGCGGATTGTCGCGGTTGAGCACGACCGCGCCGCCCGGTTCGACGCCTGCAAAAATTTCCGCCTTGGCATCGGCAATCGCCTCGATGCCGGCGAAGAACTCCAGATGCACCGGCTCGACCGTGGTGATAATGGCCACCTGGGGGCGCACCATCTTGACCAGCGGCTCGATTTCGCCGGAGTGATTCATGCCGATCTCGAAGATCGCGAAACGAACCGTCGCCGGGCAGCGCGCCAGCGACAGCGGCACGCCCCAATGATTGTTGAACGATGCGGCCGAAGCATGGGTCTTGCCTTGCGCTTCGAGCACACGCCGCAGCGCCTCTTTCGTGGAGGTCTTGCCGACCGAACCGGTGACCGCGATGACCTGCGCGTCCAGACGCGCACGCGCGGCACGGGCAAGATCGACCAGACCGGCGAGCACGTCATCCACTACCAACAGCGGCGCTTCGCTCGCGAACTTGTCGCGCTGCGCGGCTTCGACCACCGCCAGACCTGCACCCGCCTTCAACGCCGCCGCGACAAAATCATGCCCGTCATGGACGTCGCCCTTGATCGCAAAATAAGCCTCACCCGGCGCGATGGTGCGGCTGTCGATGGAAAGCCCCGACACCGCTTCGGGCAACGCGCCGTTGGTCGACGCACGCATCGCCTCCGCCATCGCATGAGAGGTCCACAACGGCATTGTGCTCATGCGACCCTCGGCGCAAGTGCGGCCGCAACCGTATCGTGATCGCTGAACGGCAAGGTGCGGTCGCCGACGATCTGCCCGGTCTCGTGGCCCTTGCCGGCAATCAGCAGCGCATCGCCCGGTTGCAGCGCGGCAATCGCGGTTCTGATGGCCTCGGCGCGGTCGCCGATGTCCTTTGCGCCCTTCGCGGTGTTCAAGATCGCCGATCGGATCAGATCCGGATTCTCGCTGCGCGGATTGTCATCGGTGACGATGACGCTGTCGGCGTTCTCGGTTGCGATCGCGCCCATCAAAGGACGCTTGCCGGCGTCGCGGTCGCCGCCGGCGCCGAACACCACCACGAGCTTGCGTTTGGCGTAAGGCCGCAGCGCCTGCAGCGCCTTCGCCAGCGCATCGGGCTTGTGCGCGTAATCGACAAAAATGGGCGCGCCGTTGCGTTCGCCGACCCGTTCCAGCCGGCCCTTCGCGCCCTCGAGATGTTCGAGCGCGGCAAACACAGCCTTGGGCTCGCTGCCGGTACCGATCGCGAGTCCGGCGGCAACCAGCGCATTCTCGATCTGGAATTCGCCGACCAGCGGCAGCCGAACCGCATGTTTGTGTCCGCGATGTTCGAGCGTGAGTTTCTGCGCAAGGCCGTCGATCTCGGCTGCGACCAAACGAACGCCCTCGCCCGCGCCGTCGCCTTTGCTGCCGACCGCAACGATCCGCAATTTTCGCGCGCGCGCCGCGTCGATCACGGCCTGCGAGCAATCATGATCGGCCGAGATCACCGCGGCACCATCCGCCACAACCAGATCGCGGAACAGCCGCAGCTTGGCGGCGAGATAATGCGCAACGTCGGGATGGTAATCCATGTGGTCGCGCGACAGGTTGGTGAACCCGCCGGCTGCTATGCGCACGCCGTCCAGCCGATACTGATCGAGCCCATGCGATGAGGCCTCGAAGGCCAGATGGGTGACGCCTTCGCGCGCAATTTCGTCGAGTTGCCGATGCAGCGCAATCGGATCCGGCGTCGTCAGCGATCCGTAGATAGTGCGGTTCGGCGACACCAAGCCGATGGTGCCGATACTGGCGGAGGCGTGACCGAGCCGCTGCCAGATCTGCCGCGTGAAGGCCGCGACCGAAGTCTTGCCGCTGGTGCCGGTGACAGCTGCGATTGTTCCTGGCTGCTTCGGATAAAACCTCGCCGCAGCGAGCGCCAGCGCGCGGCGCGGATTTGGTGTCCTGACAAACGGCACGGGAGAATCGCCTGGCAGCGGATGATCGCCCGCGATCGCAACGGCGCCTGACGCGATGGCAGCATCGATAAAGCGTGCGCCATCGGTTTTGCTGCCGGCAAGCGCAAAGAATACGTCGCCAGGCTTCACCGCGCGGCTGTCCACGGCCAGACCAGTGACCACGGCCGCTTCTCCTTGCGGGTCGATCATGGCATCATCGCTGAACAGGTCGCGGAGTTTCATTGTCTTCCAGCCCGGCCGGCGCGCTAAGGCCCCGTCATGTTACGCCTTACTGGGTTGTCCTGGATGCCGCAAGAATAAGGCGGTCGGACGGCGGCAGATCGAAGCGCGGCTTGATCCCCAAAAGCGGCGCAATGCGTGCGATCACACTGCCGCCGGTCGGCACTGCGTTCCAGCCCGAGGTGATAAAACCGTAGGTTTCCTTCAGCGGCTGCGGCTCGTCCAGCATGATCAGAAGCTGGTATTGGGGATTGTCGGCCGGCAGGATCGCGGTGAAGGCCGTGAGCACCTTCTTCTTGGCATAACGGCCGTTGATGACCTTTTCGGCAGTACCCGTCTTGCCGCCGATATAATAGCCCTTCACATCGGCTTTTCTCGCCGTCCCGATCTCGGCATTCAGCCGCATCAAGAATCGCATTTTTTCTGATGTCTCGGGCTTGATGACCCGTTTCGCGAGCGCCATCGCTTCCTGCTCGCTGCGTTTCAGGAAGGTCGGCGGAATCAGGTAGCCGCCGTTCACCAGCGCGTCGATGCCCATCACGGCCTGCAGCGGGGCTACCGCAATGCCGTGCCCGAATGCAATCGTCACCGTATTCAACTCGCTCCAGCGTTTCGGCAGAATCGGCGAGGCGCTCTCGGGCAGTTCGGTGCGCAGCCGCTCCATCTGCCCCATCTTGCGCAGGAACGCCTTGTGCGCCTCGACGCCCTGAGACAACGCAATCCGCGCCGCACCTACGTTCGACGAAAAGGTGAACACCTCCTTCATATTGATGAAGCGGCCCTTCGGTTCGTCGTCATGGATCGTGAACTTGCCGTAGTGCAGCGGGCCGCGCGCATCCCACATCGAGTTGAGATCGGACTTGCCGGAATCCAGCGCCATCGCCAGCGTGAACGCCTTGAAAGTCGAGCCTAACTCGTAGACGCCGGTGGTCAGCCGGTTGATGCGATCGGGATCGTGCGCTTCTTTCGGGTTGTTGGGATCGAAATCCGGCACCGACACCATTGCCACGATCTCACCGGTCTTGACGTTGGAGACGAGGCCGGAGGCGGCCTTGGTGTGGAATTTTTCCTTGGCCTTCAGGAGTTCGTCACGCAGCGCGTGCTCGACGCGCAGGTCGACCGACAGTTCCACCGGACGCTGCAGCCGATCGGTGGCGAAACCGGCGCGATGCAGATCGGCAAGGCCGTTGTTGTCGAGCCACTTCTCCATCCCGGCAATGCCCTGGTTGTCGATATTGACCAGACCGATCAGATGCGCGACCTCGGAGCCGGTGGGATAGACGCGCTTGTTCTCGCGCAGGAAGCCGATGCCGGGAATGCCGAGGCGATGGATTTCCAACTGTTGCAGCGGCGTGATTTCGCGCTTGAGCCAGACGAAACCCTTTTTCGACGACAGCCGGTCGCGGACTTCGCCGGTGTCGAGATCCGGCAGCGTTGCGGTCAGAAGCTCGATCGCTTCGTCCTTGTCGATGATCCGGCGCGGCTCGCCGAACAGGCTGGGCGCCTTGACGTCGGTGGCGAGCACCTCGCCGTTGCGATCGACGATATCCGGCCGCGCGGTGGCGATGGCGTCCTGCGATGCGGTCCGATGCGCGCCGTGACTGTCGCCGACGGCGGCGAACATGATCAGCCGTCCGCCGATCACCGCATAGATCGCAGCGAACGCCAGAATCGCAAATCCGACGCGGACGCGCGCCTTCTCGGCGCGATCGACGTTACGCCCGTACAGCAGGCTGCGGATCAGCCGCTGCCGCCACGGTTCTACGGCCTTGATGATGGTCAGCGCCTGATCGGTCATTGCTGACCCTCCGGCGCCGGCACCGACCCGGTTACCGTCGCGCTATCGGCAGCCGCGCCACCGCCAACGGCTTCGATGGTGTTGATCATCGAGCCGATCGGATCGGGATCGCGCGCGAAGTTCGGCGGCCGCTCGGGCAGGTTCTTCAAAGAATCATATTGCGTGGCGTTCACCGGCTTCAGCGGCAAATGTCGTTCGGCGAGACCCTGCAGCCGCAGCGGCGCATCGAGCTTGGTCCATTCCGCGCGCAACGCCGCGATGGCGTCGCGCTGCTCGCGAATGTCCGCATGCAATTTCAGCACGCGCTCGGTGCGGACGGTGGATTCCATCTTGATCCGATAGACGTAAGCCGCGGCGAATATCAAAGCGCCGATCACGAGGAGATGGATGATCCGCATGGTCAGCCTCCCCTCAGGACGTCAGCGAGCGATGGCCATGCCGGCAATGCCGCGGCGGCGTGCGCGGGCGCCGCGGTGCGCTCTGCCGCACGCAGCTTCGCCGACCGCGCGCGCGGATTGGCTGAGATCTCGGCCTCGCCCGGGGTCACGGGACGCTTGGTCAAAATCTGAAAACTTGGGCTCGCCTGCGCGACCTCGGGCAGATGCCGCGACCCGCCGCCAGCCTTGGCGCGTTCGACCAGGAAATTCTTGACGATGCGGTCTTCCAGCGAATGAAACGACACCACCGCCAGCCGGCCACCCGGCTTGAGCACGCGCTCCGCCGCCGAGAGCGCCAGATGCAATTCGTCGAGCTCTTCGTTGACGAAAATCCGCAAGGCCTGAAACGTCCGCGTCGCCGGATGAATTTCACCCGGCTTGGACCGCACCACTCTGGAGACGATATCGGCCAGCGCCCGCGTGGTCGTGATCGGCGCTTCCTTGCGCGCAGCTACGATGGCGCGGGCGACGCCGCGGGAGTGACGCTCTTCGCCGAAGATATAGATAATGTTGGCGAGATCGGCCTCGGACGCCCTGGCGATCACATCCGCAGCGGTCGGGCCGTCATGGCCCATCCGCATGTCAAGCGGGCCACCGAGGCGAAACGAGAAGCCGCGGTCGGCCTCGTCGAGCTGCATCGAGGACACCCCGACGTCCATCACGACACCGTCGACCGCAGAGAGGCCTTGGGCGGCACAAATCCCCGCAAGATTGGAAAACCGGTCTTCGACCAGTGTCAGCCGGCCGCCCGATCGGTCGACGAGGTCGAAACCGCCAGATATGGCCGACCGGTCGCGGTCGATGCCAATGACCCGGGTTCCCGCGACGTCGAGAATCGCCCGGCTGTAGCCTCCGGCCCCAAAAGTGGCGTCGATGTAAGTGCCGCCGTTGCGGGGGCCGAGCATCTCGACCGCCTCACGGCCGAGGACGGGAATATGACGGGCGTCAGACAGATTCATGCCCCGGCTCCGGGTGCCGTCCAGGCTAAAAGCAGGAAATTGGACGCGAACGGGCCCATTGCGCCTCAAATGTCTGCGCTTCGCCGGGCTTTTCCGGTCGAAAAGCCTTCTCCGGTCGAAGGCACGTTTGCCGACCTCGCGGGTCCCACATCGCAGATCCTGAGTTCCACATGGAATTTGGTGGGCTGCCATGGGATTTCGAGCGTCAAATGGGGCCTCGGCCGCCCCAAAACCGGTTCGGCTCTTCACCACTTAGTAACGGCAGTTAGCGTTAAGAAAGCGTTGATGGGTTCTGAAGGATTTGGGGGACAGCGGGACCGGCGGGGTGGACGGTGATGCGTACCGCACACACTTGGTCAAAATGCGAAGCGGCGGCCGGCTGTCGCATTGCGCCGATCGCAGCGTGAAGGAATAGTGACAGTGGTTCGTCATGAAAGCGTAGTGTTGCCGTTGTCCTGCCCGGTTTGAGTTATCCTATGCCGCTTGGCTCGTTCGCATCTGTTGGATCTGATTCGAAGCGTCAACGCGCCCTTCCGATTCCCAGGGCCAACGCGGACATGCAGACATTCACCCCCGATTCATCGGTCGTTTCCGACGTCATCCCGTCGGTGAATTACGGCGACCGGAACAAGGGGCGTCAGCCCGACATGATCGTGCTGCACTACACCGGCATGCCCGATGTGGAGGGTGCGATCGCGCAGCTTTGCACCGCGGGCACTGACGTTTCCGCCCATTACATCGTCCTGGAAGACGGCCGCATCGTGCAGTGCGTCCCGGAAGCCAAGCGCGCCTGGCATGCCGGCGCGGCATCCTGGGCCGGCGAAGAAGACATCAATTCCTGTTCGATCGGCGTCGAGATCGTCAATCGCGGCCATGACTGGGGCTATCCGGAATTTCCGCTGCGCCAGACCGCCGCCGTGATCGCGCTGTGCCGTGGCATCATGCTCCGCCGCAAGGTGCCGTCGCATCGCGTGCTCGCGCATTCGGACGTCGCCCCGTCGCGCAAGAAAGACCCCGGCGAGAAATTTCCATGGCATTCGCTGGCCAATTCAGGCGTCGGCCATTGGGTGCAGCCGGCGCCGATCGTGCGCGGCGAAACGCTCAAGCTCGGCACCATCAGCGACGACGTCCTTGGCATGCAGCAGGCGCTGGCCCGATACGGCTACGGTATTCCGACCACCGGAAAATATGATGGCGCGACCATGGAAGTGGTCACCGCATTCCAGCGCCACTTTCGCCCCGCACGCGTCGACGGCGTCGCCGATCATTCGACGATGACGACGCTACAATTGCTGCTGGGAAGCCTTTCGAGCGACGCCATGGCTGTCGCCGCGAAGTAGAGCGGTTCAGATCGAGAACGCGCTGCAATTCAGAGGAAGCCGTCATTCCGGGGCGCGCATCCAAGTCGGCTGTTGCCGACTTGGACAATGATATTGCCGAACTCGGGTAGACCCGAGTTCGGGTGGCGCATCCCCGGAATGACAGGATCTAATTCCCAGGCCTGCCACTCCCGCAATCGAGTTCCGCCAATCGCCGCGCGTAAAGCCGCCGCAGCGGCTCCAGTTGCGTCGCGGCGGTCGCCGCGAGATAGGCCTCGCGCGCGGCATCCTGCCGGCCCAACCGGCGCAACAGATCGGCCCGGACCGCCGGCAGCAGCTCATAGCCATCAAGGCTGCCGCGGGCTTCCAACGCGTCGATCAGCGCCAGCGCGCGCGCCGGTCCGTCCACCATCGACACCACGGCGGCGTGATTGAGCTCGATCACCGGCGACGGGCTGATCCGCAGCAGCACTTCATAAAGACCTGCGATTTGCGGCCAGTCGGTGTCGCGATAACTCGGCGCCCGCGCATGCAGCGCTGCGATCGCCGCCTGCACCGCATAGGATTCCGGTCGCCCCGGCATCCGAAGCGCTTCTTCCACCAACCTCAGCCCTTCCGCGATCTGCCTGAAATCCCACAATTTGCGATCCTGTTCTTCCAGCAGCACGATGTCGCCGCCCGCGGTCGCGCGCCCGGCGCGGCGGGCATCATGCAGCAGCATCAAGGCCAGCAAGCCCCTGATCTCACCTCGCTGCGGAACCAGGACGTCGAGCAGGCGGCCAAGCCGGATTGCTTCCCGCGCCAGGTCCGGGCGCATCAGATCCTCGCCCGAGGTAGCCGCATAGCCCTCGGTGAAGACGAGATAGATCACCGCGAGCACCCCGCGCAGCCGCGGCGCGAGCGCCTCGCGATCCGGTACTTCATAGGGAATGCCGGCGAGCCGGATTTTCTGTTTGGCGCGCACCAGGCGCTGTGCCATGGCGTCTTCACTGACGAGAAAAGCGCGCGCGACCTGCGCGGTGGTCAGCCCGCAGACGGTGCGCAGCGTCAGCGCGACCTGCACGTCAGCCGCGAATGCCGGATGGCAACAGGTAAAGATCAGCCGCAGCATGTCGTCATCGAGCGCCACGCCGCAGGGATCGCAAGTCTCGTCTGAGTCTGTGGCGTTGAGCAGCAACTGGTGCGTCAGTTCGCCCTGCTTGCCACGAAACGCGACTTGCCGGCGCACCCGGTCGATCGCCTTGTTGCGTCCGACATTGACCAGCCAAGCACGCGGATTGGATGGCGGCTCCGCGGCGGGCCAGCGCTCCAGCGCAACCGCGAACGCCTCCTGCAACACATCCTGCGCGAGATCGAAATCGCCAACGAGGCGGATCAGCGTTGCCAGCGCCCGGCCCGCCTCGTCACGGAATATTTTTTCGATCTCGCTGGATGTCATATGATTACATCATGAGTGGTCGAAATTCCGGGGCGCAGTTTTCAATTGTAGATCATGATCGGTCTGACCTCGATCGAACCCGTCTTGGCGCCGGGGATGCGCGCGGCGATGGCGAGTGCTGCGTCGAGATCCTTGGACTCGATCAGGTAGTAACCGCCGAGTTGTTCGCGCGTCTCCGCGAATGGACCATCCGTGGTCAGCGTCTTGCCGTCGCGAACGCGCACGGTGGTCGCGGTCGTTGTCGGCTGCAACCCGTCGCCGGCCTTGAAATGGCCGCTCTCGATGATCGACTGCGTAAATGCACCGTATTCCGCCGTCATCTTCTGGCGCGCCGCAGCGTCCATTTCGCCGAATTCGGCTTCATTTCGATAGATCATCAGCAAATATTGCATCGCGTGTGCTCCTTTTTGATTGGTGTATCTCGCCGACACCCAGTCGAACCGGGAACGCGCAAAACGACATCTTCAGGATAATTTATTTTGGCCGGGTCTATCTTCCTATTTTGACGCGTTTTCTTGACGCGAACCGGTAACCACCCCGCATCAAGTGCAGGGCAGGTTTTGCTCGAAAACGCTCCGCCGGCTTGACGCGGCGGCCTGGAACCCCCATCCCTAGTGCGTCAGTCGGCCGGACGGCCGCTCCTGCTACGGTCGAAAGGCTGCGGGAGAGGAAAGTCCGGGCTCCATCGACATACGGTGCCGGATAACGTCCGGCGGGGGCGACCCCAGGGACAGTGCCACAGAGAACGAACCGCTCGCCATAGCAGCGCAAGCTGCGACGGCGAGTAAGGGTGAAAAGGTGCGGTAAGAGCGCACCGCGGGTCCGGCAACGGAAACGGCATGGCAAACCACACCGGGAGCAAGACCGAATAGGGACGGCAACGCGGGCTCGTTCGTGCAACCGAAAACACCGCAGGGCGATGTCAGGCTCGCCGTCCGGGTAGGTTGCTCGAGGCAACGTGTAAACGTTGTCCCAGAGGAATGGCCGTCACGTATCGTCTCGCGCAAGCGGGGCGGTGCCCTACAAAACCCGGCTTACAGGCCGGCTGATGTCTATGAATGAGGGGTTCGGCGTAACGCGCCGGGCCCCTCGCCATTTTACGTAAGAGAAAATCCGAGTTGAAAATCGCCTGCATGCGACGTTGGTCAAAGCATGTGATACAATCTAGAGATGAGATGGCCTCAGCGGTATCCGGCACGCGGTGACGTGATGGGCGTTTTGCTCGTCCTCCTTGTGCTCTGTCTTGTCGCTTTCCGGTTCTACTGGTTTCCAAACTTTCTGCCGAACACGGGTACTGGCTTCGGCCCGGAGTGGGATTGCACCGCCGTTCCCAAAGGTGAGCCGATTTGCATCAAAAAGCTCGGGCGGTGATCGTGCTATCGGTCTCGTGTACTGAGGGATACGCCAATGATGGCTGACTACGTATTCTGGCCCGCCATCGCCTTTATGGCTGGGTGCAGTCTCTATTATTGGGCTCGCATCAAAGGTGACCGTATGGCGATGCAGTGGGGATTTGACGGCAAACCGACCTGGAGCGCGCCTAAGGCGATTGGTGCATGGGGAACGGTGGCACTTGCACTGTTTACTCGCTTCCTGATCTGGGCCGCAATGACCTATTTCCCGCAGTCGGTTCACAACGCGGAATCTGGCTTGCTGATGGCTTCCATCATCTTCGCAGTGTCGCATTTGATAGTGCTTACGGCAGCCGCAAGGGCTTCCGACACTTAATTCGAAACGATCTTCTGCAACAGCGGCATCAGCGTCTCAGGCGTGGTGACGTGCGGCGAATGACTGGCATCAATCTCGTAGTAACGCCAGCCGGACTCGCTCTTCGCGCGCTTGGCGAATTGGCCGAAAGTATCCGTGGGCGCGATGCGCGTGGCGTAGATGTAACTGCGCGGCAGTGTCGGCTCGCGGTGCAGTTTGATCCCCATCTCAAAACATTTGATCGGCATATCAACGCGGCGCTCGGTCAGCCATTCGAGATCGGCTGGCGATGTGTCCGGTGGAGTCGGATTGGGCGGTATCCGCCAGCCATCGCCGGACTTTGCCAGCTCCAGCATCCGTTGCCGCGCCGGCTCGTTCAGATCCAGCAGGGACTGTCCGTCCCTGGGCACGAACGCATCGAGATAAATCAGTTGCGTGATGCGGTCTCGCGCGCGGTCGGCCACGCCGGTTGCGACCATGCCGCCATAGCTGTGGCCGATCAGCACAATATCGCGCAGATCGTCGTATCTGACGACATTCAGGATGTCCTGAATGTGGGTTTCGAGATCGATCGATGGGTTCGCCAGATGCTCGCGCTCGCCGAGCCCGGTATAGGTCGGCGTGACTAGGCGATGCCCGGCCGCGCTCATCAGCGGGTGCATCTTCTTCCATGCCCACCCCGCCGACCACGCGCCGGTGCAGACGAGAAAAATTGCTCCCATGATGTTTTTCCTTGTTGGGCGGGCGACGGACCGCGTTCGTTGCGATACTACCTTCCGATCGCATGATGTAAACGTCGCTTGCCGATTCTGAAGCCGTCATTCCCTGATGTCCATTTGCGTATCTGAGGGCACGCTGCTTCGCGTAAAGCGGAATGACGAGGGAAGACCGGATAGTGATTGATACCGCGACGTTTGCAGTCCTGTTTCTCGGCGCGCTCGCGGGCGGCTTTGTCTCCGGTCTTGCTGGCTTCGGAACCGGACTCGTAGCGTTAGGGATTTGGCTTTATGTGTTGCCGCCTTCGATCGCGGTGACGCTCGTCGTGATCTGTTCGATCATTGCGCAAACCTGGACGCTGCCGGCTATTTGGCGGTCGATCGACTTCAAGCTGGTCTGGCCGCTTCTGATCGGCGGCCTCGCGGGGGTGCCGCTGGGCACCATGCTGATCGCCCACGCCGATCCCAGAGGATTCAAATTGAGCGTCGGTGTGCTGTTGCTGGTGTTTCCGACCGCGCTCTATTTCAACCGCGGCCCGATTGCATTGCGCTTCGGCGGCCGGGCCGCGGACGCCGTGGTTGGATTTGCAGGCGGCATCCTCGGCGGCTTGGCCGGTTTGTCCGGCCCGCTCCCGACGCTGTGGGCAAGCGTGCGGGGCTGGGGCAAGGACGAGCGGCGCGGCGTTTTTCAGACCTTCAACTGGACCGTGCTGACAGCCGCTTTGTGCCTGCAGGCCGGCACCGGCTTCATCACAAGGGAAGTCGCCTGGCTCGCGCTGCTGGCTTTGCCCGGGACGATATTCGGCGCCTGGCTCGGCGCGCGGACTTATCACGCGTTGAGCGACAAGAATTTTCGCGATGTCGTGCTGGGCCTGCTGTTTCTGTCGGGCGTAGGTCTGGTGTGGAGTAGTTTCGGCCTGCGCTGACTGTCGGGCTGCCGCGGGGCATGATGCATGGCCGCCATGCAGAGCGTGCGAAGGCTGTACGGCCGCAAGCAAACTCGTTACCTCTCGCGCCATGCCTTCCCCTTTATTGTCGCGCGAACATCTCGGTCTGTTGCTGGGTTTTATCGGCATGGCCATCTTCGGCGGCACGCTGCCGGCAACACGGATCGCGGTATCGACCATCGATCCGATAGCGCTCACTGCGCTGCGCACCGCGATCGCCGGACTGTGTTCGCTGGCGCTGTTGATCGTAATGCGCCGGCCGCTTCCGCCGCGCCGGCTGTGGCTGCAACTGGCGATCGCGATGCTGTGCGTCGGCATCCTGTTTCCGTTCCTGATGGCGCTCGCGGTTCAGACGGTCGACGCCTCGCATGGCGGCGTGGTGCTGGGGATTCTCCCCATCGCCACCGCGCTGGTTGCCGTCGTCATCACCCACGAACGGCCGAAGCCGCTGTTCTGGATCGCGTCCATCATTGGGGCCACGCTGGTGATTGCATTTGCGCTGCGCCAGGGCGGCGGCGCGCTCTCGGCCGGCGACCCGCTGCTGTTCGCCGCCGTCGCCGTCGCTGCGATCGGCTATGCCTTCTCTGGCCGGCTCACCGCCGAGATGCCGGGATGGGAGGTGATCAGCTGGGTACTCGTGATGGCGCTGCCGATCTCACTGCCCGCAGCCGCCCTGACCATGCCGGCGGATCTGCCCCACCTCGCTCTGAAACCATGGCTCGCGCTGCTTTACGTCGCGGTGTTTTCGCAATGGATCGGATTCTTCGCATGGAATGCCGGCATGGCGATGGGCGGCATCGCGCGCGTGTCGCAGGTGCAATTGCTGCAACCCTTTATTACTTTTGCGCTGGCGGCATTCTTTAACGGCGAGACCATCACGCCGCAGATCCTGCTGTTCGCCGCGGCCGTCGTCACGACGGTAGCGATCTCAACGCGCATGCGGGGTCGTAAAAGACTGGCAGAGACCGTCATTCCGGGGCGGCTCGCGGAGCCGAACCCGGAATCTCGGGATGTCCCGGATGTGCAATCGCACATCTTAGGTTCGCCGCTTAGCGGCGCCCCGGAATGACGTGCTGTTTACCCGGCCGCCGAGATGCGATCGAATTCGGTCGCCTGCCGCTCGAACAGCCCGCGATAGATTCCGCCCACGCGATTGGCGAGCGAGGCGTGCGTGCCCTGCTCGACGATCTCGCCGCGATCGAACACCAGAATCCGATCGAGGCTGCGCACCGTCGACAGCCGGTGCGCGATCACGATCGAGGTGCGTCCCTTCATCAGCCGTTCCATCGCCTGCTGGATCAGCGCCTCTGACTCCGAATCGAGGCTCGATGTCGCCTCATCGAGGATCAGGACCGGCGCGTCGGCAAGGAACGCGCGCGCCAGCGCCACGCGCTGCCGTTCGCCGCCTGAGAGCTTGACGCCGCGTTCGCCGACCAGCGTGCCGTAGCCTTTCGGCAGCCGCAGGATGAACTCGTGCGCGTTGGCAAGGCGCGCCGCCTGCTCGATGGCGGCCATGCTGGCGCCGGGCCGGCCATAGGCGATGTTCTCGGCCAGCGACCGGTGAAACAGGATCGGGTCCTGCTGCACGATGGCGATCTGGCTACGCAATGAATGCTGCGTCGCCTTGGCAATATCCTGGCCGTCGATCAGGATCCGTCCGCCGCTGACGTCGTACAGCCGCTGCACCAGCTTGACGAAGGTGGTCTTGCCGGAGCCGGAGCGGCCGACAAGCCCGACCCGTTCGCCGGCACGGATGTCCACCGACAGGCCGTCGTAGAGCGGCACCCGATGACCGCCGTAATGGAACGTCACATCCTCGAACACGATGCGTCCGCCGTGGACGTCGATCGGCAATGCGCCGGCGACATCGGCGATGCCGATGGCTTCGTCGTGGATCGCGACAAGTTCCTCCATGTCGTTGACCGAACGCTGCAGGTTGTTGATGTGCATGCCGACATCGCGCAAGTAGGCATGGATGATGTAGTAGCTGGTCAGCACATAGGTGACGTCGCCTGGCGACGCGCGCCCGGCGATCCACAGCAACAATGCTCCACCAATCACCGAAGCGCGCAGGCATAGCAGCACCGAAAGCTGCGCCGCGGCAGTGTAATTGTAGCGGAACCAGGTCCGCCGGACACGCGTACGCCAGCGGCCGATGACACGTGCAAGCCGCGCGTCCTCGCGCGCTTCGGCGCCGAACGATTTTACCACCGCGTTGCAGGTCAATGCGTCCGCCAGCGTGCCGCCGACCTTGGTGTCCCAGGCATTGGAGACGCGCGCCGCGGGCGCAATGTAGCGCGTCGAAAAAAGCACGACCATCGGAATGTAGACCATCGCGCCGACGGCAACCGCAACGCCGAGCGATGGCCAGTGCAGCCCGAGCAGCACCATCGACCCCAGCAACACCACCAGCGACGGCAACAGCGCCATCAGAATGGTGTCGTTGAGCAGGTCGAGCGCCCACATGCCGCGGGTGATCTTGCGCACGGTCGAGCCGGCAAAGCTGTTGGCATGCCAGTCGGTGGAGAACCGCTGCACCCGCATGAAAGCATCGCGCGACACATCGGACATGATGCGCAGCGTGAACGGCACGATCGCCTGCAGCCCGACGAAACGCAGGATCATCGACACCAAACCCAGTGTCACGATCGCGCCGAAAGCCACGAACGCCGCACGGCGCGCAACCGGATCCGACGCGCCTGATGTCATCGCATCGACCAGGTGTCCCGAGAATACCGGCATAAAGAGATCGGCGACGGTCGCGCCAAGCAGACCGCCGGCAATGCTCGCGGCACCGACCGGCTGGTTGAGCCAGTGGCGGAACACGAAGGGCAACACCATACGAATCGCGGCGGGGCGCTTGTTAACTTGAGCGGTCATGGCGTCATCCGGCTGCGCTCACGCGCACACCGGCTCCGTTGGTTGACGCGCGATGGCGAAAGCCGAGCGCAAGCGTCGTTGAAAAATGTCGGTAACTTGTTTGAAACCGAGGAAGATTTTGGAAGCTTGGGAGATCGGGACGTCAGGCCCGATCGATGCTGACGGAAGCGGCCCTCAAAGGGCTACACAGGCGTCCAGCATTAGATTCGAACGCGAGGGCGCGAGCTGCGAATACATCGAAATCATGCAAATCCCTCCCCGGTTCGAGCGACAACCCGCCACTTATAAATGCATCGCGGGCGTTTTGCAATGCTGCCTGTTCTGGAACGGTTGACGCCACAGATTGGCCAATTGCCGCACTCAAAGTGGCCGCAGGTTTGCAACATCAAGCATGCGAGGCCACCATGATCGCTTCAAAAACCGCCCGCTTCCTCCTGAAATACGCGTCGAGCGATCCGCTGAAGCTTGCCGATATCGTGCGCCGCCGCGCGATCGAGCAGTTCGGAACAGCGCCGACGGGCCTCGCGACCACGCACTTCAACGGCGTGCATTACGAGATCGACCTGTCATTGCATCGCGTGATGAAGAAATATTTTTTCCGTACCCACGAAATGTTCCTTGAACGCATCTTCAGGCGCTGCCTCTCTGCTGGTGAGACCTTCGTCGATATCGGCGCCAATTGCGGATACTGGTCGGCCTACGCCTTGCCCCTCGTAGGCCAGAGCGGCGAGGTGCACGCCTTCGAGCCGGTGCCGCAATATTTTGCCTTTGTCCGGCGGCTCGCCGAGCTTAATCCCGGTTATCGGGTCATTGCTAACCAGCTCGCCTGCGGTGCGCGGCCAGGCAGCTCCACGATGGCCGTCGTCGGCCCCCGCCCGGAGAACTTCGATAACTACGACACCAGCATCGGGTCGAGTTCGCTTGCTACCGGCTTCCTCGACCACGCGCGCGAACTCACGGAAAATGTCACCGTCGAGGTTATCCCCTTCGATGATTATGTGCGCGAACGGAAAATCGATCTCGATCGCGTAGGCCTGATCAAGATCGACGTCGAAGGTTTCGAGGCTTCGGTATTCGACGGCATGCAAGGCGTGCTGACAAAAAGCGGCCGCAAAGTCCCGCTGCTGTGCGAAATCCTCACCGATCTGGATCGCCCAGAGCCGCTCGATGGCAGACGGATCATCGAGCGCCTTGAGAATTGCGGCTACCGTTGCCTTGATGCCATGCATTTGCGACCGATCGATCGTGACGCCCTTGGTTTTGAGGAGAACATTCTCTGCCTCTGAGGCCGGCGCGAGCGCCATCGCAACATAGGGGTGCAGCCCGCATGTCAGAACGACAGGATTGACCCGGAAATCGAGGCACGCTCTTCCAGCGATCGGGCCTCAGCACTAAATTATGCATCGGCTGTTCAGCGGTGGCTTGCGGAGGATCCGAAGTGAAGACACAGCGCGCACTTTTGTCAATCGCGGTGGCCGTAATCGCAGTCACTGTGGGCGCAGATGCGCCGGGCGCGGAGGAGACAAGCGCAACGCTCACACCTCAGACGCTGCAGGAAATTGCGCAGGTCGAGGCCGAGATCGACCGCATCGAGGCGCAGGCGATCGAGCGGCTTGCAAAGCTGCCGGACAATCAGGTCCAGCAAGTCGAGTTGCTCGGCAAGTTGATGCTGTACGACAAGCAGCTCTCGGTAAACCGCAACGAGGCTTGTGCTTTCTGCCACATGCCTGAAACGGGCTTTACTGGTCCCGTGTCGGAGCTGAACCGCACCACCGGCGCCTATCCCGGGTCAGTGCGCACGCGATTCAGCGATCGCAAGCCGCAATCACACGCCTATGCGCCGCTCTCGCCCGTACTGCACTACAATCCCGGACGGGGTGATCTCGTCGGCGGCAATTTCTGGGACATGCGTGCGACCGGCCGCCGCCTGGGCAACCCGGCCGCCGAGCAGGCGCAGGGGCCACCGACCAACCCGGTGGAAATGGGACTGCCCGATATCGCCTGCGCCGTCTATCGGGCTTCGCAGCGGCCCTATGGTGTCTTGTTCGAGAAGGTGTGGGGACCGCAGGCCTTTGCGATCGCGTGGCCTGATGACGTGGAGCAGGTCTGCACCCGGCCCGGGCCGCCGCCCGACAGCGATCCGATGCCGGTTCATCTTGGTCCGCTTGATCGCGGCAGGGTCGGCACCACCTTCGATCAGATGGCGCAATCCATCGCCGGCTATGAGGCTTCCGCGGAGGTGACGACGTTTACCTCGAAGTTCGATGCGATGCTCGCGGGCACGGCCAAATTCACGGCGCAGGAGCAGGCGGGCTACGACCTGTTTCGCGGCAAGGCGCAATGTAACGCCTGTCACCGTGACGGCGGCCCTGGCGAGGACCCGCTGTTCACCGACTTCACCGCCAGCAATATCGGAACCCCCGCCAACCCGAGGCTTCCTTACTATGCGGAAAATCGGCCCGATGCATTCGGCTATGTCGCCAACCCGGATGGATCGTCATTCGTCGATCGCGGCGTCGGCACCTTTCTCACCAACGGGCATCAGCTCAGCAACCCCTCCCCGGTGGATCAGCGATGGCGCAAGCTGGCGCCAGACAACCAGGCTCGAATTCAGGCGCCGACGCTGCGCAATGTTGACAAGCGGCCCTATCCAGCCTTCGTAAAGGCGTACGGGCACAATGGTTATTTCACGAGCCTGAAGCAGATCGTGCATTTCTACAACACGAGCGATGTACTGCCGCGATGCCAGCCCCATGATCCCGGCGAAGGTAAGACGTGCTGGCCTGCGCCGGAGTCGACCGACAACATGAACACAAGCCGGGTTGGGCACCTGGGCCTGTCGGACGCGGATGAGGATGCGATCGTGACCTTCATGCAGACGCTGACTGATGGGTTTATGCCCGTCAATCAGCAGTAATCGGGTCTTGATGGGCAGCCGTTGATTGCCTTGTTCATCTCTGCGGCGTTTTGCGATATGGCGGGCCGCAGCCAATCCTCGCTTCCGTCCGGCTGTCTACTGGGGCACGCGGCCCTTTATCGCGTTCGCCCATGCCCCGTAAGTGATGCGCCCTGCGCTGTCTGCCCGCAGGTGGACGCGCACACGCGTTTTAATCCGCGCGACGTCATCGGGCGGCATCGACGCGAGGAGCGGGCCGATCGTCGCTCCCAGCGTAGCGGCCGCCCAAAAGTCGTCGAAATCCACGAAGCTGCGTTGCACGTCGATCCGCCGCGTTTCGATCTCGACGAGACCCGCATCGCTCCATAATTTTTGCAGAGCGTCGATTTTCGAGGCATCAGAACTCGGCGGACGAACCGGAGAAAAACCCATCGCCTTCAGTTCGGCCTGGATCGGCTGCAGCGGGAATCCACCGCCGGCCATGTCCCAGGCATAGGCTGCCACCGTGCCGCCGGGAGCAACCACTCGCACCATCTCGGCAACACCCTTGGCAGGCTCGGGAACGAAGAAAATCACCAGCGCCATGATGGCGACATCGAACGCGCGGCCCTGAAACGGAAGCGCCATCGCGTCGCCCTTCCGAAACTCCGCCATCTGCGTGCCGCCTCGCGTGCGGGCGTAGGCCAGTTGCCCGTCCGACGGATCGATCCCCTGAACTTCCGCAGGCGCGTTCTTCGCAACGATCAGTTCGGTGAAGGCTCCGTTTCCGCAGCCGACGTCGATCCATCTGAGACCTGTGCGCGGCGCCAGCCAGTCGAGAAAGATTTCGCCGGCGAGCTTGCTCCAGGCGCCCATCATCCGCTCATAGGCGGCTCCATCGTCGAAGCGGATTTGTTGCTCGGCCATCAGATTGTCTTTCGCTTGTACGGGATCTGCCCGCTCGTCGGTCCCGCTGCGACGAATAGCATTCCACACTCCAGATCACCAAGCGAGCCGGAGTTCTCATTCTCGATTAGGTGTTCCATTAGGCACAGTCACGCTGTCGTGATTCCAGGCCCGTAACGTAACGCCTTCGCCAGCGAAGTGTTGGGGACGTCGCGATGATGCGCTCGATCCCAAGCGAGCAGCTCAATCGCCTTCCCTCGCATTTTCGGAGACTGAGCCGATATGAATCTCCAGACCACCGTGATCGGAATCCTATCAGGAAGACGATGGGATGCGGCGGCCCGCTGGGCTCCCGCTCCGCTGCGCCTGATTGTCGGATATGGCTTTATGGAACATGGCTTCGCCAAACTCGCGAGGGGCCCGGAGGCCTTCGCGACGATCCTGCATGCGATAGGCGTGCCTGGACCGCATTTGATGGCATGGTCTACGATACTGATCGAAGTATTCGGAGGTTTAGCCGTCATCCTGGGCGCTTTCGTTACGCTTGTCAGCATACCGATGGCCGTGGTTTTGCTTGTAGCCGTGTTTACCGTGCATCTGCCTTACGGGTTCAGCTCGATCAAGCTCATGGCGGTGACTGCTGGCGGCGCGCAGTTCGGGCCGCCTGGCTATGAAACGGACCTGCTGTACCTCGCCTGCCTCGCGGCTCTTGTTTTGGGAGGTTCTGGGTCTTTGGCGGTGGATAGCTGGATTCAAAAACGCACGAATCCTCCCGCTATGATCGCCTAATGCGCAGGCGCCGAAGCAAGTGCTGCGGGCTTTTTCAAGAGCATGACCAGCAGGCTGAGGCCGAAATAAAACATCGTCAGCATGAAGAAGGCGTCGCCATATCCCATCACCACCGCTTGCCGGTGAACGATCTGGGATAATTGCTTCAACGCCATCAGCGAAGCGTCGCCCATGCCCTGCAGGCGCTGGGTGAGCATATTGAGCGTCTCGGTCGCGGTGGCGTTGCCCCAGTTAATGCGGTCCTGCAACCGCGAGATATGCAGGTCGGTGCGGTCGTTCAGCACCTGATTGATGATCGCCAGTCCAACCGCACCGCCGAGATTGCGGGTCAGATTGAACAGTCCCGAGGCGTTCTTGACCCGATCCGGCGGTAGCGTCCCGAGTGCGATGTTGTTGGTCGGCACCATCGCGAACATCATGCCGATCCCGCGCAGGATTTGCGGCACCAGGAGCTCATAGAAATCGTAGTCGCGAGTGATCCACGTCATCTGGTAGGAGCCGAGCGCGAAAATGACGAGGCCTGCCGCGATGATCAGGCGCATGTCGACCTTCAGCATCAGGCGCCCCACGATCGGCGCGGTGAGGAACATGGTGATGCCGGACACGAACATGGTCTCGCCGATCATCAGCGCGCTATAGCCGCGCACCTCCGAGAGATAGCGCGGATAGATGTAGGTCAGGCCGTAAAGACCGATGCCGACGCAGAACGAGATCAGGCAGCCGATACCGAAATTGCGGTCGGTGAAGGCCCGGATATCGACGATCGGTTCTTCAGCGGTCAGCACGCGGTAGAAAAAAGCGATCGCGGAGATTCCGCAGACACAGGCGCAGACCGCCACGGACGTATCCTGCAGCCACTCATATTGCGGCCCTTCCTCAAGCACGTATTCGAGCGCGCCGAGGAACCCCGCCATCGCGATCAGGCCAAACCAGTCGAAACGATCGAGCAGCTTGAAGTTCGGCTGATCGAAATCGACCAGCGCCAGCACGCCGACGGTGATTCCGATGCCGGGGACGACGTTGATGAAGAACAGCCAGTGCCACGACATCGCGTCGGTGATGTAACCTCCCACCGTCGGGCCGATGGTCGGCGCCAGCGTGGCGACCAGACCGATGATCGGACCGACGATGTGGAATTTCGAACGCGGAAACACCGTATAGGCCGATGCGAACACCGTCGGGATCATGCCCGCGCCCAGGAATCCCTGGATCGCGCGCCACAGGATCATCTGTTCGATCGAGGAGGCAAATCCGCACAGGAAGCTCGCGAGGGTGAAGCCGGAGGCGGAAATCGCGAACAGCAATCGGGTGCCGAGCGCACGCGAGAGGAATCCGGACAACGGGATCGCGATCACCTCGGCGATCAGATACGAGGTCTGGACCCAGGATACCTCGCTCGAACTTGCCGAGAGACCTGCCTGGATATCGGTCAGCGACGCCGAGACGATCTGGATGTCCAGGATCGACATGAACATCCCGAATACCATGATGAGAAACGCAAACAGCCGTCGCGGCGCAATCCGCTCGGAGGGAGCCGCTGCGGCGTTCATCATCGTGGGCGGGGCGGTGGTGGCGTCAGCCATGATCTACCCAACATCTACCCAAGGCTCGGGACGTGCGCGTGTTCGGGCGTGCTGCGCGACACGCAAATTATTGCGCAAATTTATTGCGGATGAATCATGGTCGGCGCATCGAGGTCGGCGTCGCTGTCGGCATCCTTGGCGCCGCCGTTGGTGTCGACGGTGGCATAAACCGACATGCCCGCGCGCAGCAGATTCTGCCTCGCGACATCCTTCGGCACGCGAACGCGAACCGGGAGCCGCTGTACGATCTTGGTGAAATTGCCGGTGGCGTTGTCCGGCGGCAGCAGCGTGAACACCGAGCCCGCCGCCGGCGAGATGCTGTCGACGATACCGGCGAACTTGCGATGGCCATAGGCGTCGACCGAAATCGTCACCGGCTGGCCCGGACGGATGCGCTTGAGTTGCGTCTCCTTGAAGTTGGCATCGATAAAGACGTCATCGAGCGGCACCACATTGCCGAGCCGTTGCCCCATCACGATGAAGTCCCCGGTAGAGACGAGGCGGTTGGAGAAGGTCCCATCGACCGGTGCGCGGACCGACGTGAAGTCGAGGTCGCGTTCGGCCTTGGCAAGCGATGTCTGCAGCTCCGCCAATTGCGCGCTCGCTTCGATCTGCTGCGCCTTGGTGACCTCGACGTTGTTGCGTGCCGCGTCATAGGCCGCCTGCGCCGACTTCACCCCCGCCAAACCCTGATCGCGTCCGGCTTCGGACACCTCAAACGTCGCACGCGAGGCAAATCCCTTGGTGTTCAATTCCTGCTGGCGATCGAAGTCGAGGCCGGCGCGCTTCAAGCCGGCTTCCGCGGAAGCAAGCTGCGCCTTGGTCTGCTCGACCGCGCTTTCCAGTGCCGTAACCTGTCGGCCGATACGGTCGATGGTGGCCTGCTGGGTGGCGATCTTGGTGCGTGCCGCATCCACCGCGATGCGATAATCGCCGTCGTCGATTTTGAAGATGACGTCGCCGGTCCGGACCACGGCGTTGTCGGCGGGAAGGATCGCCGCAATGTGGCCAGCCACCCGCGCGCCGAGTGTGGTGTTGTTGGCGCGCACATAGGCGTCGTCGGTGCTGACGAGAAAGCGTCCGACCAGAAAATAATGCACGCCGTAGCCCGCGGCGGCGAGTGCGAGCAGTGCGCCGATGCCCATAAGAACCAGTTTGCGCTTGCCGGATTTCGGCACGGCCGGACTGGCGGTAGCGGCCGGCGCGGCGGCCGGTTTCTCGGTCGCCGGTTTGTCCGGCGCCTCTACGGGGTGGCGCGCCACGACCTCTTCCGGGAGATGAGCGCGCAGCGATTCGGTGCGAGCCGCCGAAGCGTCGTGCGCCGACTCGTCTTCTGCCGTATCCGGATCGACACGAAGAATGCGCGCGGCCTGGTCTCTCGCAGCGGCCATTACGGCCTCCCCATTACAATGTCGCGGCAAGAAGCACGCCCAAAACCGGCGCTGCCTCGTTAACCCTCGAATTAGCATTGACCGAACGGTTCGGTCAAGGTATATCTGCACCCAGCCGACAATAGGACGCAAGTTCCTCCCGGGGTATTGCCGACACCGGAATTTTTCCAGAGAAGCTAAACCAATGGTTGCAGCCCCCTCCCCGACACTACGCTTCGTTGGCGACGAGGACAATTCGAAGCGCCGTCAAATTCTCGACGGCGCCAGCAAGGTCTTTATGGACCTCGGCTTCGATGGCGCCAGCATGGGCGAGATCGCCCGCGCCGCCGGGGTCTCCAAGGGGACTCTGTATGTCTATTTCGCCGACAAGAGCCGGTTATTCGAAGCCATCGTCGAGGAAGAAACTCTCGAACAAGGCAACATAGCCTTCAATTTCGACCTCGAACGCGACGTCACCACGACACTTCGGGAATTCGGCCAGGCCTATATCCAGTTGCTGTGCCGCCCGCGTGGCGGATCGGCAATCCGCACGGTGATGGCCATTGCCGAGCGGATGCCGGATGTCGGCCGCCGCTATTACGAGCGTGTGCTGGAGAAGACGATCGGCCGCCTCGCCTTCTATCTCGAGGCCCATGTGAAGGCGAATGATCTTGCGATCGACGACTGCCAGCTCGCGGCGTCGCAGTTCATGCTGATGTGCCAGGCGTCGCTGTTTCTGCCGTTTATTTTTCAGGCCGCGCCGGCGCCCTCGGCGGAGCGCATCGTGCAGGTGATCGAAAGCGCGACGCAGATGTTTCTCGCGGCCTATCAGGCGAAGGCCGCCTGATCGCGCCGGCTCAGCCGCGCCCTATTCGTCCTCGAATTCATCGTCCTCGTTGACCTTGTGCCGATGCGGCAGGGCTTTGCCGAGCGATCCCGTAACCATCGGCTCACGCGAAGCATAGGGGTTGCGCTGCGTCGCCCGTGCCGCGACCTCCTCGCCCGACATCGCGGCCGGCTGGCAGATGATCGGCCGGTTGGCGCGGCGCATCAGATCGACGTGAATGTGATTGTAGTGATAGACGTTGGATCCGGGCGCCAGCACGGTAGTGAACTCCCGGCAGGCCGAGGCCTGCACGTCGTGCAGGAAACCCTGCTCTTCCGGCATGCCCTTCCAACCGCCTTCTACAGTAATGCGCCGGCCGTCGGCGAGCGTGAATGCCGCGATATCCAGCGCATTGCCGAAGGCATGTTCGGAAATATGCGCATGCGAATTGCCGTTCATGCCGCGGCAGGAATAGGCGGAGATCTGCTTGATCTCGACGACGCGCGCGCCGAACCAGCGCATCGCGGCGGGCTGCACGGAATCGGCGAGCCAGTGATCGAGCACCGAGACGATCGGACAGGCGAGCGTCGCCGCCGGCCTGACTGCCACCGACCCGAACGCGGCGACCGAATTACCCTGCGCGGGCCCAAGCCGCGGTGGGCTGTCCGACTGGGGCAGGCCGGGAGCGGCAGTGGGACGTTCCGAATAAGGCGCGGAATAGCGGTCGCGCGGCGGATAGGCCTGCGCACCCATATACGGCTCCCGGGCGGCTGGCTCCCTCGACTCCGGCGTGCCTTCGGGCGGCAGTTCGATTTCGCCTTGCTCCGGCGCCACGCCGGGCGCGGTCAATGAAATCGGACCGCTGGACGCCGCGCCATAGCCGGGCTGACGCATCGCATTGTCAGGATAAGACGACGCCTGTGGTGGAGCTGGAGGCGGCCGCGAGATCGGCCAGCGCGGCGCATTTCCCACGCTTGCGGGCGGCCGGAGATCGTCGTCCGCAAAGCCGAAACTGCCGCTGCTTTCGCCGAGCGCTGCGACCTTGAGCGGAAATTCCGCGCCGCACACCCCGGGTCCCGAGATCGGGTTGATCCGGACCAGATCGGCATTCTCTTTCACCGCGCCGGACTTCAGGCACGCAATTTCGGCCTCGGCCCGCCACGGTTCGCGCTCCTCGGTTTGAAAAAATCCGCGACCGCAACCCGCTAACGAGACAAGGACGAAGGAGCCGACGAGATACAAACGAACTCCGCGCGTCATCCGCGCAACTTCAACGAATTTATTTAAAGACTCTTCAACACGCTGATTTCATATTTCTTTAACCACGTCGGCCCGCGGCTCTGCGCGGAGATGCCGCGAATAGACAGCAGGGCTGACTTTTTCCGCCCGGATTTCACCCGGAACGATTTGCTGCCCTTCGCGTTATGGCGGGTAGCGGCGTGAACCGGGGAGTTTCCCAATGACCTTTATGGGTCCTTTCACCAGCAGACTGAGCGTTGTTATCGCGTATGTCGCCATCGCCTTTGTCGGCGCGATCGTGCTCGGCGTGATCTAGGACGTCACGCATCACACTGGAATTTTCAGCGCCCGGCGGTTTGGATCCATCCAGCCGCCGGGCGTTTTCATGCGTTCTCATCAAGAATAGCCAAGTTGGCTGCGGAAATTTGGCGGGCAATCAAGCCGGCCTTCGGCGTCTTGCCCTTCGTTTTCATCTCGCGATATCGCGCAGCCCGGCCTTCGCGGTTGGTTCCATCGGAAGTCTCCCGGGATGTGCGGAAAGTACCCTACTGGAAACAATCATGGATGTGATTTGAGTCACCCGGCCTGCGAACGTTGCGTGCGGTCGATCGATGGTCGACCGCCCAGTGATGCGCATCACAGAAGCAGGCTTTCGCCAGGCGTAGGGTTCGGAGCAGGTTCACAAACCCGCTTCAGGAGGCTCACATGAAAAAGCTCTATATTCTCGCCGCGTTGCTGATGGCCTCCACGGCCGCCCATGCTGGCAATTCGATTTCCTTCGAGATCGACGGACACAAGATCCACATCGAGACGCTGAAGAATTGCGACTCGCTGTCGTGCATCAAGGTATCGGCGCCCGGCCTTTCCGGCTCCGGTTTCGGCTTCAAGGGCCTCAAATCCCTGAACGACGACGATGATGATGTCGCGAGCAACGACCCGCCCGCGCCAAAGCCCGCAGCAGCGCCGGTCAGTCAGGCTGCGACCGCGCCCCAGCCCCCTGTCGCGGCGGCCGGCAATGCTCCCGCCGCCGCGCCCACCACCGTCGCTTCAACGACTCCCGCGCCAGCCATTCGAACCGATGTTGCGCCGGTGGCGCATGCCGCGGAAGCTTACGCGCCGAAGCCGGCCGCCGTTGCAGCCGCGCCTGTTGAGGCGCCGACGACGCCGCTCGGCATATGGGCCACCGAAGAAAACAAGGGAAACGTTCGCGTCGAACAATGTGGACAGAATTTGTGCGGATATGCCGTGAATAGCGGCGAGAAAGTCCTCATCAACATGAAGCCGTCGGATGCAAAATGGACCGGTCAGATTCACGACCCGGACAGCGGCAGGGATTACGACTCCACGATCGCGATGAAAGGGCCGAATGCGATGCGGGTTCAGGGCTGCGCCTTCGGCGGAATGTTCTGCGGCGGCCAGACCTGGAAACGGGTCAGCTAGCAAACGCGCTGCGACGCTCTTTGCGGAAAGGCCCTGCGCACGTCCCGCGGGGCTTCAAGCCGTCTGCATTCATCTGGCATTCAGCCGACAAAGTCCTCTATCGCAAAATCTGCCATCGCCGGTTTCATTCTTGCCCAGGATCTCAGAGCGCGATCAGCAAAAGTGGAATCCGGCTTTGCAGGACAAGCGGCTTCGTTTGTCCAGTGATTGCGCTCTAAATTATTGAGGTACGCATGATCTTTTCGCCAAACCGCTCACACTTTGGCGGATCATGCGCTGTGACACGCTGCCGGTTTTCATTCGCGGTCTGGTTTGTGGGCTGCTTGATGTTCGCTGGCACAGCGAATGTTTTCGCGATGCCGTCTCTCACGTCCAACGATCATGCCGTTACGCTGGACGCGGCCTCCGGTCTGACAAAATTTGCACAGACACAACCAACACAAGCGCCGGCGCCGGCCGCCGCGCCCTCGCCCGCCCCGGCGGCAGCCGACGAGCCGATCGGAAACGTCGCGACGCTGACCGGCAGCGCGACCGTGACCCGCAACAACACGGCAACGCCGCTCAAGCTCCGGGACGATATTTTTCTCAATGACATCTGCAGACGTCAGTGAATTCCACGCTCGGCGTCACCTTCAACGACGCCACCACGTTCAACCTCACCGCCAATGCGCGGATTACGGTCGACAATTACGTCTATGAGGACGGCGGCAAACAAAACGCCGCGCTGTTCGATATCGCCAAGGGCACGGTGGCCTTCGTTGCTGCCGCCGTCGCCCACGCTGGCGACATGAAAATATCGACGCCGACCGCGACACTCGGCATTCGCGGCACCACAGGCCTCGTCGAGGTGCCGGAAGGCGCCGCTGCCGCAGGCGCCAACAATGTCGCGATCAAGCTTTATCCCGATCCGGATGGCAGAGTCGGACGAATCGAAGTCAACGATCGTGCCGGCGCGCGGCTCGGTTTTCTGACGCAAGGCTCAAGCGGCTTTACGATCCGCCCCGGCGCAGGAGGTGCGCGCTTTGCCGCGGTGCCGCTTATGATCTCGCCGCAGCAGGCGCTGCGCGATCAGGGCATCGTTCGCCAGGTGCACGCCGCGCAGAGCGTCGGCCGTCAGATCGTCACCCAGCAGCGCGCGTTGCGGCAAGCCAATCCGGCCAGAAATAATCTGCGCAACAAGCGGCAGCCTAACGCGCCGGGCGTGCAGCGGCCCGCATTCCAGAACAGGCCTGCGCTGCAGCGGCGGCCAGCCATGCCGGCGCCGAAGGGAAAGCCGCCGAAGCAAAGGCGTTAGGCTGATGGGACGGTGATCGACAAATACGAGAGCGGAAGCCTTCACGACCGGGTCAGGCTGCACGCCGCAGCCAGTCCCGTACCTTCTGCACCAGGTTTCTGCGCTGGCTTTGAGCCGCTTCCGCCGTATCGGTGTCACCGGCTTCGCGCTCCACTGGCGGCGCGGCAGAGTCTGCTTCCACAGGCGGCGCCACCATCCCGAACTCCGTTGGATGGACGGATGTTTCGGCTTCGACGACATCGCTTCCGACGAACGGATGCTCATCCTGTCCGGTCGCCGGGGAGACCGGATCGGGTTGCGGCGGACCCGGCATTGGTTTCGTGAGTGAAGGCTGAGCCACGACAACCTGCCGGCCCCGGCGCTTTTCGCGAACCGGCGGCTTTGCCTTGGGCCGCCGTGCAGTATCGGCTGATGCAGCCGCCTCGAGCGCGAGCGGGCCGACATTGGCCAGAAATGCGCGCTCGTATGAACGAGAGAGCCGCTCGACGGCAGCATCGAGCGGCAGCCAGTCGACAGCTCTCACATCGTCCATCAGCTCGTGAGAGGGCTCGCCACTCGTCTCCATTCGCCAGTAGTGAACGACTTTGGACCGTCCGCCGGACTCATAGACCAGCGTTCCAAGAAATTCGTGCACGGAGACGTCATGCCCGGTTTCTTCCAGGACCTCGCGCTCAGCGGCATCGCGCGGCGTTTCGCCGTCATCGAGTTTGCCCTTGGGAAGCACCCATTCGTTGCGCTTGCGCAGGCGCACCACCGCGATCAGCGGCGTTTCTTCCTGCCGCAGCACAATACCTCCAGCCGCCAGAACAGGCGCCCGCGCCATCTCACGTCCCATGTTTTCGATTTCGAATCGGGTTTCGACCGCCACTATAATAATAACGAGTGGCGGCAAAATCGAGACCGATACAGGCCCGCTTGCTTAAATGGCCGTAACAGCCGCGCCGGCGGATTTTCGCATCAAGGGTTGACCGGCATAAATCCGCGCGGATTCCGTGACGTTGTCACAAAATTCGAAATGATCAGGCGCCAGCACGATAATCGTCGAGCCGTGCTCGAACCAGCCGAGCTCGTCGCCTTTGCGAACGCTGGCATCGCAAGGGAAAGTTGTCGGTCCTCGCGTTTGGGCATTGAGGACGACATCCAGAACATGCAGCCGGATACTTGCAACCAGGATCGCCGCGACCGGCACCAGGGTCAGGGTTTCGCCGGTTCCCAGCCGCGTCTGGATCACCGCGCGCTCGTTTTTGCAAAACAGCCGTTCGATTCGTTTCAGCGCGATCGGATTGACGTTCCAGGTGTCGCCGCTGATGAAGGTGACCTGCTCGATCCGGCAATCGTGCGGCGCATGAAAGCGGTGATACATGCTTGAGGTCAGCCGCAACGTGATGAAGCGTCCATTGCGGTGCGCGTCCACCAGCTTAGGGTCCCCGAGCAGGTCCAACAGCGAATAGGCGGCCCCCTTGATCTGAAACAGTTCGGTATCGGCAATGGCGCCGAAGGCCCCGATGATGGCATCGCACGGACTGACCACGATCGACGGATCAAGGTCCGGCGGACGCAGACCGGGGCGGAGTTCGCGCGTAAAACACTCATGCAGGCTCTTGAAGCTCGTCTTGCGAGCCTCGGTCAGATCGAGATCGGAAAACAGTCGCCAGCATGCGATCGACAGGTCGCGGATCAGGGGTTGTTCAATCTTGCTGAACCATCCCATGAAGCGCGTCAGCGCCGCCCGCGGGATGCGATTGGTCAGCAGGAAGTTAAGATCTTCCTGTTGCGTCAGCGTGGAGATCAGACCCCGAATTGTCATGAATCTGTCAGCGGGACTCGTTAGCGCTGGTGGCATGGATTCGCCTCTTCCGATTCTGTCGTTGTCCGCCGCCGTGGTAGCCGGTGCCGCGGTCGCCTTTCCCAAATTGCAGGCCCGCCTGGCGCTGTCGCGAGCCAAGCATCGCTCGCTGACCGGGCATTCGAAAATGTCGCGCAGGGTCGCGCGCCTGATCCCGTTCTATGAATTCGACATCAGCGATTTTTTCCGCTCCGACGGGGCGCCGCCCGCGGTGGGCACCCAGCGCCAGGACGGCTTCTTCCGGCTCGCGCAGCTCTACCAGGACCGCTTCGCCCAAAGCCGCCAGATGACGTTGCAGGCCTCGACGCGAATCTCCGATTTGCAATTCACCGAGGCCTACCGGGTGCCGTTTCAGTACAGCCGGCTGGTCCGGGAATATCTGGGCGCCGGTGCGTTCATGCAATCGTCGTCGGGGGTCACGGTCACCGATCTCGACGGCAACGTGTTTTACGATCTGACCGGCTCGTATGGCGTCAATATCTTCGGCAACGACTTCTACAAGGAATGCATTGCGAAGGCCGAGGCGCGTGCGCACGCGCTCGGTCCCGTGCTCGGATCCTACCATCCCGTGATCACCGACAATGTCGCGCGGTTGTGCACCATTTCCGGGCTCGATGAGGTCTCGTTCCATATGTCCGGCACCGAAGCGGTGATGCAGGCGGTGAGGCTCGCCCGCTATCACACCGGCCGCTCGCATCTGGTTCGCTTTGCCGGGGCCTATCACGGCTGGTGGGGTGACGTGCAGCCCGGCGTGGGCAACCCGATTTCGCCGCACGAAACCTATACATTGGCGGAGATGTCCGAACGGACGCTCCGCGTCCTGAAAACGCGGCGCGATATTGCCTGCGTTCTGGTCAATCCCTTGCAGGCGCTGCATCCCAACGCCAGTGCGCCCGCGGATTCCGCGCTGGCCGACAGCTCGCGAACCGGCCGTTTCGACCGCGCCGCCTACAGCCAGTGGCTCAAAACGCTGCGGGAGGTCTGCACCGAGCGCAATATCGTCCTGATCTTCGACGAGGTATTCGTCGGTTTCAGGCTCGCGGCTGGCGGCGCCCAGGAATATTTCGGCGTGCGCGCCGACATGGTGACCTACGGCAAGAGCCTCGCGGGCGGCCTTCCGGTCGGCGCGGTGTGCGGGCGCAAGGACCTGATGCGCCGCTTCCGTGAAGACCATCCGGTCGATATCTGCTTTGCGCGCGGCACGTTCAATTCGCATCCCTACGTCATGACGGCGATGGACGAATTCCTCAACCGGCTCGACGATCCCGCTGTTCGTTCGATCTATTGCGGACTCGACGATACCTGGGATTCGCGGGCGCGGCGGTTGAACGAAATGCTGGCCGCGCATGACCTGCCCGTCCGGGTCTCCAATCTCTCCTCGATCTGGATGGTCCATTACACCGAGCCGTCGCGCTACAATTGGATGCTTCAGTACTATTTGCGGGCAGAGCAACTGGCCCTGAGCTGGATCGGGACCGGTCGTCTGATCTTCAGCCTGAACTACACCGACGCGGATTTTGCGCAGGTGGCCGAGCGTTTCGTGGCAGCGGCAGAGAAGATGAAGCAAGACGGCTGGTGGTGGCGCGACGCTTCCCTCACCAACAAGAAAATCCGGCGGCAGATACTGAAAGAGATGTTCACGCGAAAACGGCCTCGGTAAAACCGAAGCCGCTTCCGATCGAAGCACTCAGGCGTGCTTGACGTGTTTTTCCAGGCCCGGATCGATCAACTCGCCGCGCAGCAGGAACAGCGGAGCCTTGTAATAGAGCCGGAAATCGCTGAACGGGTCGGTCAGGATCTTCGTCATCCAGACCAGGCCGGTCTCGATATCCCGGATAAAGAAAAGCTGGATGGTCCGGAACAGAAGACCGCCGATCCCGATCGCGAGCCAGATCTTCGCAACCTGGCGCATGAAATCGGCCGGCGACGCCCAGGGCGTGAACATCCCGAATAGCGTCGGGTCGATGTACAGCACCAGCGGCGAGAGCGCCCAGATCACCAGCAACACGATCTTTCGCTGCAGATTATAGCCGACCTTGATTTCTTCCTTGTGCTCGTGGGTCGCCTGATTGACGTGGTCGTACCCCCTCGGCTCGAAAAAGAAATGGCCGGCCTGCCGCGTGGTCATGGAGACCAGCCATCCTATCAGCGCGGCGGCAACCGGATCGAAAAACATCAGCACATAGCTGATGAGAAAGCTGGACGCGCTGACAAAATGCAGACTCTGGTTGATACGGCTGTGATGGTAGTAGCGGTGGTCGTCCCATCGCTGGGTTCGCAAGGCCGTCATAAAGTTCTTCATCATTTTACCCCTCCAACGTCGGAAACCTGCGTACAGGGATTCGATGTCCGGTATGTGACGACATCATAATGACATGTCGCGTTGTACAATTAAGGCCGAAACCATCCACAGCCACGTCAGGCGGCAGCGGCGATCTCGGCCTTGCGAAAGCGAATCAGCGAGAAGTGTCCAAGCGGTGGCACGGCGCGGCGCTCGACCAATTCCATGCCATGGGCCCCCGCCGCCCATTGCGCAAAGCGCGACCATGCGAACTCAGCGGTCCGAAAACCGAGCCGGCGAACCACCGGTTGCAGCCGTTGCTCGATGAAGCGGCGCATCCCAGCATCCGCGCTGACCCGGCTCAGCAGAATCATCTCGCCGCCCGGCCGAAGCACCCGGGCAAATTCGTCCAGCGCTTTTTCCGGGTTAGGAACGGCCGTCACGACATATTGCGCCATCACGACATCGAATGACGCATCGGGAAATTCGAGTTTCTCCGCATCCATGACCGCGAGACCTTCGACATTTTTCAGGTGCAGGTCGACGACACGTTGCTTGGCCTTGCGCAACATCGCTTCCGAGATGTCGGTGCCGAAGATGCGAAGGTTCGGAGCGTATTGCGGCAATGAGATGCCGGTGCCGACGCCGACCTCGAGGACGCGACCGCCAATGCTGTTGGTGGCGACAATGGCGGCGTGCCGGCCTTTTCCAAACACCCCGCCAAACACGAGGTCATAGATCGGAGCCCAGCGATCATAGGCGCGCTCGACCATTTCGCGGTCGAAGTCCAACTGCCTCGTGTCGTCCAGTTTTATGATTTCGGCCATGGTAACTCTACTCGCTGTCCTTGATGTCGATTAGCCGCGCACAGCGCTTCTGCCCGCCACGCGGCGGGCAGGTTGCAGCGAACGGCTCGGCTGCAACGCTGTCAGATTGCCGATGAACTGCCTTGCGCTGTTCTCCCAGGAACGCTCTAGGGCAAAACTCCGACATGATTCACGGGATATGCCGAGTGCGCGGATGCAAGCGCTTCGCAAGTCCATATCCAGAGCTCCCACCGGATGATCCGCTATCACATCCAGCGGGCCTGTAACCGGGAACGCGGCGACCGGTGTGCCGCAGGCCAGCGCTTCAAGCTGGACGACGCCGAAAGTATCCGTGAGGCTCGGGAAAACAAAAACGTCCGCCGCCGCCAGATGAGCGGTCAAATCCTGGCCGGTTTTCTCACCCAGAAATCTGGCCTTTGGATAGCGGCGCTGCAACTCCGCTCGCTGCGGTCCGTCCCCGATCACAACTTTGGATCCGGGCAGGTCCAATGAGAGAAACGCCTCCAGGTTTTTCTCAACCGCGACACGGCCCATTGTCACGAAAATGGGCCTGGGCAAGCCAAGCTCGGCCGCATGGTCGGGCCTGAACAGGTCCGTATCGACTCCCCGGGTCCAGGTGCCAAGCTTCCTGAAACCTTTCGCGCCGAGTTCCTGCCGCAGCGAGGAGGTGGCGACCATGATCATGGCAGCCGCGGAATGAAAGTGTCGCAGCACCGCATAGCTAAACCAGGCCGGAATGATCGAGCGCACCGCGATATATTCCGGAAAACGTGTCGTATAGGACGTCGTGAAAGCGAGCTTCCGGCGACGGCAATAGGCGCGCACCGCCCATCCAATCGGCCCCTCGGTCGCAATATGAATCGCGTCCGGCGACGCCGCCTCTATTCTACGCGCAATCTCGCGCCGGTTCGGCAACGCCACCCGCAATCCCGGGTAGGTCGGAACGCCGAGCGACGGAAAGCCATCGGGGGTCAGAAAGTCGATGTCGGCTCCAAGCCCCGCCGCGCTGCGGGCCAGCGAAGTCAACGTGCGAACCACGCCATTCACCTGCGGATGCCAAGCGTCGGTCGCAATTAAAATCCGCATTATGGGAACCTGAGAGCTTTGCTGATTCTCAATTCCCGACGTTCGGCCAAGGATATTTCAGGCGTATGACGCTATCGGTGCGCGGACCGTCCTTTTTTGGGCCACTTCGAAGTTTTTTGGGGTCCCGCGACACCGCAACGAAACAATTCTCCGCCCCGGCGAAACCATTTTGCCCTCGTGACGCAAACGTCATGAAACCGTCGCCCGGTAACGATGCCCCCAACAAACGCGCCGAACTGGCGTGAAATAATCAAACAGGGGACGACCGATGTTCAAGCTGGATAGATTGAAGTTGAATTCCCGCCGCGCCGTCGCCTTCGGCGCACTGGCGATTGGCGCCATCGCATTTTCTGCGTCCGCCTCGGCTGCACCGCCGCCGCTGTTTCCTTTCTTCATGACACCGCCGATACAATCGGCACCGCCGTCGATGCAGGCCGCACCTTCCCAGGATGAAGGCAGCGCGGTCGAGATGCCGGCGCGGCTGAAGCGCCAGATCGTCAACTATCCCACACGCGAGGCGCCCGGCACCGTCATCATCGATACGCCCAACACCTATCTTTACTATGTGCTCGGAGGCGGTCAGGCGATCCGCTACGGCATCGGCGTCGGCCCCGACGGCTTCACCTGGTCCGGCGTGCAGTCGGTTACCAAAAAGGCCGAATGGCCGGACTGGACTCCGCCCCCGGAAATGATCGCGCGCCAGCCCTATCTGCCGCGTTACATGGCCGGCGGCCCCGGCAATCCGCTCGGCGCCCGCGCGATGTATCTCGGCGGCACGGTGTATCGTATCCACGGCACCAACGCGCCGGAGACCATCGGCACCCACGTTTCGTCCGGTTGCATCCGCCTCACTAACCAAGACGTTTCCGATCTCTATTCGCGGGTCAATGTCGGCACCAAGGTCATCGTGCTGCCGATGGACCGCCGGGCCGACAATACGGATGGCAAGCGGAGCTGATCCATCCGTCCAGGCGACGAATCGAAGTGCTTTAAAAAAATGGCGCGGTCTCGGCGCCATTTTTGTTTCTGACTGGCAATAAATTCCGGGACACGGCGAAGACGCTGCTCGTCAGGGATGAGGCGGCAATGTGGCGTCCCGTCCCCTTCGCCACTCTGGCGCCCCCCTCACCCGCCCTGTAGACTCTCCGGTTCAACCAGTCCGGGGGGACAATGCGTCTCAAGACGATCCTGATCGCAATCGCGGTGGTCGCGGTGTCATTTTACGCCAGCCTGAAGATCATGGACTGGCTGTCGCCGCGCGGCACGGTCGGCGCGCCCGTGCTTGTCGCGTTGCCGCCGCTGCCGCCTGTGTCGCGCAGCTCCAGCATCATTGCGCAGGCTTCGGTTTCGCTGACCGCCATTCGGGATGCCGCCGATCGCGCCGCGCCGCGCACCTTCTCGGGCAAGGCCGACAACCCGGTGTCCCAGGTTCTGCAGAACGCCGACATCGGCTGGACCGCATCGCGCGGACCGATCGCGGCGACCGGCGCCCAGGATGTGTTGTCACTGGCAACGCCGCTGACGGGGACGCTCAATGTGACGGGCTCGCTGTCGTCGAAGGCGACCGGCGCGGTCGGCAACGCGCTCGGCAGCTTGCTCGGCGGCAATGTCGCCAAGCAGGTCGGCAGCATCAATATCAAGGCGCTGAACGCCAGCGCGGAGATAAAAGGCAACGTCACCATCACCTCGCGGCCAAAGCTTGCCGCGGCCTGGCGCATCGAGCCTAATTTGGCCGGCCAGGTGACCCTCGGCGACACCAGCCTTTCGGTGGCTGGAGCACGCGTCAACGTGCCGGCGCAGGTCAAGCCGCTGATCGACAAGACCGTCGGCGACCAGCTCAACGCGGTGGGGGAGCGGATCCGCAACGATCCGACATTCGAGCAGACCGCGCGGACCCAATGGGCCAAGGTCTGCCGTTCAATTCCGCTACAGGGCACCAGTTCGGCTTCGTCGCTGCCGCCGCTTTGGCTCGAGCTGCGGCCGACCCGCGCCATCGCGGCGCAGCCGCGCGTCGATGCCTCGGCGGTCACGCTGACGCTCGGCCTCGAGGCGGAAACCCGCATCACCTCGGCGCAGACCACGCCCGACTGCCCGTTTCCCGAAAAAATCTCCATTGTTCCGCCGACTCCAGGCGGGGTCAGCATCGGCGTGCCGATCGACATGCCATTCACCGACATCAACAAGATCCTGGAAGCGCAATTCGCCGGCCGGACGTTTCCGGAAGACGGTTCGGGCTCGGTCGGTGTCACCGTGAAGCGCGCGACCGTCGCGGCGTCGGGCGACCGGCTGCTGATCTCGCTGTTGGTCAACGCCAAAGAGAAAAAGAGCTGGTTCGGATTCGGCGGCGAAGCCACCGTGCATATCTGGGGCAGGCCCGTGCTTGATCAGGCGCAGCAGACCCTGCGGCTGACCGATATCCAGCTCGCCGTCGAATCCGAGGCGGCGTTCGGGTTGCTCGGAGCCGCGGCGCGCGAGGCGATGCCGCATCTGCAAAAGGTGCTGGCGGAAAAGGCCACCATCGACCTCAAGCCGTTCGCCACCAACGCGCAGAAAAAGATCGCCGCCGCCATCTCCGATTTCCAGAAGAACGAGGACGGCGTGCGGGTGGCGGCGGAAATCACCAGCCTGCGCCTCGCCGACATCGCCTTCGATTCCAAAACGCTGCGCGTGATCGCGGAAGCCGACGGTACGATCAATGTTTCCGTCACGGCGCTGAAGGGGCTGTGAGCTTTCAGCAAACACACCTCGTCCCTCGAGACTCGCAAGAACTCGCACCTCCCGAAGAACTCGCACCTCCCGGTGAGCGCAAATCGCGCTCACCGGGAATGACGGCAATGACCGTGCACCCGTCCGTCAGCCCTCGAATTTGAACGAGACCTTGAGCTTGGCGCGGTAGGCTTCGACCTTGCCCTGAGCATCCAATTGCATATCGAGCTGGACGACTTCGGCGACCCGAAGATCGCGGAGGGATTTTCCTGCCCTGTCAACGGCTGCCTTGGCAGCCTTTTCCCAGGAATCCTCGCTGGTGCCGATCAGCTCAATGACCTTGTAAATGCTCTCAGCCATATCGTCCTCCCGTTCCATGTTAGGCAGGACGCAGGTGGTCCTGCTGCCGACCAGCCTAACATCGCGCTAGCATCGCTGAAAGGCGCAATCCGGAAGCGGTAGAGCGGCCGTGCCTGGGAGCGAGGCTTGGTCCTGCCAGGACCGGATCAACAGTCACGGCAATGAGCGGGATCGTCGAAATTGCCGTTTTGAAACGACCTTCACCACTCTTTGAAGGTCGGCTCGGTGCAACCTCCGCATACCCAGGGAAAGGTCCAATCCGCGGTGCGCTTGGCGCTGCGGCCGACCGAAGCCGCAGGGGTTATACGTGTTCGCCGAGGACTCGCGGCTAAAACGCCGCAATGCATTACTCGGATTCTGTCCGCAGCTTCGTTGGCGGTTTCTCCAGTCGCGCTCAGCATCTGACGCAGCGCGGCAAATGCCTTGCGGCACACGTCAGCGGCGGAGGGCAACAGATCGGGAATAGCATCCGCTCTGATTAATCGGCGGAATAGCCGCACCAAATTGCTGACAGGGTTACAGGGTTATCGATACATTGATCGTTACCCTTCTAAGGACAATCGGCGGCGCAGTGCGATCATCTCACGCAGGCCGTGTCACGTGAATACTCAAGGACTGCTGATTATGCCGGAAGTAGTCAAATTTTCGTCGGTTGAGACACTGCGCGACGGACGCCGCATTGAAATCCGCGCGCTCAGGCAGGAGGATCGGAACGGCCTTGAAGAAGCCGTCAGCCGCGCCAGCGCCGAGACCCTCCGCCGCCGTTTCTTTTCGGTACGGCGCCATTTTTCCGAACAGGAAATCGACTTCTTCTCAAACATCGACTTTGTCAGCCATGTAGCCTTGGTCGTGGTTGCAGACGAAGGTGGAGGACCGGTCATCGTGGGAGGTGGACGCTACGTCGTCCTTGAGCCCGGACGAGCTGAGGTGGCTTTCGCCTTGATCGACGAATACCATGGACAAGGGATCGGCGCCGCACTGATGCGTCATCTTGCCGCGATCGCCAGGGATGCCGGGCTCAAGGAATTGATCGCCGAAGTCTTGCCGGAGAACACTGCAATGCTGAAAGTTTTCAAGAAAAGCGGATTGCATCCGACTATGAGACGAGAAGCGGACATTATGCATGTGACGCTCCAGCTCTTTTAAGCGCGGGAGTTCAACCTCCGCGCGCTGCTTGATTCTGGAGGATGCAGGGCCAGATAACATGCTGCGTTTGACGCGGCCTCTTCGGAAATAGAGCCCGCGCATGAAGGATTCCGCGACCAGCCGGAACGGAGCGATGTGGCGAGTGCCACCGGCACGTTGGTTGGCGGAATACCGCGCCGCGTGGCTTCGCGGCGATATCATCGCGGGCGTTACGCTGGCGGCCTACGCGATCCCGGTTTCTCTCGCCTATGCGGGACTTGCCGGTCTGCCTCCGCAGGTCGGCGTGTATGGTTACCTATTGGGCGGACTAGGCTATGCTCTGCTCGGGTCATCGCGCCAACTGGCGATCGGACCGACATCCGCCATTTCGCTGATGATTGCCGGCACCGTTGGGGAAATGGCAGGTGGAGACGCGCAACACTATGGGCAGATCGCTAGCCTCGCCGGCTTCACGGTGGCAATGCTTTGTGTAATCGCCTGGCTATTGCGACTGAGCGCGCTCGTAAAGCTGATCAGCGACAGCATCCTGGTAGGCTTCAAGGCCGGCGCGGGGCTGACCATCGCGATGACCCAACTGCCGAGCCTGATCGGCGTGGGCGGCGGCGGACATAATTTTTTCGAGCGGGCCGCGCTACTCGCCGGGCAAATCAGCCAGACCAACTACCTCGTACTTGCCATCGGCTTCATCGCGATCATGCTGCTGGTGTTTGGCGAGCGCTTGCTGCCAGGAAAACCCGTCGCACTCGGCGTTGTTGCTCTGTCAATCGTCGCCGCCACCGTGCTTGGGCTCCCCGCGCTTGGCGTGCCCATTACGGGAAATATTCCCGCTGGCCTGCCCACCCTGGAAGGCCCTGCGCTACGGCTGCGTGATGTCGAAGGCATTGTACCGCTGGCTGCTGGCTGCCTGCTGCTCGCCTATATCGAAAGCGTCTCTGCTGGGCGCGCCTTCGCGGCAAAGCACGGATATCATATCGATCCGCGGCAAGAGCTTCTCGGCATCGGTGCGGCAAATCTTGCGGCCGCGCTGGGACATGGCTATCCCGTGGCTGGCGGGCTGTCGCAATCAGCCGTGAATGACAAAGCGGGGGCGCGCACACCACTCTCCCTTGTCTTTGCTTCGATAACCCTTGCGCTGTGCTTACTCTTTCTTACCGGACTGTTGGAAAACCTGCCGAAGGCGGTGCTGGCGGCGGTGGTGCTGACCGCGGTGTCTGGCCTTTTGGATTTTCCGACCCTGTTTCGGATGTGGCGTGTGAGCCGGCTTGACTTCTACGCCGCGGCGATCGCGCTCGGCGCTGTGCTGCTTCTGGGCATCCTGCAGGGCATCCTGCTCGCTGCAGTCGCGTCCGTCTTGATGCTGCTGGCCCGCGCATCGCAGCCGCACGTGGCGTTCCTCGGCCGCATTCCCGGCACGAATAGCTACTCGGACCTCGCGCGTCATCCCGACAACGAAGTCCTGCCTGGCGCGATTGCCTTCCGTCCCGAAGCGTCTCTGATCTACGTCAATGCCGACGCTATCCTGGAATCGGTTCTGGGCCGTGTTCGAGCGGTCGATGCGTCAGACGTCCGCCTGGTGATCTGCGATCTCTCCGCATCGCCCTATGTCGATCTCGGGGGTTCGCGCATGCTGCACGAGCTGCACGGCGAACTTGCCGCCCGGGGCGCCGCATTGCGCATCGTTGGGGCACACGGATGGGTGCGCGATCTGCTGCGAGCCGACGGCATGGCCGAAAAGGTCGGAGGACTGGACAGGATCGCGACGCTCGACCGTCTGCTCGGTGGTGACGATCGCTAGGGCGGCTGCCATTTTGCCGCAGCATGTTTCATCGATTGAATGGAGGAATTAGTCTAACATCTTCCGCCCGGGAGCACTGGTTGATGGAGGAAGTCATGCCGTCCAAACCTGATGACCTGTTGCCAAACGCAAAAGATTTCATGAAGAAGCTCGCTCTCAGCGAGGTGGACGAGGCCGCAAAGGCGGCGCGCCAGCACGAAAAGGCCGAAGCCGAAAAGCGTGCATTGCTCCAGCAGTTGGAGAGACCGTCGGGCGTGTCGGACGATGAACGAATTAAACGTGCGGTGGCGATCATCGAGCGTGCCGTGCGCAACGGGAAGACCGAAGTTGAATTTATTCGTTTTCCCGTCGACGTCTGCACCGATCGTGGCCGCGCCATCAATCAGCAGGAGCGGGGTTGGGAAAGCACCCTGACGGGGTTGCCTAAAGAACTCTATGATGCCTGGGCTAAGTACTTCCGGCCGCGCGGGTATAAATTGCGGGCCGAAATCGTCCAATTTTCCGGAGACAGGCCGAGCGATATCGGCATGACGCTGAGCTGGAGCTGAGTCCGTTTCGCCGACTCTCCGGCCTCCAGGACTGATCAACGTGGAGGGATGCGCGGATTTCGGAAAGTTTTTTGGAAGCCACAAAGTGACGGCCGATTGAAGGGCAATGTCAATGACACTCAAGGACAGCCGCGAAGCTCTCGACGAGGCGAAGGCCAAAGATGGCCCCCATGAGAAGATGAAGCGCAAGGTTTATGAGAGTGAGATGCGCAAGCTGCAGATCCAGCTCTGCAAACTGCAGGATTGGGTGAAAGAGAAGGGCCTGCGCGTCGTCATCGTGTTCGAAGGACGGGACGCCGCCGGCAAGGGCGGGACCATCAAAGCACTCACTGAAAAGGTCAGTCCGCGCGTTTTTCGCGTTGTCGCTCTTCCTGCCCCTTCCGATCGCGAAAAATCCCAGATGTACGTGCAGCGCTACATCGAACGGTTTCCGGCCGCCGGCGAAATCGTCATCTTCGATCGCAGTTGGTACAACCGAGCCGGCGTTGAGCACGTCATGGGATTTTGCAGTGAGCAGGAACACAAACGTTTCCTCGATCTTTGCCCGCCAATTGAAAAATTCATGACCGACGGCGGTATGATATTGATCAAGATTTGGCTCGAAGTCGGACAGGACGAGCAAAAGCGGAGGTTTGAGGCCCGCGTCGAGGATCCGCTCCGACAATGGAAGCTGAGCCCGATGGATATCGAATCATACGATCGCTGGTACGATTACTCGCGGGCGCGAGACATGATGCTAAAAATGACCGACAGCAAGCACGCGCCCTGGTTCATTGTGCGCTCCGACGACAAGCGGAGGGCGCGGCTCAATTGCATTTCACACATCCTGAGCGAAATCCCCGCTAAGAAAGTGGCACGGCCCAAGATCAAGTTGCCCAAGCGCTCGAATAAAGGAAAATACGACGATCAAACGCCGTTGAAGGGCAAGAATTTCGTCTCTGAAAGATATTGAGCTGTTCACAATTTTTGGCAGGCGGGAAAATGCCCAGCTGGAATATACGTTTCGCCGAGGACCTCGCGGCTAAAGCGCCGCAATATATTACTCGGAAGATATACCTTTCTCTCGCAGTCCGTCTTCGGTCGGGCTCGTTATCATTGTTTTCCGCAGGACCGCAAAAATGACGGCAGTCGACCAACCAAACAACAGCACGCCGTTCATTGCCGTCATTGGCCCAAGCAAGTGCCAGCGCTGTAACGGAGTCACGTCGCCATAGCCAAGCGTTGTGTAGTTTACAAAGGCAAAATAGATAAGATCAGTGCCAGGAGGTGCAACACCGACGATCGCGTAAGCAAATGACCAAACGATCACTTCAGCAATATGCGCGGCCATCAAGACCGACACGGTCGCAATCATGACGGCGATCAGTCGAAGCGATTGACGCGATGTTGCACGCTCACTCGCGATGCGCGCCACCCGCAATACGGCTGCCATCACGATTGCATGGATCGCAATGTTGCAAGCGCTGACGGCAGTACTCACAAGAAATTGGCGCAGCATGCGGATCGCTCCGGCGATGCGGACTGTTATCGGTCGGATCCAGCCCAAAGTGAGGATTAAGGCAACTCGGCACTCGCTTACAATGTTGGCCTAAGCTAAAGTAGCGTCGGCTTTATGCTTTGACCTTTTGATTTCCGGCGCGGTGGCGTCAAGTGACCTGAACTTGCGGGGCATCATGTGCGCGGTGAGTAGAGTTTTCAGCTGTGTTTCGAGGCATGGTCCTTTCACTGTAGCCGGGGCGGCAACAGGTAAAGCGTCATGGCGAAAATCAGAGCACTCCGACAAACCACGCCGAGCGCCCGCTGTTGGTCACCAGGGACGCGGTCATGGTGGCGAGAAGCATCATTACCACTGCGCCCGGCCAGAATTGCAGGTTCATCGGCACCGGGCCGATGACGTAACTGAGCAGTACCAGCATCGGAGCGACGAAGAGCGCGATTTGGGTTGCGCTCCCCAGCGCGATGCCCACGCTCAGGTCCAGCCGGTTCTTGCGCGCGCCGGAAAACGCCGAGGCCATCTCCGCCGCACCGCCCACCAGCGCCACGACGATGAAACCCACGAACGCGGGAGTCATCCCGAACGCCACCGCTGCCTGCTGCACCGACTCGACGAACACCTCGCTCACCAGCGCGACCAGTACCGTGACGCCGGCCAGCGTGGCCAGGGCCAAGCCCAACGGCCAAGGCGCTTCGCCGGTCTCCGCGTGTTCCGCGCCGCCGAACAATTCGCGATGTGTCTTGAGTGAGAACAACAGGCCCAGTCCGTAGGCGGCGATGAGCAGCACAGACAGACTCACGCTCAACGTCTCGGTGAACGCCGACCCCGCCACGGAATCGGCTTCAGAGAGCGCCGAGGGAATCAAGATCGCGATCGTGGCCAGAAAGAGCAGGCCCGCTTGCAGGCGGGCGCTAGCCCTGTTGTATTCCTGCACGTGGTGCTTGAGTCCGCCGAGGAGAAACGACGCGCCCAACATGAACAACGTGTTGGTGACAATCGCCCCGGCGATGGATGCCTTCACCAGGGTATATTGCCGCGCCCGCGCAACGCGGCCAGCGCGATGACAAGTTCGGTCAGGTTTCCGAGCGTGGCGTTGAGCAGGCCACCGACCGTATCGCCCGTCTTGGCCGCTACGGATTCGGTGGCGTGACTCAGCAGCGCGGCCAGTGGCACGATGGCCAGGACGGACAGCACAAAAAGCAGCGTGTGCGCTTCCGGCTTGAGCTTCTGAGCGGCGAACAGCACGGGCACGAACGCCAGCAACCTGAGCAGGGGATTGTGACGGATTTCTCTAAGCAAGGGATTCATGGCGGCAGTCTCGGAAGCAGCGGTACGTTCGCATTTCCGTTCATCGCGCAAACCGTTGTTAGGCACGCATGCCGGTTGTCCCGCACGCTTCCGAGGCGGTATCACGGAGGTCGGCTCCTTGTCTTTCCATGCATTCCGCTATCATGAACCTGGCTAGGGACTCTCATGCGCAGCCGGACGCGCCGCACTGCGCCGACATGATGCCAATGGTCATTGCGACCTCCGCTATTACGAGCAGAGTTCAAACAGTACTCAGTGTCCGCTCATCACCAGCGTCTTGACGGGAAGCAGCAGGGCCTGGACGCGCAACAGCATCGCGTGCACAAGGCCGACGGCGTCGACGGCATGCAACGCAAAACGCTTGAATGCGCCGGTCTCCTTGGAAGCAATCAGCTCGTGGTTGCTGGTATAGGCGTTGACGATGCAGCTGCTTCCGGGCGTAACGCCCTCAAGGCCGCCTTGATAGATTGGTTCCAGGAACGTGAGAATGGTGCCCGGAGCCAGCACCTGCTGCGCTTCGACCAATTGCTCGCCACCCCGGAACTGGCCCGCTGCGATGTAATTTTGCACGCCCGTCACCACCATCGGAATAATCGTCCAGGGCTTTGAAATGCATGACGCCTCGGCGACCATTCCGACCTTCATGACCTGCGCTTCGATTTGTCCAAATCCCGCTGAAAGCGTTCGTTGTCCCGCACCGTCAGGAATGAGGATGCCGGCAGACCGTATCATGGGATTAACGATATCTCCCACGCGCAAGGCGAATTGCTCCACGCGCCCATCGACTCCCGCACGAATGTAGGTCTTGCTCAGATCCACCTGCGCCTCGGCCATCACCGCCTCAGCGCTTGCCTTCTCCGCGGGAAGAAGTGCGCTCACGCGGGTCATCGCGGATTGTTTCGAAGCCGTTGCCGAATCAAGGGCGCCTTGACGGCCCGCGAGCAGCACCTCGAGCTTTTCGATGTCACGCTGCGGGACGATGCCGGGATTGCGTTTCTGGAGTTCGCGCTTGGTGTCCAGCTCATCCGAAGCCTGCTGATAGGCGCCCTTTGCTTCCTGGATCTGCCCCTCCGCCTTGAGAATATCCGCCTGCGCCGCCAGCAAAGCGGCATCGACTTCGGCAATCTTGCGCCGGACCGTTTCCAGCGCTGCTTCCTGCTTTGCGCTGTCCAGCTTGAAGATCACGTCACCCTTCCTGACAGGAGCGCTGACGGATCCAACGTGAACTTCCGACACGCGGCCCGTTGTTTCAGGAATGATCGGGACGGTCCTGAAGAATAACGTCGCCGTCGTAGTGGACGGGTGAAAATAGAAGATGACCGTGATCAGAGCGACGGTCAGCATGAGACAGGCCGTGATGCCCCACCTCAGTTCGAACCATACCGAATAGAATGTGATCTCCTTGCCGAGGCGCTTTCCTTGCCTGTAGCGGCGATAAAGATAGTCCGGAAAGATGGTCAGCAGGGAGCAGAGAAGCAGCTCAAGCATGGCTCGGCGCCTCGCTCTTGGCAACAACGCCGGCTTTCGTCGCGTCCGGCGCTTCCGCAGCAACCGCGTGAGCTGCGCCTTCACTTTTCATCTCAGCACTTGCCATCTCGGCCGCTTCCTCTCCGGCTGGAACGCCGGCAATTTTCTCGACCGATCCCGCGATCCTGCGCAGCGGCGTGCCGAAATCGGGCAAATCAACCATGGCCAGCAACAGCCCGACCACCCAGAAGAGATGGATGTGCGTGAAAAGCGCCAGCAAGCCCAACACAGCCACGATTTCGAATTGCAGCTTTTGCGACTTGTGCGCCATCCGCTCCGGCAAGGTGTGCAAACGCAGATAGAGATTGCCGACCATCAGAACGGCACCGATCAGAACCATACCGACCACCACCATCAGGATATCGGTGTCACCCGGAGCGGTGATGAAGCCTGGTAGATGGTGGGGGGCCATTGGATGAAGTGACTCGCTCACGCAACTCTCCATTCCCAAAATGCAAGCAATGTACCGAGTTGAAACCTAGGATGGCGCAGTGGGCAAACGACTTTCAAACGACTTTGTAGTGAGTGCCAATCCGAGGCATTCATGGATGGACGTTTATCGCCATTTTAACCTGCACACATGCAAACGCATAAAAAGCCGGGCAAAATCGAGTAAAGCTCAGACCTAGCAGTGTTTTCGAACGGCCCCGATAGCGGATGTTCAACTGCGGCAATCTGCAGCAGGGGCCCGGGATCAAAAATAACCAAGTAAAAATAGCTCAGTAGAGAGCGTGACGAAAGATGGCGACACAAGGCATTGAGCCTCGTCATGTTAGAGTAGCGATAAGGTTCAATGGCAGAACCGCGAGCCCGGGTCCGGCCATCCCGAGCCTAGTGCGGCGGTATCGGAACTGAAGTTGCAAGGAACGGATCCGGCTTGCCTGTCTTCGGCTCAAACAGATGGGTGAGTTGCCCTTCAAGAACCCACGCCATTTGCCCGATCTGCGTTACCGCGACCGGTCCCTTATAACCGTCCTTTACGACTTCAAGCTTGGCGTTCTCGCCGTCGATCGTCACAAGGTCCAGACGGCCTTCGCCCTCGATCATCAGAAAAGTGTTGTCGCCCAGCTTGCGCAGGCCGTCCGGCAAGACCAGTGGCCGTGATGTCTGCAGCGGTGTGACGGATCCGGCGCTGCCATCCTTCTTCATCTCGACCCGAAACAAGCCGCCGCCGTTGAAAGTGTTGGTATAGACGTTGCCATCGCCGCCGATGGCGATGCCGTCGAGACCGGCAGCACCATTCGCAACGCCAAGTCGCGGATCCTCGGCCCAGATTTCGAGTTTCTCGGAACCCGGTTTGAGCCTGAGGATGTGCGGATTGAACGAGTCCGTTATGAAGACCGCGCCGTCGGAACCAACGACCATGTCGTTGCAAAGAGAATGGTCTCCCGGCAAGGCGAAGCTGCCCTTCGGGGCGCCCGTCTTCAAATCGAAGCCCTTCAGCGCGACTGGCTTCGCACCGGAACTCATGACCACTCCCATCGCGGAAAGATCGGAAGAACAGGCCCAGAGGGTTCCAGAGCGCTCATCGGCCAGCACGCCGAGAACCGACAGGAGTCCGTTGCTGCCGGGCTTGATCCAAGCCTCAGCTTTTGACTCTCCGGGAGGAACACGGAAAATTACACCTTCTGCCATGCTGCCGATATAGACCGTTCCGTCAGCCGTCGAGGTCAGGCTTTCGGGAAAGGTATGATCGCCGGGAATCGAAATTTCCGTCGATGCAGCGAGCGCCGTCATTTCACAACACAGCAGCCACAAAATCAGACCAAGGCCGCTTGCGAACAATCGACGATGCCTCAGCAATCGAAATGCCATTGCGTTTCTCCCTTGACTCGCCGGTTTTGATTTTTTGACCGGTCGTTATGTTCATATAAATATATCGAAGGTCGCGCGCGAGCGCCAGCGCGATTTGTTTCTGCGGCGCAGCACCGTCGAGATCAGCCTCGAGTTAGCCGAAGCCGTGGAACTTGAGAAAATACGCGCGTCTGCGAAGGAGGCCGCGCAGAAGCCGATGGTCCTATAGTCAAATAAACGCCATGCCGCCGTTCAAGAGAATGGTCTGGCCGGTCATGTAGTCGTTTCCAAGCACCATCAGGACCGACTGTGCCACCTCTTCGGCGTGACCCATGCGCCCGAGCGGGATGTTGCGCGCCAGGTCAGACCTGCCGCGCATCATGTCGGTTTCGATCAGCGACGGCGCCACCGCATTGACCGTAATGCCTTCCTTGACCAGCCGCGCCGCATAGCCACGGGTCAGCCCTTCCATACCGGCTTTCGAGGCATTGTAATGGACACCGATCGAGCCGGCGCCGCGCGCGGCTCCCGACGAGACGTTGACAATACGGCCCCATTTGTTCGCACGCATCGCCGGCAATACCGCCTGGGTGCAAAGGAAGGCCGACTTCAGGTTCACCGCAATGGTCTGATCGAACTCGCTTTCGGTCAGGTCATCGACGCCGCGCACGATCGCGATCCCGACATTGTTGATGAGAATGTCGATCGGACCGAGGTCCGCCGCGACGTGCTTGACCATCGCCGCGACAGCAGCGGCCTGCGATACATCGGCGGCGGCCGTGATCGCGCGGCCGCCGCCGCTCTTGATCTTCGCCACCACCGCATCGGCTTCACCGGCGCGTTCCCGATAGTTGACGGCGACGGCGGCGCCTGCTTCGGCAAGTGCCGTGGCAATCGCGGCGCCGATGCCACGCGACGCACCCGTCACCAGTGCGGTGTGGCCATTCAAATCCGGCTTGATGGTCATGATCCAAATCCCCTTGCTGGTCGCGCAGGCGGCCGAGTGGTCCGCCCAGGCGCAGGGATGTTATGATATCATCTTATGCGAAACATTCTTGGCAACCGTATAGCCATAAAGCCCTTCGGTTCCGCCCTCTCGCCCGTACCGCTATCTTTTACGCCACCATGGCGCGTCTCCACCAACCGATGCCAATGCATTCTTCTTCAATCGTTATATACAGTTAAATATAGAGATATGCCCTGTTCGCAAGTCAATGCATGCCTGCGAATAAGTGCTCCGCGCCAAGTGACGGCTCAGCGCCGTGCTACATATACCGATCTCTGGTAATCATAGGCGGAATGCACGAGCCGTAACTGATTTTGCGCGGCGACGATTTATGGGACGACGATGAAGCTATTCATGTTCTACATCGGGGGTAACTGCGGCAATTCAAATATCGAATTGCACGATGTCCGCTTCTCCGTGGGAAATATGCCCGAGGATTGTTACGCGGATCTGCGTCGGCAATGGTGGGGGGATCCGACAAGCCTCCATCTGGATTGTTGGGGGCCGGTCGAACAGGCCGATGGATACGACATTATTCTGACGACCGCGCCGCAAAGCGATCCGGCGTCCAAACTTTTCTTTGTGAATCTGGGCGGTTACAACCCACTGGAGTTTAGCGAACTGCACCGGAACGTGTTGATCGTTGCATCCGGTGCGGCCGCGGCAAAACAGAAAGCGCTGCAGCAAGTCAACGATTGGGCGCAGCCCCACAAGGATCGGCTATTCGAGATTGAAAAGGCGATCGACGTGACTGCGCTGATGGCAAACCACGGATGCTTCCTCAGCCTTAAGCCCGCGGCGATCGAAAAGCCTTTCGCCTTTCGCTGCGAATATCTGCCGATCGGATGAGACCTTTGAAGCAATAAAAACCTGGGTTCGAGGAGTGGAAACATGGACTATGTGAAATTCGGCAAGACCGGGCTCGGCGTGTCGCGGCTGTGTATCGGCTGCATGACCTACGGTATTCCCGATCGCGGGCCGCACCCATGGACGCTCGACGAGGAAAAGAGCCGCCCGCTGATCAAACAGGCGCTTGAGCTCGGGATCAATTTCTTCGACACCGCCAATGTTTACTCGGACGGCACGTCGGAAGAAATTGTCGGCCGCGCGCTGAAAGAGTTCGCGCGTCGCGAGGACGTCGTCATCGCGACCAAGGTCAATGGCAGAATGCGGCCGGGACCGAACGGCGCAGGCTTATCGCGCAAGGCGATCCTCGGCGAAATCGACAACAGCCTGCGGCGTCTTGGCACCGACTTCGTCGATCTCTATCAAATTCATCGCTCGGATCCGACGGTTCCGATCGAGGAAACGACGGAAGCGCTTCACGACGTCGTCAAGGCCGGCAAGGCCCGCTATATCGGCGCTTCCAACATGTACGCCTGGGAGTTTTCCAAAGCGCTTTATACGTCCCGCCTGCATGGCTGGACGGAATTCGTCAGCATGCAGGATCATGTCAACCTGCTGAGCCGCGAGGAAGAGCGCGAAATGCTGCCGCTCTGCGTCGATCAGGGCATTGCCGTGATGCCATGGAGTCCGCTCGCGCGCGGACGCCTGGCGCGGGCCTGGAACGAGACCAGTTCGCGCCAGGAAACCGACGAATACGGCAAGACCCTCTATACGCAATTCCCGGAATCCGATCGTGAGATCATCGATCAGGTAAGTGCCATCGCGGCCGCCAGGGGCGTGCCCCGCGCGCAGGTGGCGCTGGCGTGGCTGCTCCAGAAAAAGGGCGTGACGTCTCCTATTGTCGGCGCTTCGAAGCCGGACCATTTGAAGGACGCGGTTGCAGCACTTTCGCTGAAACTCACCGCTGACGAGATCGCCTCGCTCGAGCGGCCTTACGTGCCGCGCGGCGTATCGGGATTTTGATCGGCGCTGTGCGCTTGGTTGAAGGGAAACAAAATAGCCGGCACGATCAGCGCTCGCTGATGGTGCCGGCTATTGAATTGGCCTCTGGCTGATAGTTCGACTGAGGCTCGTGCTTCGGATTTCCTCAGACGTTCAGGTTCATCCAGACCGCCTTCGGCTCGGTGAAATTATCGATCGCTGCCGTGCCATGTTCGCGGCCGAAGCCGGAATCGCGCACCCCGCCCCACGGCAACCGCACATCGGTATAGCCATAGGTGTTGATCCAGACGGTGCCGGCTTTGGCCTTCTTGGCGAAGCGCTGCACGCGTCCGATGTCGCGGCTCCAGACGCCTGCGGCAAGGCTATAGGCGGTACCGTTGGCGATGCGCAGCGCATCGGCCTCGTCGCGGAACTTGATGACGCTCACCACGGGGCCAAAAATCTCCTCCTGCGAGATGCGCATCTCGTGCTCGACGTTGGCAAACACGGCCGGGCTGATGAAGTAGCCGCGGTCGCCGGCGCGCTTGCCGCCGGTCGTCAGCAAGGCGCCTTCGCGCTCGCCGATATCGACA
>JAQGKC010000332.1 GCA_028290305.1 Bradyrhizobium sp.
TTGAGGTCTTCTTTGCCATCTTCTTGGTGGCTGCCTTCGCGGTCTTCTTTGCCTTCTTCGCTTTCTTGGCCATGTCGTCCTCTATCAAAATATCGCTCAGTGAACTTGCGCACGCCGTGCATCGACCCGCGCAACAATGAGACGATATCACAAAAGCAAAATTGATACCAATGAGTCGCGAAGCCGCTCTTGAAGCGCCCGCCGGGGGCAGTCGGTCCCGCGTCCCGCCTTTGGCGGCGCTATGCTGACGCTCCCGCGGCTGCCCTTTTAACCGGTCTCGCGCCCCGCAAGTGGTCTCCGCTGGCGCTTCGCCCATACGCTTCCTTTTTTCTCTTTTTTCGCTTGAGGAACTAAATCCGTATGTCTTTTGGCGCCCGGAGCAGGCGCCGCCAGTCTCCGGCATAGTCGAGCCGCCGCGCTAATGAGGGCGCGGCGTCTCGACAAGCGGAGAACGCGGGCTCGGCAGCAATTGTTGGCATTTGTTGGCATTCCTCCTGCGCCACGGTCGTTCCTACGAGGCTGGCAAGCATTGGACCCAACGACGCCGCTCCTGGCTCGCGGGCCAGACCTTTGATCAATCCGCGCATCAGATTGTCCTTCAGGACTACCTCGAAGCAGTCTGGACGGCCCAAGACCGACGCGACCAGCTTATTGGACGCATCAGCTCGATGGCAGCTCACTGGTCGATGGGGCCTCTGGTGGAAGCATTGCGTGGATTGCGAGGCCTCGATTTTATTCCGCCGCAACGCGAGTGAACTGTCCGCGGCACACAGCATCACTATTCAATCACCTCCTTGGGCGGGGCGAGCAGCGCGCCCACGCCTGCATGGCCTCGAGCATCTGCTGCTTCAACATCGGCTGGATCGCGGAGAAGAAAAGCCAGAAAAGTTCACCGATCGACATCGAACCCTCCTATGGCATCTCATGTTCGTCCCTGGGTGTCGAAGCCGAGCACGCCTTCGTCCGGGTAGTACGCGCGATAGCGCTGCTCGGATCGGGCCAGGAGAGGACCGAGCGTGAATCCCGCTATGAATCCCCCGACATGGGCCCACCACGCGACGTCTCCGCTGGGGGAGGGTAGTAAGAGCTCCATCATTGACTGGAGAAGCTGCAGCAGGAACCACAGGCCGATGAAGACGGATGCATAGACTTCGAAAAACAGTGGGATGAACAGGATCGGAACGAGCACGACGACCCGCGCCATCGGAAACAGGCGCATGTAGCAGCCGAGAATGCCAGCAATAGCGCCGGAAGCGCCCAATGCCGGTATGACAGAATCTGGGTTGAACATGACATGCGCAACCGACGCCGCGAGGCCGCAGACGAGATAGAACGCCAGACATCGGCCATGACCCAGCCGATCCTCAACGGTCGGGCCGAACAGCCATAGCGTCCACATGTTCACGATAAGATGGAGCCAGCTTCCATGCAAAAACATCATTGTGAAGAAAGGCAAGATGTCCACCGTCGCCAAATCGGTGTCCCCGGATGTGAAAACATCGGAGTAACGCGCGGGAATGAGCGCGAATTGGCCCACGAACAGTTCCAGCTCGTCCGGACTCAGGCTGTCCTGGAATAGAAACACGAGGCAATTGATGGCGATTAGCATCCAGGTGATCGCCGGTGGGTAGCGGGACGGAACAGTGTTCCGGATCGGCATCATATCTGGCGCTCTCGGCTCTGGACCCGTAAAGTTACGGCCGTACACGAATTGCGACCAAGAGCGACAACCTGCTCTTAAGAAATGAAGCTCCGCCGGTGGACCACCTCGTTGCACGCCTTATCGTCAGTTGGAGCTATTTCGAATTGATCCGACGGTCATGTTCGAACCTGGTTACCAACGACCCAAGCTAGTGCGTGGCCCCGGCGTGTTCCAATTGCGGGATCGTTGGCCCCTCTCCGGCGCCGGTACGCACGATGGCGTCGGAAATCTCCTGCAAATCGGCAGCGGTCAGTTGGAGGGACGCGGCACCAATCCAGCCGTCGACTTGCAGGGGTGAGCGGCCACCGACAATTGCTCCGGTAACACCGGGCCAGGCCAGCGTCCAAGCGACCGCTACGGCGGACACGGTAGTCCGATGACGTTGCGCAACTGGACGCAAAGCGTCGCGCAAGGCCAAATTGCGGCTCAGGTTCGGCTCGTTGAATTCAGGCGAGTGGCGCCGCCAATCATCCTTGGCAAATCTCGCGACCTGCTCCCGGCCGAACGTGTCAGTCAACAGACCGGATTGCATGGGGCTGTAACAGATAACCCCTGTGTTATGCTTGGCACACCAGGAGATCTCGCGTGCGGCGGCTTGGCGCCGGATCAGCGAAAACGGCGGCTGCAGCGAATCGACATGCCGAATGGCTTCGCATCGTTCGAGCAACGATACGTCGAAATTGCTGACGCCTGCCAATCGGACTTTGCCCTCCATGATCAGCCGCACCATTTCGTTCCATGAGTCCTCCACGGGCGTGCCGGTTTCATCGGGCCAATGAAATTGATAGAGGTCGATTCGTTCCACCCCTAACCGCCGCAACGAAGCGTCGCATTCCCGCCGAATCGACTCCGGTTTGAGCACTCGTCGCGGCGCGGCCATCGGATTGTTCGGATCCCAGATTAATCCACATTTCGTGAAGACCATTGGGCGATCGGATGGCAGCCGTTCGCGCAGCAGCCGTCCAACCACTTCTTCGGAATGACCGAGCCCATACACTGCGGCCGTATCTATCCAGTTCACTCCGAGTTCCAGTGCGTGACGCATGGTCGCCAGCGAAACAGCATCGTCTTGGGGTCCCCAGCCGAATGCCCAACCATCGCCGCCGATTGCCCAAGCGCCGAATCCGGTCTTGGTGATCATTACGCGGCTTGAGCCGACTGGTCGGTGCGGAAGGCTCATTATTCGATCTTCCCATTGAGGAAAGCGCCTACCATCTTGGCCAAGCGCGCAACATGCTGCTTGATACGTGAACCGCAATATATTTGCATTGACGGCCGTCAGTCCCGAGACGACGAGTAGAGACGATGAAATCAAATCGGTCAAAGCGCGTGCACGGACATATCAAAGCGATGAGGGCGCGAAATGAAGCAGGGACATTATCCGCCGGTGACGGCGAGTATGGCTTCCTTGATCTTGGCTACGGCATAACGTCCGGCCTGCTCCAATTCGATGTGCGGCATGTTCGGCATCTCGTCGGCGGCCACGACGGCGTCGACGATCGTCGGGCCGTCGATGGCCAAGGCCTCGCTGATTGCGGCCATCAGATCGTTTGGCTTTCGCGCTACAAATCCGTGACCGCCACAGGCACGTGCCAGCGCGGCAAAATCGGGATTGGGGAACTCGATGGCTTCGCGGAAGGGAGCGATGCCGACGCTCTCGGCCTCGAGCGTGATCAGCCCAAGCGACGAGTTATTGTAAACAATGACCTTGACCGGCAGACGGTGATGCACCGATGTCATGAACTCGCCCGTCAGCATGTTGAACCCGCCATCTCCGGTGAGCGCAATCACTTGGCGCGAACGGTCCAGCGCCTGAATTCCGTTGGCCTGTCCGAGCGCCGTGCCCACTGCGGCGTTGTTGAACGAGCCGATGATGCGCTGCGATCCGGTTTGCTGGATCCAGTTTGCTGACCACAGCGTATTGAGCCCCGTATCGAACACGAAGATCGCATCGGCGCGGGCGAGTTTGCTAATTCCGCGCGCGACCGCCTGCGGATGGATGCGATCCTTGCTGCGCGCTAGATCGGCCTGCTTGTCCAGCATCTCATCCCACCGGCGACGCTCCAGGGTCACTTTGTCCCAGAATCTGGTGTCGGCCTTAGCCGCGACCTTATCGAGCAACAGCTTCAGCGTCGGTCGCGTCGAGCCGGTAACGCCGAATACTGTCGGTGCGCGCCGGCCCAGAACCTGTGTGCGCTCGTCGATCTGGATCACTGAACCCTTGGCAGGCAGAAAATTGGAGTAGGGATAGTCCGTGCCGACCATCAGCAGCAGGTCGCAGTGCTGCACGGCGTTATAAACCGCCCTGGTGCCGATCATGCCAAGACCGCCCATCCAGCGTGGATCATCATACGCCATCAACTCCTTGCCGCGCACCGTATGGACAAGCGGGGCCTTGAGACGGTCCGACAGCGCGCGCAGCACGTCGGCGGCGCCGCGGCAGCCAGCACCGCACATGATCACCACATTGCTGGCCTTGTCGATCCGTCGGGCGATTTCGGCGACGTCATTCTCGCTTGCCGCAAATTCGGAGCGAGGCCGCAAGGTCGCGACGCTGAACGGCGCGCCCGCCCTGGCTGAGAGCACATCCTGAGGAAGCGTCAGGTGCGCGACGCCAGGGCCAGAATAGGCGGAGGCGATCGCCTGATGAATCACCCCCGGGGCCTGCGCCGCGGTCGAGATAGTCTCGGTGTAGAGCGAGACGTCACGAAACAACAGATCAGGCTCGGTGGTTTGGATGAAATCGGTGCCTTGCAGCTTGCGCGGCATGTCGCCGGAAAGCGCTAGCACTGGCGCGTGGTCGCGAGTCGCCTCGTAAAGGCCGGCGACCAGATGATTGCTGCCGGGACCAGTGGTGCCGGCGCAAACGCCCAGCCGGCCGGTGAGCTTGGCCTGGCCTGCGGCGGCCAGTGCCGCGCCTTCTTCATGCCTGACGCCGACCCATTCGATCTTGCTGTGCCGAACGGCATCCGCTAGCGGGTTCAGGGAATCCCCGATCAATCCAAAAATGTGCCTGACGCCGATCTGTTCGAGCACGCCGACCAGAATCTCCGAGACTGTCCGTGACATTTTTTGCTCCGACCGTTGACGCATGCCGTGGCGGCGGGATCGTGGCTTCAACTTGAAGGACCGGTTGCGACCCGATGGTGGCGCGAGCGGCGACTGTTTTACAGGTTCAATTCGCGCGTGCTTTGTTGGCGGTCCGATCTCGTTCTCACAAGAACGTTGGATCGCTGCAACATTAGATCGCTGCGCGGATGAGCTAATTGATGGCGGTCAATGTCTCAACCGATTTCGGAGCTTACGTTAGGACCATGCAAACAGCGTAGATCCCACGCAGCGCAGACAGGCCGACCATATGCGTCGCTCTTGCAATAGTTGCGGTGTCGCCGCCGTCGCTCAGGGCAAACCATTATGAACTGGTAAGCGTAGGCGTGCCAGCGGGACATTTGTAGCACCGTCGCGGTCGATCTCCCTTGGGGATAAAGAAAGTCCCAAGATGAGAAGCCAGTGCTTCTCGTCGAAATCAACCGAACGCGTGCCTTGCAGGTCGTACGCGCCCGTGTCCCCGGGCCATTACCCTCCCAGCACCGTGGGCGGATGAACATTGGCAATCAGTCTTGCCGTACTCGCGATCTGCGTCGTCGGTAGACAGACCGCTGTCACCAACCTAACGCCTCGTCCAATCGGCCGTGTCATCCAAGATGAGTCTTGGCTATTTTCGAATGGGCGCGAACTGGAGACCGGTCGAAATATTGGATAACCTGGTCACGGCGAGAGAGGCGCTGTCGCGACCACTGGGAACCGGCAGTACGGAATGACACCGGACGCGCGCCTTTGGCTGGTGACATGACGGCGAATTAAGTTGATTTTGGCCTACATTCGCCAATCATGCCCCTCTCCAGCGGGGTTCTTTCGGAAATGAGCTTCCTTCCTCGTGTTACCGAGAAGACTAGAGAACTGGTCGCGCGTGACTTTGATGCTCGCGGTCCGGACGTTTGCATGGCGGAGATCGTGGCACACCTCGAGCGACACAATCCCGAGGTTCTGGATATGGCGGCCAAATGTGCCGCCGGCGCGGGGGACCCTCGCAAGGTCTTGCTGGGCTTCGGCATGTTCTATCGTCTTCTCATTGTGCAGCTGCCGGCGCAGACGAGCACGGCTGCAACGATAACGCCTCCCCGCGTCAGCGCAGAAACGCGCGCGCTACTCGTGGCGGAAATCGACGAAGTGGGCACTGAGGCCTTCACCGTGAACGCGATTGCCGAGCTGCAGGAGAGCAATCCGGAGCTCCTCCAAATGGCCCACAATTTTGCGGCGAACCTGGAGAATTATTTGCACGTGATGCAGGGCTTTGCTCTGCTCTACAGGTCGCTTCTAATGCAATTTCAGGCGGAACGCGCCACACTGCATTGACGCTTTGC
>JAQGKC010000313.1 GCA_028290305.1 Bradyrhizobium sp.
CGAAGAATGATCGATTGCAACTTGGAGCCTCTCGGTGCAGTGATTTCCCGTTAGTTGCGCTTTAATCTCAAACGCAAGAAGTGAATCCGTAGAGTCAAAATTAGGTGGCGACATCAACTTAAATCCAACTATGTCGACTCCCTTGACGGATTCATTCCTACTCCATTTTTCGGCATACTTGAATCGTGGTACTGAGTATCCGAGCAAAAATTCAATGTAGTCAGCGACTAGCAGCTCGGCAAAGTCGCCGGCTCTGACGCCCGGACCAGGCGCCTTGGTTTGGTCCGGGAACACAATCTCCAAAAGATACTCGCTTCGAGAGTACCCAGTACCTTGCCGTAGTGCATCGATTTCGCTGTCAAGACAATAGTTCTGACGAAATGATTTGGCCCAAGTCCCGAGGCTCGCGGCGTTATCGGGTACCGAGAGGTTCCAGATTTCAATTGGACGTCCATCGGCCGACTTTAGGGTTTCGCTGCTCTTCTGCAGATACGAAATATGCGCGGGTGCCGTTGACAACGGAAGCGGCGGAGCGACCGGCGAACCAGCCAAAGAGTTGGTTTTTTTGATTTTAATGGGTGCCTGGCTCTTTGTGGTCGATTGTCACATCAATCCCTGATCGGGCAACTGTGCTGGGATAGCCTGTCAGAGCGCAGCTCAGTTACTGACTTGCCGAATTGTTCTTTGAGGACCAAGAGAAAAAAGTTATTTGGTGTCGACCGATGCTACTCAGACTGCTGATCCAGCTGCGCGACAAATGTTGCGACGCAGTGGGCATTTTCAATAAATTATAGAGACACTTGGTGTGAGTCACCGGAACCTCGCGGGGCTATGCATCGGTAATTTGGGTTCATAAAATGCATTGGCGCTAAATCGAGTTTAGCGATTCTATTCGGTTGCCGGGGCGAGCCTGTTCTATTGGAAAAGATCTCTCACGCGAACAAATGGCAGGCCGGTCTCGGCTGCCCGACGCACTTTGCGCTCCAATACTTGATCAAGCGGGAGCGCACGATTTAGAACGTCGTAGAGATCGTGTTGCCTCACGTAATTTCCTTACCATTTGCCTCATCCAGATTCTTACTTTCCGTAGCGCCTTTCTCATCATCGTTCAACGCAGTGCAGTCTGACGGCAGAGCCGTCAGAAGCTCAGCCCTGCCGAGCGTTGTGGTCATGGCGATCGCTCGGATTACGAGCAAGGTCCTCGGTGAGTCCGTCCATGTCGCAGATCAGGCGCTGCACAGCTTGGCGCCGCCAGATCTTCAGGCGGCGCTGAAGCGTGCGAAGATGTCCAGTGTTGTAGCGATGCGGATATCGGTTCTGGAAGGCGGTCAGGAGCTCTCGCGCGGTTTGATCCGGGTCGGTTTCCAGACACTGAAGCATTTCCGTCCAGTTAGCCTCGAGCGGGTCGGGACGGCGACGTGTTCGCGGTTTCGGGGATTGCCGGTAGCGTAGTGAACCGATCTCGATGCCTCTTTCCTGTGCATCCGCGCGCCAGCGGCGGACATGGCTACGAAAAGTTGCAAGTTCGCCACGATGCCAGCGGCCCGGATATTGCGCGCGCAGTTCATCGAACAATTCGGTTGCATTCATGTTTGGGCGCCCTTCCAGTCGGCGACACACCAATGGCCAGATCAGGGTGAACGCGTGTTGTCGCCGGATGTACCGTCTTGCAAATTCTTGGCGCTGGAGATCGCACCGTCGTTCGATCTCTGGATCCAACGGAGGAACTTTCGGTTTATTCTTGTCAACTGCCAGCCGCCTTGTCGTGGGCTCGGCCTTCGGCGGGTGGGGTGGATCTGCTGGTCGCGCGATGATCTTGTCGCGACGGATAACGCTCTGGATCCGCCGCAGATAGCGCGGCTCCGACTCCCGGCGGTGTGTCGGGCGGATTTCTCCCTCTCTCCAGGCACTCGAGAGAGAGGCCAAAAACGCAGAGAGACTCTGGTCCGGTGGATTGGGCGCATCCGTCTTGTTGCCGTCGGCCAGCACGACCAGATAACTTTGCATCGCGCGGATTTCCTCCAGCAGTTGCAATGGATCGAGAGCACCAGCTATCTCACGCAGCTTGCACTTGATGGGTTCGGGAACTGTCTCGGCCTGCAGAAGGCGCTGGCATGGCGTCTCAGGTGGGTGATATCGCTTGGTGACCTGTGCTCCTTGCCGATGCTTTTCAGCTAACTTGAAGGAGGGCTGAAAGAAGTTGACGAACAGTCGCGACGCCCCGTATAGCCGCGCAAGCGCCTGGGCTGCGGCAATGCCCTCGAACCGACGATAGCCGAGAAGTTTGCGCACGACGGAGCCGTTTTTCTGTTCGATCCATGCCTGATCGTTTTTCCGATAGGGCCGCGAGCGCGTGAGCTCGATACCGTTGCGAAGGCAGTACTCGATCATCGTCTCGTTCAAAAACTCGCCACCGTTGTCGCAGTCCAACGCTTGCAGGGAAAACGGCAAACCAACCCGGATTCGATCCAGTGCCTCAACCAACAAAGTACTTTCGCGCACGACCAGCGGAGCACACTCGGTCCAGCCGCTGGCGATATCGGTGAGGACGAGGCTGTGGATATAGCTCCCACGATTCACGTCCCCACAGTGCGCAACTAGGTCCATTTCCATGCTTCCCGGCGGAGGCTCGTTCCAGTCAGCAAAGGTACGAACCCTCACGCGCCTGCGGATCTCGGGGACCACGCGTCGCCGCTTCTTTGCGCGCGTCGCCTGACGCGGCGCTCGCAACAACCGATCTATTGTGGCGGCGCTCATCGCCAGCACCTTGGCTCGGATGGCCCCATCGAGCTTCAAGTGTCCATGTCGCTCTAATGCGGGCAGAAGTATTTGCAATAGCGGCTTCAGACGCTTCCCGCAGACGCGATCTGAGGCTTCCCACAACACTATCAATGCCTGCTTTGCAGCTTCGTCGTACAGCGCTGGCCGCACGCGCGAGCGACGAACTGGAGCGCCCGGCTCTGACGCATTGAGCAGATGGACCGCGTACTTCGGGTGATAGCCGCTCACGGCGATGAATTCGTTCAGGATCTGCTTCTTCTCTCGGGCCGAGGCCGACTGATAGCGCCGCCGCAGCGAGCGGGCCAATTGAGTTCGTGCCGCACGGGTAAGCCGGGTTTCCATCATGGCCTCCTAGTTGGGAGGCGCGATGGTTACATTTTGCTTGAGGCAACGATGCCCCTTAGTAAGGTCTCAGATGAGGCAATGCGTACAGCCATGTGCAAAGCATGCTGCAAGCCGGCAGTACCTCAGCAAATGCTGCTTAGAGGTACTGTATGGAGAAGGGCTCCGGCGCTAGGCTTGCGGCATCACCGCCAAAAAGAACCCCGCCGAAGCGTGCCGCTGATCGAGTCCGTCGCTAGCGCTTTCTGCGTGCCTTTGTACCCTTCACACGCCGCACCGACCGGTAGGAGGAGTTTAGCGCTTGCTCGACAGCCTTAGCCTGTGAGTCAAGCGCCGCGATGGTTATCCGTAGGACCTTGGCGATCTCGCGTGCCTCGACGAACGAGACGTTCCTACGCCCGTGCTCGATGTTGTTTACCGTCGTGGAGTCGAAGCCCAGCCATTTTGGGAGTGCGTTCGCGACATCGATCTGTGAAAGCCCTTTCGCCTTTCTTTGCGATATCAGCACGGCAACGAGGGCGTCGTATGCGTTACTCCTGAACGTTGTCATCTCTGCCTCTTCAAAAGA
>JAQGKC010000442.1 GCA_028290305.1 Bradyrhizobium sp.
AAACTCTTGACGCAAACCCAAACGCCTGAACCAATCACCCTGTCGGTCAAAGCGGCCGCTCATGATCGCGCGAAATACCTGCTCACCATCGCGTGAGATCGCCGCTCACCATCACCGAAATGCGCACACGACGCGGATGCACTCGGCGTCGGGATAATGAACATCGACGAGTTCGCGCATGCATTGGGCGTAGTCTTTGGCCGTGCGCCGCTCGGTGAGCTTGACCTTGCGCCACGGCCGATTGACGTCGAGGACGACGAAGAGATTGACGGTGCCGTTGCGGCGATACTCGTAGTCGAAGCGTTCGAGTTGCCCCGGCTCGGGTGGGATAGGCTCGCGCACCTCGCCGATGAGCTGGACCGGGCTTTCATCGAAGCAAACCACCGGGCGCTTCGGATCAGGTGTTCCGGCATAGAGGTCGAGAACGTCTTCCATGCAGGCGACATATTCGCCGTCGATGCGGGGAATGCACCACATGTCCTTGCGCCAGGGCTTGAGGCCGTTTTCGGCCAGCCGTCGGCGAACGGTCTCGCCCGACAGGCTGGCGTGATCGGTAAGCCTGACCATGGCGTCGGCCAGTAACTCCAGGGTCCAGCGGGCGCGGCCCTGCGGAGGGCGCGCGCAGGCCGTTGCCACCAGCAGGGCCTCCTCCTTGCCGGTGAGCTTGCGCTCCGCCCCAGGACGCGGCTCCTCGCTTAGCGCCCGTTCCAGATTGCCTTCCACAAAACGCCGCTTGGTCCGGTATACGGTGGAGCCGCTCACCGCCACGGCGCAAGCAATCTCCTCGTCGCTGCGCCCGGCATCGGCCGCCAGCAGGATCTGCGCCCGCTTGAGCTTGCGAACGGCGCGCTTGCCTTTGCTCAACATCGCGGTGAGTTCATCGCGTTCGGCTTGGCTCAACTCGACCCGATACCGTACATTCATCGCAGCCTCCTTTGTCGGAAGGCCCGGACGAATCGACAGATGAGTCAAAAATCAGGCGACGCCCGTCATACCGGCCGGCAAAGCTTCACCGACAAGCAAGGCCAGTATCTCGCTTTCATTTACGTCTATTCGCACATGTTCCGCCGTCCGCCAGCCGAAGCCGACATGCAGCGCCACTTTCGCGTCAGCCCGCCTTCGGTCCACCAGATGGTCGTCACCCTCGAACGAAATGGATTGATCCGACGTCAACCCGGTGTCGCTCGAAGCATCGAACTCCTCGTGCCTCCCCACGAACTGCCCATCCTCGAATGGCTCGAAATCAACCCGTCAAAATCACTGTGACGAGGTACTAGTGGCCGGCGGATGGTCTGTTCATTTTTTCCAGGATGTCACGCAGGTCATCAAACTGCGTGCCGAAACCTTTCCAGTCTCCGGCTTTCAATCGCTCCATCGCCTGATGGTAGCGATCGAGTGCCTGCTGCGCATGGCTTGCCGCCCGGCCTGCAGGCGGCATCTCTTCCTTCGCGCTTGAGACTGCCGGCACTGTACCGGGCTCTGCGAACAACGCAGCCAAGGCATCAGTGAGCGTCTCCTTCATCACGACGTGTTCACCGTAAGCTGCGATCACGCGCTTCAGCTCCGGCAGGTGTCCGTGCTCCGCCCGCAAATAGAGTGGCGATACATAAAGGATCGAGTTGTCGATCGGTATCACAAGCAAATTCGCGCCGCGGATCACCCGCGAGCCCATCTGGTTCCACAGCGTGAGCTGTTGCGAGATCTCGGTAGTCTGATTGATCCGCGCCTCGATCTGGAACGGCCCGTAGACGAGCTTGTCCTTGGGGAACTCGTAGACGATCAGCTTGCCGTAGTCGGGCGCGTCGCAGCGCGCGGCGAGCCATGCGATCATGTTGTCGCGGCGGCTCGGTACCATGGGAAGCATCAGGAAGAACTCGGCCTGCGGCTCGCCGGGCAGCCGCATGATGATGTAATAGGGGGTCATCGCCGAGGTGCCGTCGCCGCCCGGCTGTCGCGGAAACTGCCAGAAATCCTCGCGGTTATAGAAAATTTCGGCCCCGTCCATGTGGTAGGTCTGATACAGCCGCGCCTGAATCAGGAACAGATCCTCCGGATAGCGAATGTGCTTCTGCAAATCCGCCGGCATCGCGGTGAACGGCTTGAACAGGCTCGGAAAGATACGCTGGTAGGTTGCGGCAATGGAATCGCGAGGGTCCATCAGATAAAAATCGACCGTCCCGTTGTAGGCATCGACAACAATTTTCACCGAATTGCGAATGTAGTTGAGATCGAGCTCTGGCAAGGGCTGCGCCGAGGGGAAATAGGAGCTCGTGGTGTAGGCATCCTGCATCCAGAACATCCGCCCGTTGCTGATGACCAGATAGGGATCGTGATCGAGCCTGAGGAATGGAGCGATCGTGCGCACCCGTTCTGTGATGTTGCGCCGGATCATGATCCGGCTGTCGGCCGTGATGTAGCTTGAGAGAACCAGATTCGCGTCATTGAAGTAGTAGGCGAACAGAGTCCTCCATCCCAATGCTCCGATCGGCACGCCGCCGGTGCCGTCATAGGCCGCATAGACGTTGTCTTTCCCCTTCGGATAATCGAACTCCGGGATGCTGGCCTTGACGATGACGTAGTCGTCGGTCTCTTCACCGAAGTAGATGCGCGGTTCGTCGATCTTGGGGCCGCCGTCCGCAACGGGCGGAATATCCCGCAAATAGAAGAACGGCAGTCCTTCCGTGCTCTTGCGGGTGACCGGGCTCATCACCGCTCCGTTGCCGTGCGTAAAGAGCACGTGGCGGTTGACCCAGGTCTGGGCGTTCGCGGGCAGCAGGGAGGCCCGCAATTCGCGGGCCGAGAGCATCACGCTCTGGTAGGAGCCGTCGAGCCAATAGCGATCGACGTCAAGATCGTGGAATTTGTAGTAGGTGCGGATCTCCTGCAGCTGCGCGTAGGTATCCGACAGCGGCAGCCAGTCCCATAGCCGGATATTGTCGATGGTCGCCTTGTTCACTTCCAGCGTCTTGAAGGTCAGCCTTTGTTCCGCGGCAAACGGCTTGGCTGCGATCCGGTCGAGATTGTAGGCCTGCCTGGTGAGCGCGATGTTGCGTTCGATGTAGGGCTTCTCCAGCTGCAACTCGGTCGGTTTGACGACGAAGTGCCGGAACAGCGAAGGGACGAGGCTCGACAGCACGACAGAGCCCGCGCCGACAAGGATGAACCCGGTGGCAAGAAGCCGCCAGGTCCGGACCCGCAAATTGGCCCATGCGATGAACGCCGCGATGATCGAAAGCCCGATCATCAGCCACAGGGCCGGCAGCCCCAGATGTACATCGGTGTAGCTTGCCCCAACCACGACATCGTTGTCGCCATAGAGCAGCAAATAGCGGTCGAGACCATAGGACCAGGCCTTCACCGCGAACAGAAGGCCAACCAGCGCCGAGCCATGCGCGATCACCGTCGGCGAGATTGATCGGTTGTGAACATCGTATTCGATGTCGCCGCGCGCCCAGTAGATTGCTCCGGCGAACAGCGTGCTCAGGACGATTGCGAGCAGCATCCAGTTCTTGATCGCGATATAGGCGGGTAGCGAAAAGAGATAGAACCCGATGTCCTTGTTGTAGAGCGGATCCTCCGCGCCATAGGGCACGTGGTAGAAAAACTGCAGGAAGATACCCCAATTGCCGGCTTCGCCTGCGGCAACCAGCACGGCGAGCAAACCCGCACCAAGCGCGATAGACCGCGGCCGGGTTAATCGATCGCGCAGTATTGCGGACGGATCGGGCGGCGGCGTAACACCGGGCACCTTCCACGGGGCGGCTGGGATCTGTAGCGGCTGCTGCATGGCAAACCGCGCCGCCAGCATTCCGTTCAGCCAGAGGACGACGGTGGTCGCCGCCAAGA
>JAQGKC010000448.1 GCA_028290305.1 Bradyrhizobium sp.
TGCTCGACGATACGCCCCGAGCGCATCACTATGACACGATCGCACAACAGCCGCACCACGTTCAGATCGTGCGAGACGAACAAATAGCTCATGCCCATCGACTGCTTCAAGTCCTGCAGCAGGTTCAGCACCACCGCCTGCACCGAGACATCGAGCGCCGCCGTCGGCTCGTCGAGAATGACCAGCTTCGGATGCAACGCGATGGCGCGCGCGATGCCGACGCGGGCCTTCTGGCCGCCCGACAATTGATGCGGAAAGCGATCGAGCAGGTTGACCGGCAGGCCGACCAGGCCCGCCAGTTCCTCGCAGCGGGCGCGCAGGGCGTCGCGCCCCCTGATGTCGCCGAGCTGCATGATCGGATCGACGATGGCGCGGGCGGCGGTAAAGCGCGGATTGAGGCTGTCGGTCGGGTCCTGAAACACCATCTGGATGCTCTTGCGCAGCGGCAGCCGCGCAAACGCATGGGGCAGGATGCCGCCGATCTCGTCGCCGTCGAAATTGATGCGCCCCGAGGTCTGGTCCAGCAGCCGCATCACCATCATCGAGGTGGTGGATTTGCCGCAACCGGATTCGCCGACCAGGCCAACGCTCTCGCCACGGCCGACGCTGAAGCTGATGCCGTCGACCGCGCGGAAATTTTCGGTTTCGACCGGCGGCTTGCGGCCAAACAATTTTGTCAGGGTCGCCGTGGCGCCCTGTCGCGGATATTCCTTGACGAGTTTTTCGACGAGAAGGAGGGGTTTTGCACTCTCGCCGCCTACCGAGCCGTCACCCCCGGGCTTGACCCGGGGGTCCATCGCCTTTGAAGAAGAGTCTTGCGAAGAAAGATGGATGGCCGGGTCAAGCCCGGCCATGACGGTGGATGAGCGGGGCGAGGTTGAAGAAGGCGAAATCGGCGGCAGCTTCGCGGCTTCCTCTTCCGGCAGCAGATCGCGCAAGGAGACGCCGAGCCGCGGCGTCGCACGCATCAGTTTCTTGGTGTAAGGGTGCTCCGGCTTGGCGAAGATGTCGGCCGACAGCGCGGTTTCGACCACGCGGCCCTTCTCCATCACCACCACGCGGTCGCAATAGGCCGCGGCCAATCCAAGATCGTGGGTGATCAGGATCGTCGACATGCCCCGGCGCCTGGTCAGTTCGACGATCAGGTCCATCACTGCCTTTTGCGTGGTGACGTCGAGGCCGGTGGTCGGCTCGTCCGCGATCAAAAGCTGCGGGTTGCACGCCAGTGCCAGCGCGATCACCACGCGCTGGCACATGCCGCCCGACAGTTCGAACGGATAGGCGTGATAGCGTTCGCGGGGACGCGCGATCTTGACCTGCTCCAGCGCCTCGATCGCCTTCTCGCCGCGATCGCTGGCCGCCGACTGCACGTGCTGGCGCAGTACATCCTCGATCTGATCGCCGACTTTCCGGATCGGATTGAGCGCCGCGCGCGGATTCTGGAAAATCATCGAGATTTCACGGCCGCGCAGATCGCGCATCTGGTTTTCGGTCGCGGCCTTCACATCGATGCCGGAGAACATCACCGAGCCTTCGGCAATCTTGCCGGCACGGTCGAGAATCCGCATCACCGCATAGGAAGTGACCGATTTGCCGGAGCCGGATTCGCCGACGATGCCGAGCGTCTCGCCCTTGGCCACGGAGATGTTGACATGCTGCACCGCCTTGACGATGCCGCGTCGTGTGGCGAATTCCACCGTGAGATCGTTGACGTCGAGCAGCGGCTGCGCGGTCATGGCGACATCTCCAGCGGGCGACCTTGCTCCCTCGCCCCGCCCTTGCGGGGAGAGGTGAAGGAAGGCGCTGCGTTCGAATGCCCCACTCATCGCCTCACGTCCTTCGCTGCGGATCGACGATGTCGCGCAGGCCGTCGCCGAGCAGGTTGAAGCAAAACACCGCGACCATCAGTGCCAAGCCCGGAAACAGTGCGATCCACCATTCGCCCGACACCATGAAGCCCGCGCCTTCCGCGACCATGATGCCCCATTCGGCGGTCGGCGGCCGCACACCGAGACCGATGAACGACAGCCCGGCGGCATTGAGAATCGCGTAGCCCATGGTCAGCGACATCTGCACGATCATGATCGGCATGATGTTCGGCAGGATGTGCACCAAGAGAATCCGGAATTCGCCATTGCCCGACAATCGCGCCGCCTGCATGAAGCCGGCGTCGCGGCGCACATTGGCTTCGGCGCGGGCGACACGGGCATAGAGCGGGAAATTCACGATCGCGGTGGCGATGATGATGTTCTGCACGGTGTTGCCGAGCGCAGCCACGATGCCCATCGCCAGCACGAACAACGGAAATGCCATGATGGTATCGGCGATGCGGCCGACGATGCGGTCGGTCCAGCCGCCGAAATAGCCCGCGGCGATCCCGGCGAGGCCGCCCATCAGGAACACCAGCACGACTGATGCCACCGCGATGAACGTATCGAGCCGCGTCGCGACGATGACGCGGCTGAAAATATCGCGCCCCAACTGATCGGTGCCGAACCAATGCACCCATGACGGCGGCTTCAGCGCCGCCACGGTATCGGACGCCAGCGGATCATAGGGAACGACGTAGGGGCCGAATAGCGCCGCAAAGACGATGACGATCAGCAGAGCGAATGCGAACGCGGTGACGCGGTTCTCGCCGAGCACATAGCGCGTGTGCTCGAAGATCGCGGCCAGCCCCGAGGTACGCGCGGGAGCAATGGGTTCAACGGCAGGCGCAACGGTGCTCATTCTTCCACCTTCACCCTTCCAGCCTTACGCGTGGATCGATCACGCCGTAGAGGATATCGATCATCAGATTGAGCAGCACATACATGACCGCCATGGTCAGCACGAAGCCCTGCACCGGCGCGAAGTCCGACGAGATCAGGGCTTCCACCGCATAGGAGCCGATGCCGGGCCAGGCGAACACTTTCTCCACCAGCACGTTGGCGCCCAGCAAAAACGAGAACACCATGCTCAGCGTGGTGATGACCGGCAGCATCGCATTGCGGAAGGCATAGGTGATGATCACCGTGCCCGGCGACAGACCGCTGGCACGCGCGGTGCGCACGAAATCCGATGACAGTACCGCCAGCATCGAGGCCCGCGTCATGCGCGCGATCGGCGCCAGCGAGAAGATCGCGAGCGTCAGCGCCGGCAGGATGAGCTGACTAAGCGCGGAACGGAAGGTTTCGAAATCGCGCGCGATCAGGGCGTCGATCAGATAGAAACCGGTCACCGCCGGTGGCGCGCTATAGAACACGTCGAGCCGCCCCAACGGCGCCGGCGACCAGCCGAGCTTGAAATAGAAAATATAGACCAGCACCAATCCAGTGAAGAACACCGGCAGCGACACCCCCGCCGTGGTCGTTATCCGGCAGAGATGGTCGATCCAGGACCCCGGCCTTGTCGCGGCGAGAATACCGAGCGGAATCGCGATCACGATCGAGACGACGAGGCCGAGCAGCGTCAACTCTGCCGAGGCCGGCAGGCGATTGCGGATTTCGGTCGCGACCGGCTGGCCGGTGGTGAGCGAATTGCCGAAATCGCCATGCGCGAGATCGACGGTGTAGCGGAAGAACTGCTCGATCAGCGGCTTGTCAAAGCCGAGTTTCTTGCGGATCTGCTCGACCGCCGCCTTGTCCGCCGCGGGCCCGGCGAAATACGCCGCGGGATCGCCGGGCAGCGCGCGCGTCAGGAGGAACGTGACGATCACGACCCCGATCAGGCTCGGGATCGCGAACAGCAGCCGTTTGCCGATCATGGTCAACATGAGACACGTCTCTCGGTCTGCCATGACGACGCGAATGGCGAATAGCGAATAACGAATAGATGATGACGGCTGCTCTCTGTCACTATTCGCTACCTCCTGTTCGCTATTCGCCCCGCTTACGCTTTCACCAGCGCGCGATAATCCAGCCTGCGGTGGAACCAATATTGATAGCCCGAGATGTTCTTCTGCATCGCGACATTGACAAAGGGCTGATACAGCGGAATGCGCGGAATATCGGTGAATGCCAGGTCGACGAAGCCCTTCACGTCGCTATCATAGGTCGGCACGTCGCCGGTCGCAGCCGCGGTGCGCGCGCCGTCGATCAGCCTGTCCATCTCCGGCGACTTGTAGCTCATGGTGTTGAAGACGGAATTGTTGCCGTGATAGCACCAGTAGAAGAAGTACTCGGGGTAATCGAGCCAGCCCGAGAACACGTTGGTGTAGAGCGGCATTTCCTTCTTGTTCAATTCGGTGCGCCAGTTGGCGCCGGGCACCTTGTTGATGGTGGTCTTGATGCCGATCTGCGCGAGGCTTTCCTGCACCAGCACGCAGAGCGGCTCGTTGATGCCCGCAAAGTTGAGGTCGAACGACAGCGTGGTCTCGAAGCCGTTCGGATAGCCGGCCTCGGTAAGCAGCGCCTTGGCCTTGTCGATGTCGGTGGAATATTTGGTCGGCTGCGGCCAGGCGACTTCCGTCGCCTTGCTGGCCGGCGCGCCGAACATCGGATTGGCAAGGCCAAACAGCACCACATCCATGATCTTCTGATAGGGGATCGCGTAAGCCACCGCCTGGCGCACCTTCGGATTGTCGAACGGCGGCTTGGTGACGTTCATGCCGATGTACTGGATGCCGTTTGAGAACGGCAGCGATACGATGTTGAGCTTACCGGCCGCTTTCAGCTCCTGGAAATCCTTGTTGGGCAATTCATAGGAGATGTCGGCATCGCCCCGCTCCAGCAGCGCGCGGCGATTGCCGGCCTGCGGCACCATGCGCCAGATCACGCGCTTGATCTTCGGCAAGGGACCACCGACCCAGTCGTCATTGCGCTCCATGATCACTTCGGTGCCGGCGGTCCACTTCGTGACCTTGTAAGCGCCGGAGCCCGCGGTTTGCTGCTTGGTGTATTCGAGGCCCCAGGGATCCTTCTCGCTGGCGTTCTTCTTCACCAGTTCGGAATTGACCACGCAGGGCACGATCACCGCGAGGTCGGGAATCGTCAGACGGTCTTTCTTGGCGAAATCCACCCGCACGGTGTTGTCGTCGACGATGACGAACTGCTCAGGCTTGGTCAGCGAGCCCGCGCTCATCTGGAAGGTCGGGAAACCGCCGACGCTGACCGAGCGGTCCAGCGACCATTTGACGTCCTTGGCCGTCACCGGCGCGCCGTCGTGAAACTTGGCGTTCTTCCTTAGTTTGAAGGTCACCGACATATCGCCGACATTCATGTCTTCGGCGAGTTCGGGCTTGAACTTGTCGCGGTCGTAATACGGCACGCCGCCGGGACCGCTTTTCATCTCGTGGCTGATCAGCCGGTCGTAGCAATTCCACGACACCTCATAGCCGGGAACGTTGGTGCCAATGCCGTGGATATCGAGATTGTTGGGGCCGCCTTCCGAAACAATCAGCAGCGTCTCGGAGCGGGCGTCGGCCTTGGCGGCGGACCAGATCGCAGGCGCGGGCACCATGGCGCCTGCGGCGACTCCGGTGACGGATTTCAGAAAATCGCGACGCTTCATGTGATGCTCCAAACGCCCGAGGGTCGGTCTTTGGAGATATCGCAAGGTTCGTGCCAAACCTTAACGGTAGCCTACCAAGGCGTTAACCGTATGATTTGGCGTCGGATATTTGCTTTTAGAGATCGAGCATCCCGCAGGTTTCAAACGCTCATTGCATACAAAGACAGGCCTTTGCCTATTGAAAGAGCAATTATCCTCATCGCTCATTCCTCTCCTTCCGTGGGGAAAGACAGGGCACATCCAGAACAAAAACTGACGCCGGCCAAGCGAGAAGCCCAACCGGCGCCAGTCTATTTCCGCGTTCGCAACGTTCGATCAGGACTGGTTAGAACCGATCTCCGTCGTGACGATCACGATCGTTATCATGGTCATGGTCGTCATGACCGTGATCGTCGTGATCGTGATCGCCGTCATGGTCATGCTGACCTTGGCCATGGTCGAAATCGAACATGTCGAAGAGATCGCCGATCGCCGGCATGTTCACGGGCACCCACGGATTGTCGTCATCCATGTGCGGGTTCGGCAAGTTGTCGCGGCTGCGATTCGAAATCTTGCCGAGATGCCAGTTCCGTTCGATGAACTTCAAGACCGACGCTTGATCGTTATAGGAGTGCACGACGTGGCCGCCGGTAGAGAATGGCGAGATGACGAGCATCGGCATGCGCGGGCCGTCGCCGAAGAAGTCGAGCGGCTGAATGAAACCGCTGTCATACAGACCGCCGCTCTCGTCAAAGGAGACGATGATCACGGTCTCGGCGTAGAGCTTCGGGTTGGCTTTCGTGCGGTCGACGATGTTCTGCACGAAATCCTCCAGCAGGCTGACCTTGCCGCTGCCGGGATGACCCTGAAGCGCGCCGTCCGGCTTGACGAAGGCGACCGCAGGCAAATTGCCGCTCGCAATGTCATCGAAGAGATTATCGGTGACATCCTTGAGATGCGCCGCCCGGCCATTCGGATCGGCCATGACCGACTTCGAATATTGGAACGGATTGCAAATGTCGCAATAGCCGGCTCTCAGCACTTGATTGAAGATGTCCTTGGCGCCGTTGGCGACGGCCACCGCGGAGTCGTAGCCTCCGCTGTACCACGCCCATGGAATCTGCCTGGCACTCAGTTCATCGCCGATATGCCGCTGCGTCAGCGGCGCCATCGTCGTCGGCTGGACCGCGTTGAGTGTGCCGATCGCGGTGTAGGGAACATCGGCGTCGCGCGTGGCGTAATAGGCGTTTGGCGCGCAGTTTGGACCGACGTAATAGTGAAGCGACGCGAGATAAAACTGAATCTCGGCGACGCCCGGCTGGTTCGGATCGCTGCAGTTAACCCAGGTCCCGTTTGCCTGATAGGTGTTGACGGTGCCGGCAACAGGATCGGGATTCATGATGCTGCCCGTCGGAACCAGCGGATGGCCATTGCCGTCGCTGAAGAAGGCGTTGTCGCCATACACGATTCCAATCGCGCCGGTAACCGATCCGCCCATGATCGACTGGTGGAAATTGTCGGAGATTGTGTACTGATCGGCGAGCGCCTTGAAGATCGGTGCGTCACCGGTGTTCATGTTGAAGAACGCCATGTCCTGACCGCCGTCGGTCGGGGTCTGGGTCGGCAAGGTGCCGTTGGTGGTCGCCACGAACGGGTACAGATCGTGCAGACAACCGGTCGGGTTTTCCCGAGTCGCATTCTTCATGCTGCAATCGTTCTGCTGCCACATCTGGAACGTCTGATGGATCGTGTCGCCCTCATACGCGTCGTAAGGCAGCGTCGGCCCGGTCTGCTGGAACGGTCCTGCCGGCAATTGGGTCACACCGGGAATGCGGGTATCCGCACCGTTCTTCGGAATGGATCCGGTACCGCCAGTGGTGAGCGCGATCTGGTACTGGAGCGGCAGATCGGGATCGCCTTGCGGAAAAGTAGCGGTCGGCTTGCCGGTTGCATCCACAATGCCGAACTCGAGGCCAACGCCTGCGGGCTGCGCAGAGGAGATGGTCGGCACCGGCAGGAACGTGTAAGCCGTCTTGGTCAGCGGGCTTAGCGAGAACCTGCCGTTGTTCGACGTCGCCTGATTCTGCCGCCTCTTCGCAAAATTCTTGCCCGGGGTTCCGTCCGCGTTGACGATTCCCTGCGACAGCAGATTCCAGATCCTCTGCCCGTGCTTCGGTTGATAGGTGCCATAGACGTTATCGAAGCTGCGGTTTTCACCGACGATATAGATGATGTGCTTGATCGGCGTTTCGGTCGCGATTGCTCCCGAATTCGCCGGGCCGAACGCTGGCTGCATCGCAGTCGCAGCGAGCGCGCCGCGGCCTGCATCGTGCGGAAGCAGCACCGCGGCGCCCACGCCCATCAGTGCCGTCATGGAAACGCCGGCGATCATCTTGAGCCGGCTTTTTCGTCGGGTCGAAGTATTCGGAAACATAGTTCCTCTTTCTGAAACGGTAAAAACGCTGTGACCAGTAGCCGCGCTCGGTGACAGAGCAGTGTCGCATTTGCGACGAGCGACGATCGACACCGAGTCACCGTTCGCAATTGTCGCGCGCGGAGCGTGACGTGTCGTTGCGCCACAACTTAGTTGGATAAAAAACGTATCCGTACTTTAATGCGAAGATCGTTTCTGTGATTCCAGAAGCTGCCGCAGAGCGGCATAGTGGGCGTCGTGAACAGCCGGATTGAATAACGACCACTTTTCGGCGTTACCGACGATGGCCGGGACACCGGCATTCATAAAGCGATTGTAGTTTCTGTATTCGCCGACCGCGTCGTCGTATTTTCCTTCGTCTGCGTCGACGCTGATGCGCCGCAGTATCAGCACGACCTCCTTGAGCGCCATGCGCGCAAGATTGCGCTCGTTCTCGCCCCCTGACACGATGGTGTTCCTTCGATCGGGAAAACGTTCCGTCAGATCGCGCAGTTCACCGCCGACCGTATCCACCGCAAGTGAAATCACATCATTGTCGTGGGCCGGAATGGCAGTCGCCAGCACGCTCACGAAGTCGGTAACCTCCCGTAGTTGGGTGGCCGAGCCTTCACGTTCGTAGGCCTGCACGCCGTCACCCACAGCCGTCAAATAGGCAACCAGTTCCGCCTGCTCCTGGGTGGAAAGCCCAAGGTTGAATTTGCGGTCGAAGTGGCTCACCACCTGACCGTAAGTGCCGAAACGCCCGTCGTGGAAATAAGGCGCGTTGAAATCGGCATTCAACAGGGTCGGCGTCCTGTAGAGTCCGCCCGATCCGACATCGTGCTGCATGTGGTCGAGAAACGCGCCAGATGGAACGTGACATCCCGCGCAACTGAGATTCGCGTCGTGCGGGAAAGGTCTGTTGAAAAGCGCTTCTCCACGCCGTTCGGCGTCGCTGGCGTTTTCATTCAGCTTCCCGCCCGGGCCGAGACTCGGGTTAGGCAGGAAATCGATATCCTGGACATAGGCGATGAGCCCATCGAGAACCGCAGGCGCAGGCTCGGGGCCGGCAAATTCCACGACGATCACATTGTGGATAAAGTCGCGCAGCGATTCGATGCGGCCGTCGTGTCCATAGGGCGCGAGATAGCGCGCGCCACGCAAGCTCGGAATTCGCACCGGATCGAGAACGAGATTATCGGCTTTCGGATTGAACAACGGCCCCGAAGTGTCAAAATTGCCGGGCCGGGTCGACATTCCCGGAACAAAAAGCTTGGGATTCGAAACACCATTGACATGGCAGGTGCCACAACTGATGCCCGCCTGCCGCGCTGCGCCACCCAGGATACCCGGCGCGTTGAACGCCATGTCTCCGAGATTCACCAGATACGACTTGCGGCCTCCGATGGCTTCGGAATGAAACGCCTCGCGCGGAAGGTCGAGCGCATCTTCGTTCAACTCGGTTCCGGTGGGCAGGGTGGTTTGCTTGCCATCGACTGGAAAGGCAAAAGCCTGCTGAAGCACCAAAACCGTCGCAAGACCGGCCACAACCAACGTAAACGCTCGAACGATCACCCGCGGCCCCTCAATTTCCCGAAACGATATGTTGACGCGAGCAGCGAGCCCTCAGGCTGACATTCCGCTTGCTGTTTTCCGTTGCGTAACGTTGCGGTGATCGTGTTTCCGGCAGCACGGCGACGTTTTTGGCAAGGAGAAAACGATGCATGCGGATTGTCTGTTAGACTCGTCGCGAGTTGTCGTTCGAATTGAGGTCGTTCTATCCGACGCTAGGGTTGCTGTTTTGTGACAACTCGGGCGCTCGTGCGCATTTTAAGCCGTGAGCGCGTCGGCGCTCACGCATTTATGCTTTTGGATGTAATGATGCAGTAGAGCGAGGAGACGAATGCAACTAGTAGCCGTTAAGTCGGCCACAGGATTTCCTGCAATTCGAACAAGTCGCCGGCCTTTTGCCAGCCATCCATGCATATGTGCCGATTTGGATCGCTGGCGCGATGAAGCAGAAGAAGCGCCATCAACCGCCGCTTCAGTGTCGCGTCGATATCCGCGTTTGAATATCCGAATCCCCTAAACAGGCTTCGAACGCGACGTGGCATTCCCGCGGTCATAAAGGCGCTCGGGCCAAGCAGGTCGTATTCGCCCCACCCCGTCAACACGTCGCCGAAATCGATCAACCCCGACAATCGCCAGTCACCGGTTTCGCGGCTCAATAGAAAATTCTCCGGAATGTATTCGCCGGTCAAGATGACCGGCGGCGCGCTCATCGGAATCAGCGTCGTCGCGTCGCGAAGAAGATCGTCCAGCCCATTCAGATATTTTTGCGGCAATCCGAGCCGCTCATGCCTCGCCCGGCATCCCCTGATTTGCTTCTGCATGAAATGGTCCCAGCGCGGTTCGATACGGGACAGTTCTCCAATGGGAACACGCTGGACTTCGGCAATGGTCTCGCCGATCTGGCCGAGGACGCGCTCCTTCTGATCCTCCGGCAAAGCAGGCCACGCCTCCGCGCCCAGGATGCCGTGCAGGCGCGTGATGACGAGATACGGCCATTGGTCGCGCTCGCCCTCGAATACGATTTCCGGAATCGGGATCGTGAGGCGCCCGCGAAGCTGCGACAGCGAAGCGCGCTCCGAGATGAACTGCGCGCGCAATATTGGTGGAAAAATCTTCAGCACCAGCCTGTCATCGAGAGCGACGACCAGATTGGTGCCGGTCAGGAACGGGCGCGGATCTGCATGCGGCAATCCGTGACCGCGGGCGATATCGAGCGCCGCCGGCAACCATTCCCGCGCGTCGGCGCGCCACGCCTGAAATGTCTGAAAGCTCGATAGGCTCGGCAGCGAATGCATGATGTGCAGTTGGTTTTCCGAAAGAGGCGTGCGGAATCGAACTCAGTCTATCATGCGCGCTTCGAGCCCGGACGACAGCCTTATGGATTGGCGCGTTCGAATTGACGCAGCAGCTTGTTGCCGCGCTCTACCGCCGAATCAAGGGCTGCCTGAGCGGATTTTTTGCCGCTGAAAGCCTGTTCCAGTTCGTCGTCGATCACGTCGCGGATCAGAACGAACGATCCGAGCCGAACGCCTCTTGAATTTTCGGTCGGCGCTTTCAGGGTGATCTGCTCGATCGAGATCGCGGTGCCGGGATTGCGATCATAGAAACCTTGCGCACGGGTCAAATCGAAGGCCGCCCGGGTCACCGGCAGATAGCCGGTGTTTTGATGCCACGCGGCCTGAATCTCCGGCTTCGACAGGTAACCAAAGAACTTCGCGACGCCCTTGTATTCGGCGCGTGGCCGGTCCCGCAACACCCACAATGTCGCGCCGCCGATGCTGGTGTTTTGCGGCGCGCCTGCGACGTCGGGCCAGTACGGCAACATGCCGTAACCGACCTCGAATTTCGAATTGGCCTTGATATCGGCACGCGTCGCCGATGAGCCTAGGAAGATTCCGCATTCGCCGTTTTGAAACCGCGGCTCTGCCGACGTGGCACGGCCGCTATAGTCGAACACCTTGTCGACCTGCCATTCCGCAAGTTGCGCAATGTGGCGCACCATCACCGGATTGTTGAAGGTCAGTACCGCATCGAAGCCATCGAAACCATTGGCCCTGGTCGAGATCGGCAGATTATGGAACGCCGAAAAATTCTCCACATTGATCCACGAAGGCCACGACGTGGTCAAACCGCAAACGGCTCCGGCCGCACGCAGCCGCTTCGCAGCCAAGCCTACTTCGGGCCAGGTCTTTGGCGCCGTCTCGGGGTCGAGGCCCGCAGCCCGGAACAGATTCTTGTTGTAGTAGAGGATCGGCGTCGAGGCGTTGAACGGGAATGACAGCATGTTGCCGGCGACATCGGCATAATAGCCGGTAACGGCGGGAAGATAGGCGGACGGGGAAAACGCTTCCGATTCGTCCCGCATTAGTTCGAACACCGGATAGATCGCACCCTTCGCAGCCATCATGGTCGCGGTCGCGATTTCGTTGACCTGAACGATGGCGGGCTGGCTGCGCGAGCGAAACGCAAACACCGCCGCGGTCACGGTTTCCGTATAGTTTCCCTTATAGCTCGGTACGATCCGGTACTCGGATTGCGAGGCGTTGAAATCCGCAGCGAGCTTTTCGAGCTGTCGCCCGAGTTCGCCCGACATGGCATGCCACCACATGATATCGGTGACCGCCCAGGCTGGAGACGCAAAGGTGACCGCCATGGCCGCGGCAGCGAGTTGCAAAAGTCTGAAAATCGATTTCACGATAAAACCATTCTGATGCGGCGGTCGAGCGCGCCTTTATATGTCGCGCGCCCTGTAAACTCCGCGCTGGCGTTTTCAATCCGTAAAAGGCCGAACGCAGTGCACCATTGCCGATATCGGCGACGCCTGCAGGATAATCGGCATCTCGCCGGCTTTTGTTAAATTGCTTTGAACCTTTTTTCTTAACGATCGACCCTATCATAAGGGGTTGAAGTTGCCTGTGTACAGCCGCGCCTGCCTTTCGCGGATTTCAGCAATCGTTGCCGCGCTGTTCCTGACAGCGGTCTCGACGAGCGCTGTCGCGCGGGAATTCCGCGCCGCCGATACCCAGGGCGCGGATTATCCGACCGTACAGGCGCTATATTACATGGGCGGCGTGATCGCGGAGCGCAGCGGCGGCCGCCACCAGATCCGGGTGTTTCATTCGCGCCAGCTCGGCGAGGAAAAGGAAACCATCGAGCAGACCCGCGCCGGCGCGATCGACCTCAATCGCACCAACGCGGCGCTGATCGGGAGTTTCGTGCCGGCGATGAATGTGCTGGCAATGCCGTTTTTGTTTCGCTCCGTCGAGCATTTGCAGAAGGTGCTGGACGGGCCGATCGGCAACGAAATTCTTGATAGCTTCGAGCCCTATGGGTTTGTCGGTTTGGCGTTTTACGATTCCGGGGCGCGATCGATCTACAACAGCGTCAAACCGATCCGCTCCGTTACCGACATCAAGGGCTTGCGGCTTCGCGTGCAACAATCCGAATTGATGTCCGACATGATCAAGGCGCTGGGCGCGGAGCCGATCGAGCTGCCCTATGGACAAGTCCCAACCGCACTCGCCACCAAGCTGGTCGACGGCGCCGAGAACAACTGGCCCTCCTTTGTCACCACCGGCCACTACAAATATGCCGGCTATTACACCCTCACCGAGCACGCCATGAGTCCGGAAGTGCTTGTGATGTCGCAGAAAGCCTGGGCAAGTCTGTCGGCCGATGACCAGAAGATTTTTCGCGACGCCGCGATCCAATCCAGCCACTTCATGCGTAAGAAGTGGAAGGATCTCGAAGAACGATCGCGCCGGCAGGCGGAAGCTGCCGGCGTGACGATCGTGACGGATTTCGACTGCAAGCCTTTCGAAGCCGCGATGGCGGGAATCTACGCAAAGGCGCAACGCGATCCGGCGGTCGCGGACCTGATCGAACGTATCCGAAAGGTGGAGTGAGTTGGCCTTGGTAATACCACGGCAGGACGAAGCTGCGGAACGCCCGGCGGGCCTCGCCGCGCGGGGCCGTTTTCGTATCGTCGGGCTGGTTCGCGCGGTACCGATCCGCTGGCGCATCCTGTCGATTGCCGCGCTGAATTCGGCCGTCGTCGTGGTGCTCGTCGCCATGATATGGAACGGCGTGCAGGTGCTCGGGTCGGCCTGGGACGATGTTCGGCAGGTGCGCGAGTCGGACAAGATTTTGGCGCTACTGGAGAGCGAGACCGGCCGCCTGCAGAACCTGATCCATCGCTACATCAATCAGCCGAGTCCGGAATTTTTCGCGGAGATATTGCTGTTGCGCGAAGCCGTTCTCGGTACGCTGGCCACGCGCGCGTCGACCGACCCGATGCTGTCGGGATCGGTGGAGGAGCTTGAGCGCGTCACCGAGCGTTTCCTTAACGGCTTCGGCGAACTGCGCGCCGTCCAGACGACAATTTCGAAAACCTACGAGGAGCAGGTGTTGAGCCCGGCCCGGGACATGGCCGGGCTTTATTCGATCATCGAGGGCGCCACGGGGCACCGCGATGCCCTGATCTGGCCGTCGCTCGGAAAATCCCGCGAGGCGTTTACCGCCATGCTGGTCGCCGCCAACGCCTATTATCTTTCGCTGGCGACGGCGTCCGCCGAGGAAGCCCGCAGGAACACCGATACCATCGAAGAAACCATTCCGGTCATGTCCGACCTCGCCGATAACGACCTGCAGCGCATCGCCCTGCAGCGATTGAGTGCGCGGGCCAAGGCACTGCGGGAAGGCCTTGCAAAACTGTCGGAGCAACTCGCGAGCCGCACCGAACTGTTGCGCAACAGCGTCGATGCCAGCCAGGCCGAAACCATCGGCGCTATCGACGAATTGTCGGTCATGATGCGCCAGCGCGAGCAGAAGGCGCAGGAGACATTCGATCGGACCCTGGCCGACATATCCCGCAAGGTGCTGTCCATCGCGGTGATTTTTCTCGGCATCATCATCACCGCGGGCGTCCTGATCGCGTTGAGCATCCGGCTGCCCTTGCAGCAGATCATGGCGGCGATGCAGGCGATCACGTCGGGCGATTATAACCGGCGCGTGCAGGGGACAAGCGCCAGGGATGAGATCGGCGCGATGGCGCGGGCAGTGGAGGTATTCCGCGAGAACGCCATCGCCAAGCGCGAGACCGAAGATGAGTTGCGCAGTTCGAAGGAGAAAGCCGAGGGCGCCTTGCTCGAGCTGAACGCGGCCCAGCAAAACCTGATCGACGCTGAACGCCTCGCGGCGCTCGGCGGCCTGGTCGCCGGTGTCGCCCATGAGGTGAACAATCCGATCGGTATCAGCCTGACGGTGGCGTCCAGCTTCGCCCGCCGCGCCGAAATGTTCGAGGCCGAGTTGAGATCCGATACGCAATTGCGCCGATCCCAGCTTGAGGAATTCGTCCAGACCTCGCGCGACGCCGCCCAGCAGTTGGTGGCCAACCTGCACCGCGCCGGCGAATTGATCCAGTCCTTCAAGCAGGTCGCGGTGGACCGCTCGCGCGCGGAACGCCGGCAATTCAGCCTGAGCGAGGCAACCGACCAGATCATCGCCAGCCTGCGGCCGGTGCTGAAAAGGGCCTCGATCGCCCTGTCGGTCGACGTGCCGGACGGTCTTGTCATCGACGGCTATCCGGGCTCGTACGGACAGATTCTGACGAATCTGTTCCTCAACGCGGCAAACCATGCGTTTGCCGACGGACGTTCCGGCACGATCTCTATTTCAGCGAGGCCCCGCGGCAATGACGACGTCGAGATCATTTTTGCCGACAATGGTGCCGGCATGACGGCGGACGTGCAGCGGCAGGCGTTCGACCCGTTCTTTACGACGCGCCGCAATGAGGGCGGCACCGGTTTAGGCCTGCACATCGTCTATAATCTCGTTACCCAGCAACTCGGCGGCCGCATGATGCTGGATTCAAGACTAGGACAAGGCACTACATTTCGCATTATCATACCGAAAACCG
>JAQGKC010000449.1 GCA_028290305.1 Bradyrhizobium sp.
GGCTGGGCAGGTGACGATCGAACGCATTCGCGCCCGACGGGCAAATCATGATGCATCGCTTGCGTCAGTTCGTAGGGCAGATCGTGATCCGCCTATAACCTCGCAGCGATTGCTTCCCGGCGTCTTCGATTCATAGTGGCGGATCGTGATCCGCCCTACGAGTTCTTTCCCTGGCCAAAGCCGACGGATCGTTTGGAAGGTGAGGGGAAGACCGACATTGCTATCTCACATGTCCCAGCCTCCGATACACAGGAAGGCGTCTATGAAGCCGTAAACATAGCCCATCGCATGAGGCTTTGGGCCGCCTATTTTCGAGTCAATCGCTTGTCGGCGACTATCATCAACTGAGCTGCGAGCAACTTAGCTATCATGTCGGCGAAAGCCATTTTGCCATCGTCGCCCATGGCGAGTCGTTCCGTCATCTGCCTAATCGGAGATGTAATTGCGATTGTGGCCGGCCTCGCAGAGGTGCGCGACTTCCTTGGCAAAATAGATGCAGTTTTCGGAGTAAATGTATTTCCCGGGTGGGGTTCGATCATCCTGATATCGCATCACGTTGAAGACGAACATGAGCTGCGTTCCATCGGCGAGGGCCTTGGAAAGGTCATCACTGACCGGCGGTCCAGGGATCGTGAACCAGATTGTGTCTTGCCCAACCCTGATGACGGAATTAACGGGTACAGGCAGGAGCTTCAATTGCTTTCTTAAGGTAAGAAACAGAGCGTCAACAAAGGTGTTTTGTATAGCGCCACCCAAAGCGATCAGGCCGCTATGGTTGAAGTTGTTCGCCGAAAACTTACCGCGGTTAACTGTAAAAGCGTTCGCATAAAACTGTGGGATATCGTTGTTGGGCGTGCCTTTTGCCCAAAGCCGGACATCGACATCCGCACTATCCGGTGGGACGTTAGACTCTACCGCTAGGTCGGCCGGTCGCGCATAATAAGCAAATAGCCCGCCGCTCCACGACAATGCTCCTAACAGAAATAGAATTGTCGCTTGGCGTCTGAGCCAGGACGGTGGGCTGGTCGGCTGAGATTGGGGCTGTACTCTGCCTTTCACCGGCAAGCGAGCCGCTGGAGGCCGGTGGTATCCGAGCACCGTATAGATACAAGCTACAGCGGAGCCGATCCCCCCGACAACAGCAGCGACTGTCGCAATCCAAAAGCCGATATCTGTTGCTGACATTGCGGGATTGTGATGCGCGCGCTGATTGAGCGCAACAAAGCTCGCGGGTTTTCCACCCATTGGAATTGGTTCTTGGCCCCTCGGCTCTAGATTGGTCTCGTTTGCGTGACACTTTCAACAAACAGCAGGCCTAGGTCAAAAGTATCTCACTCCCTTGATACACAAGGCATTTTTCGGCCTGCCACGCTGGAGGTCACGGGTTCGCGCCCCGTCTCCCGCACAATGTTTTCAATTGCTTAGGTGTAGGGCAGATCGTGATCTGCCTAAAACCTCGCAACGATGGCGCAACGCGCCTCTTGGCAATTCATGGCGGATCATGATTCCGCCCGACAGGCTGCTGCAGCCGGGCGTGCCGAAAGCAGCACGCTGCGCGAGGCGGGTGCGTAATGGTGCGACGACTATCGCGCCAAGGACGGCAAAGCGAGTGCACAATTCCGTTTTAACTTAGCGCCATCAGGCCGAAGCCTTGCGCTTGGTGGCCTTGCGTTTCACGACCTCGCGCAGGGTCTCGTCGATCCGCGACTGCCAGCCGATCCCCGTCGATTTGAAATAGTCGATCACCTCGGGGCTGATGCGCAGCGACACCAGCTTCTTGGTCGGCGATTTGCCCGGCCGCGCCCCTTGCGGATCGATGCGGCGAGATCGGGGAAGACGTCTGCGAACGGCCGCGCCTTGGCGAAGCCCGCTTTCGTCAGCTCCGGACTATCGCTGACCTCGCGAAGATCCTTTGCGCCGTATCCGGTCGTTTTTTAGCGCTCTTCATAAAGTTTCCTTTCGCGGCTTATCGTTTGAGCATGATCTCCGCGCAAACGCTTTCGTGTTTATCGCGAGGGAAAACCGGTACCCACTTTTCCGGATCACGCTCTGGCCGCATGCTGATGATGCTCACGCTCTCGCGGCCGAGCCGCGCGGACACCACGACGATGACGCTGCGACTATTGACGCCGACCGCGACCAGCGTTTGGCTTTGTTCCGGGAGGGAAGCACCACAGCGGTGTCGAAGAACGTTTCGTTCAGGTCAGCGAAATCCAACCCATGCTTGTCGAGGTTGGCGAGCCGCTTCGGTTCGTCCCAAACGATTTTCACAGGGCTGTTTGGAGCTACAAAATCGGCCGTCAAGTATTTTGTAGCTATAAAAATATTTGAGTCCCCGGCCAAGAAGGCGATCCTGGCATGGACGAAAGGGCGATGAATTTTGAAACTGACGAAGCGACAACCCTGGCGACAGCAGGTCAAGCCAGGCGGATCGTAGCCCGAACGTCGCACGCATAAAGACCACGGGGGCGGATCGTGATCCGCCTATAACCTCACGGTGATAGTGTAATCCACCATGGTGGCGATTCATAACGGCGGATCGTGATCCGCCCGCCGAACTCAGCCCGCTGGGGCAGTTCTGAAGCCCGCCGGCCTGACACTTTCAGTGATCGTTTTGGGCTCGCCGGGCGTGGGCTGTTCTTGAGCCTGCCTTTCAAGCTGACGTCGAGGCGTGATCGGCATCGGTCGGAGGAACTTGGCGGCCCACCGCTGTTCGCACCTTCGTTGAAAGTCCAGGGGGATAACGCTCATAACGACTCCGGGTTTTCAGTTTTTTAGTTTTTTCAGTAACGACGCCTTCAATCGCCCGACAACGTCCCGGAGTCGTGTGGAGGGCGATGGGCGCAAGTGTGTCCCGAATAAGAACCGCAGTTGATTTTCCGCCAGTGTTGAAATCTGATCACACCCTGCAAGAGCATGTGCCGGGCGGCATCACTGTCGCGCCAGGCGCTTCTCCGCCGCGCGCATTCCGCAAAAGTCATCATGCGGCCACGATGCGGCCTCAGGTGGCGCCTCCGTCAGCCGCACGGCCGATGAGCCCTGCCGTTTCCTCAGCTATCACGCGGTTCAACGATGCGGTCCAACGATGATGGGGAGTCGTCGCAATCATGAGCATCCGCTTCTTTGTTGCTCACTCATTCTTGCCCATTCTTATTCTTGCCATTGTTGCGCTGAGCAGGCCCGGAGCCACCGCCGCTCGCACACAAGCCGTCACTCCCAATCCGCCTGCTGGTGATTGCCGCCAGGACGTTGCCGCAAGGCTATACGGTCGATTACGGCGGCTTGTCCCCGCAATATATCCAGGGATCCTATATCCAGGAATCCTGCGGCTTTGTCGCCACCTTCCGGGGAACGGGGTGATGAGCCAAGAACTGACATGTAGAACGGCAGCGGGCACACCTTGTTGCTTCGTCGAAGCCCTCCATAGTCATTCGCATCGCGATCTGATCGAGGTACGTCGACTCGACGCTCGACGAGAGAGGATATCCAATGGGTGAAAGTAGCGACGGTCGGGCAAGCGCCCAGCAAGCCGGTTTTCCGGGTGTCACTCGCAAGGTTCTCGAACGTCTTCCATTGCCCGGCGATCACCGGGAACTTGTCGTGGTTGAAGTGAGCTACCCGGCCGGTGGCGAAGCTCCGCTTCACCGACATCCCGTTGGAGGAGTGGTCTTCATCATCGAAGGTGTTGCCGAGTCAGCCTATGGCAGCGACGATCCGCGACAGTATCGAGCAGGCGAGACGTTGCAGGATCGGGCCGACATTCCACACACCCTCTTTCGCAATTGTGATCCGGAACGCCCGCTCCGCTTTCTGACCATCTACGCGCTCGAACCCGGCCGCTCCTATACAATGGAGCCATGAGGTCAATCGGCGCCTTTGGTCGGTCTCGTCCTGATCGTCGGTGGCGATCTGGAACGAGAAGGCGTCGTGAAGTGATGATGATTTCTTGACAGCCTTTCCATCTTCCTGCGGCGCGATCCGCTGTCGAAACGTCATTAACCGAATTCTCGAGCAGAAAAACGCCTTCGGCGTGGCTCCTCAAACATTGGACTCGGCTGAATTAGAGTCAGGTTGGGCATGTGGTGTGCGAATATTGGAGCGCGTCGCATCCGCACGCCCGCACGATTGGTCATAACCATTGGCCTAAGAGCGATGGTCTTTTCCAATTGACTTCAATTGGGTGCGGCGTAATCTTGTTGGTGGATCGCGGACAGGCTACCCACGCCAGCAGAGCCAGAGCGGGTCGCTCCCGCCAGCGCCAGTCGAAGTGGGGCGATTCCACGCGTTCGGTGCACCAAAACGGCGCTGGTAACAGCGCCGTTTTTGTTGGACGGATTGCTTTTTTTGGACGGCTTTCTTGGGAATCCGCTCCTGGGTACCCGCCGGATGCGGGCTTACGGCGATCAGTGCCGCATCCGCGACGCGCATGCATCCCGTCGCTCGACCACCGGAGAGAGCGTCGTCCTCGGACACGCAGTGCCCCTCAGGATGATCAGGAACCTGCACCATCCCTGTCCGGGAACCGCCTCGGGAAGGGCCGCGTTTTGTAACGTGATGTGATGGGCACACAGGTCGACATGCAAAGCTCGTTTCGTGTTCCGGTGAACCGATCATCCGTCATTGCTGGCTTCTGTCGAGATCCTACGTTCCCGAGATCCTGCGTTCCAACGGCTTGGGTGACACCTGAGCGAGTTCCACCCTTTCCGGGAGAGGAGCGAGAGCAACTTCGGATCGGCGAGGAGCTGAGGAAACTTCTCAGCGTCCTGGAACGTTACCTTGGCCTGATCTTTCCAAGGACCCGATCATTCCAAAGGAAATGGGGCTGAGGAAGCTGTCGCGTCCGGGCCGAGGGCGCAGCGGAACAGCAGGCAAAAAACGGCAGGCAAAAACAGGAGTAGAGGCCATGAAGCTGAATGCGACACAGGTGAAGCGGACCTTGAGCCAATTCGATGCCGAGGTTCTTCCTGATACCCATCCAGTGGTTCCCGAACTGAACACCTTGTTTGGAGATCACACGTTCTTCCTCGACCGCGAGGGTCTCAACGTCCTGGAGCCCGCCGAAACGCCGGAAGTCGAGGGTCAAGCGGGTGAGGTCGTCAGCCTTGCCAGTTGGAGTGATGCGACCTTGACGAGTCTGAGGCCGCACGAACCCGAACCGACCGGCATCGTCATCGTCCTTGAATCCCAGCATTGAACTGCTCCTAACGCTCTTGGACTTCTAAGAGGCTAAGCGCCCTTCTCCAGAATCATCTTGACGGCTCAGGCCTGCGCTCAACCCCAGGAAGGGTCGTCCTCAGCGCAAAATCGAGAGCTCTGATACTTCGGCCAAGGAGATAGGTTGCGACCGATGACGCGCGGATGCGCCGAGACTGCGTAATCCGAGATAATCGGGTTCAAAACAGGCGATGCGGCAAAGAGCCTGCCAGTCGCTGATCGTGATGGTCCGGGACTGCCACATCAGGACTTGCCTGCGTCGCAGCTCCTGGATGATCCGGTTGGCGTGCACGGCCGAGATCGCACAGGCGGAGGCCAGGTCGGATTGGGTGAAAGGCGAGGGAAAGCGGTCGTCTGTCGCGAGGCCAACGGCCCGAAGCCGCGTGGTGATTTCGCAAATCAGATGCGCCACGCGGGTGAGGGAATCCCGGCTTCCGAGGTTGATGATCCAGTTCCGCAAGCAAGCTGTGTCGGCGAGGCCGAGGAGCTGAAGTGCGTGATCCAGGTTGGGCGATCGCGACGATATTTCCTGGAAGAATGCATGCGGTACCGCCGCTACCACAGCCGGTCCGAGTGCAGTCAGATGGGCATCGAGCTTCGGTGCGATCATCGTATGAAGATCGGGGATGTCTCCGGGTACGTAGATCGAAGTGATTTGGCCATCATTTCCGTCTTTCCAGCAGAGATAGCCTTGCAGCACCAGGCGGCAGTGCGAGGGTTGATCCGACTTCCGGAGGAGTTGGTCATGTGACGCAAAATGACTGATCGTGAACGGCATGGCGGCGAGAAGTTCGAGGTCGCCGTCTGACAACTCGGCGATGCTCGCCATCCGATCCGCCAGTTTGGTGAACACGAAACCCTTTTGCATTGTTGAGCTCATTCAGCGTGCTTGGCGATCTCATGGACTGACGTCGGACTGGCGTTGCGCCGAAGCGCATGCGGCGCGGGCCCGAATAGAGCGCCATGATCTTGTGGTTTTGAATCGACCAATGCCGGATGCAGCGCTAACGTTCCTACTTACCTCCGGCACGTCACGTTGGATAAGCCACGCCAGAGCTGTTAGGAACTCCAGGAGCCATTGTTCGTTGGCCGACTTGATACCCGACTTGCGCCTGGAAAGCGTCGTGAAGCTGGCCGGCTCTTTGCCTGCTTCGAAATGTGCCTGTTTCGAAATGGGCCTGCTTCGAAAAGAAAGCATGAGCGTCCGATGCAGGAAATTGTCCGCGACGCGCATCTCTGCGTCGACATGCAGAATTTGCAAAAGTGGCGGAGGAACGTTCCAGTACCAAGCCGCGTTTTCGGATCGGGTTGATTTTCGCGCGGGCAGGCGATGCGCCGATATCTCTGGCTGACGCTGGTCGTTTCAGTGGCGGTAGTTGCCGGCGGCGTCTGGTGGATCACCGCGCCGCAGCCAATTTCGGGTTCCGAACGCAATCAATTTGATCGAGCAGGCGATCCCGAACGGGGGCGTCTGGTGTTTGCCGCCGGCGATTGCGCGTCGTGCCACGCCTCGCCTGGGCAATCCGATCGTCTCCGTCTTGGCGGCGGACTTGCCCTTGCCTCGCCGTTCGGCACGTTTCGGGTCCCGAACATCTCGCCCGATTTACGAGACGGAATCGGGAATTGGCGGGCTGTCGACCTCGCCAACGCGTTGCTGCGTGGCGTCTCGCCCGATGGAAGTCATTACTACCCGATTTTTCCTTATCCGAGCTATGCTCACATGATCGCGGCCGACGTCGTCGACCTGATGGCCTATTTGCGGACGCTTCCCGCGGTGGCTGGCCGCGCGCCGGCACACGACATCAATCCGATCTTTGGCATCCGGCGATTTGTCGGGGTTTGGAAAGCTTTGTATTTCGATCCTGCGCCGATCGAGCCGGATTCGCAACGAGATGAGAAATGGAATCGCGGGCGGTATCTGGTCGAGAGCCTCGGCCATTGCGCCGAATGCCACGCCACCCGAGACCTGTTCGGCGGGATCAAGCCGAAGACGCGGTTTGCCGGGGGACCCGATCCGGAAGGCAGCGGCTTCTATCCCAACATCACGCCGACACGTATCGGCGACTGGTCGGAGCAGGATATCGCCGAGATGCTGAGGAGCGGCAACACGCCGAGCCACGGTCGCGTCGGCTCGTCGATGAGCGACGTCATCGTCAACACAGCCATGCTGCCGGACCGCGACCGCGACGCGATTGCAGCCTACATCAAGTCGTTGCCGGCGCAGCCGACGCCAAGGCCATGAGCGATAAGCCCATGAGCGATAAGGCCATGAGCGATAAGGCCATGAGCGATCTCACTGCGCGTAAAGATAGGCGGCCACGTCGCGCGCCTGGGCTTCCGTTATCCCGGTTGCCGGCATCGCCGAACGCGGTGAAAGCTTTTGAGGCTCGACGATCCATTGGATGAGGCGATCCGGCGAGTTGGTCACAACGCCACCTATATAGACGCGGTGGATGACACCGGACAATGGCGGCCCCGTCAGACCGTCGGCGCCGGGACCGCCAGGAATCGTGTGACAGCCGCCGCATCCGTAGCGGCGCATGATCTCGGGCGCCTGCGTGGGATCGCCGCCGGTGATGGTCCGAGCGATGCGCTCAGCCTGTTGGCGAGCCGACCAGGTTGCAGCGGCCGCCGACGCGACGACGACACCGCCGAGCGCCGCGCTCGCCGCAAGCCACTGGCGTCTAGATCGCGCCGGCCACATCGCCATGCCTCGTGCGTCCGCCGGCCCGCTTGATCCAGATCGCGGCGAGCGCGAGCGCCGCGCCGGCATACACCGTGCCGGCGGGCACCCACATGATGACGCCGGCGAGCTGCTGATCCTCGAGCGGCGTCAGTCCCCAGGTTGCGGCGGACGCGGTTTGGACGCCATACAAGACGCGAGGCGCCAGCGCCATCAGCGCACCGAGCACACTGGTATGCAGCATGGTGATGAACACGTGCCACGCGGCCGCGCCCGCTTCGCTGCGCCGGAACACCGACCACCAGAACAGCAGGGCGGAGAGGAAAAAACTGAGATGCTGGAGACGATGGATCGCGACGTCGGTGACGGCGGCATCGAACAGCACAGGCGCATGCCAGGCCCAGATCGCAATGCCATGCAGCAGGGTGGCATGGCTTCCGTGACTAAGCCATCTCCAGGACACCCTGACGGCCTTGTGCCGCATGGAATGGCCGGCAAGCACCCGAATGCGGCGCGGCAAGCCCCAGAGCAGGGAACCCACGGGGTTGGCCAGCACCAGCAGCGGCGCGGAAATCGCCATGATGATCTCGTGCTCGATCATGTGGAACGTGAACAGATGCTCCCCAAGCCAATGCAGCGGCGACACCAGGCTGCCGGCAAGGCTGAGCCAGCCGCCCCAATAAAGCGCTGCGGGCCGGTAGCCGCGTTGCCGTTGCGTACTTCGTCGATGAAGGACACACGTGCCGATGAGGTGAAGCAAGCCAAAAGCGATCAGCGGGACCACGATCCAGGGATCGAAGGTCCATGATGCGCTTGGCGCCGACGTGCCGCGGCCATGCGCCAGGACACCAGATGGCGACAGCCATAGCACTGCGATGATGACAGTCAGCGCTCGCATCCCGTCAACACCATTGAGCCGATAGATTGCAGAGCCAATGCAAAAGCGAAAATCAGCGCAGACAAGGCGCTGATTGCCGCAGCAAAGCGAACCGCGTCTGGCGAGCCGAACCCGGCTCGGGCGGTGCGCGAGGATCGCCAGGACATCGACCCGGCAAGCAGGGCAAGCATTGCAAGCGCCATCGAAAGAACGGCGGAAATGCGGACGTCTTCTGTGCAGTCGAGATACGGCAGGATCTGGCCGAGTTGCGTGTTGACAGCCCAGAGCAGGGCGGCGATCCAAAGGCCGGCCCAGGCCACAAGACGGGCTCTCGTACGCGGTGAAATCATAGGCGCGGGACCCAGTAGATGCAGGCATAGATGGGAAGCCATGTCGCCACGACAAAGTTCCAATACATCGCATTATCCTGCACGTCGCCGAACCGGCGAAGGTTTTGCCCGTGGCGGGTGAACATCAGCGCCGCCAGCACGAGCGTATCGACGAGGTCCGTGATGATATGCGTGGTGTGCAGGCCGAGCAGCGTCCAGATCACCGAACCGTAGGCGTTGGTGTCCCAGCTTACGCGTAGCGCCGGAAATTCGAAGGCGCGGACGATCAGTGGCGCGATGCCGAGCAGCGACATCACGACCATGCTGATCCGCACCTTGCGCAAATCCTGTCGCTCGGCCCAGCGCGAGATCAGATGATTGGGTACGACACTTCCGATCAAGATCAGCGTCACGAACGTGCCGGGCAGCAAGTCGGGCGGCGGGGAATCGATCGGCCAGGTCGCGGCGAGACTCATCAGGTAGAGATAGACGGCGATCACGAGCGCAAATCCGGTGCCCTCGATCAGCATGAACGCCATTGTCCCCCACCAGGTGACGCTGGCTCGTCCCATGCCGTGCAGGGGCAGCCTTGAAAGATCGACGGCAACACGTTCTTTCACGATTCGTCCTCCGGCGTGGCCTTCGGCCAGAACCAGCCGACCAGGGTGACGGCGACCGGGATCGCGCCCCACACCACCGCCCAGGGCGAGAAGATCGACCAGATCAGCATGATGGTCGTTGCGATCGCCGCCCAGAACGGCCAGATTGAATTGCGCGGCGAGGCTTCGCGCGCTTCAGGCTCGGCCGCGGCCATCGAGGTCACGACCAGCTCGCGGCGATCGACGCGCAACCCACTCGCGACCAAAAGCTCCTCTGGTTGCTCCCAAAGCGGATTGGCTCCATTCACCACGGGAATGTGCACAAAGTTGTAGCTCGGCGGCGGCGATGACGTCGCCCATTCCAAGGTCGGCGCATCCCAGGGGTCGGGCCCTGCCGGCAATCCATCGTGCGTGCTGCGGACCGCATCAAAGAAGAACAGGAGAAATCCCGCGACAAGGATCGCGGAGCTGGCGCTGACGAAGAGGTTGAGATGGTGCCAGGGGAGATCGGGCTGATAGGTATAGATGCGCCGCGGCATGCCCTCGAGCCCGAGAATGTGCATCGGAAAGAATGTCAGGTGGAAGCCTGCGAAGATCAGTCCGAACACCCATCGGCCGATGCGTTCGCTCATCATCCGGCCGGTGATTTTCGGAAGCCAATAGTAGATCGCCCCGATCAACGGAAAGACCGCGCCGCCAATCAGCACATAATGAAAGTGTGCGACCACGAAATAGGTATCGTGCACCTGGGTGTCGAACGGAACGGAGGCCACCATCACGCCGGTGAGGCCGCCGATGACGAACGTGATGATGAAGCCGATGATGAAGAGCAGCGGAGTCTTGAATACCGGCTTGCCGTCCCAGAGCGTTGCCAGCCAGCAAAAAATCTGAATGCCGGCCGGAACGGCAATCGCCATGCTGGAAGCGGTGAAGAAGCTCTCGCCGAGCCGCGGCAGCCCCGTCACGAACATGTGGTGGACCCAGAGCCCGAACGCCAGGATGCCGGTGGCGATCAACGCCATCACCAGCGCCAGATAGCCGAACACCGGGCGGCGCGCGAAGGTCGCGATCATGGTCGAAACCATCCCGACCGCCGGCAGGAAGATGATGTAGACCTCGGGATGGCCGAAGAACCAGAACAGATGCTGCCACAGCAGCACGTCGCCGCCCTCCGCCGGATTGTAAAAATGCGTGCCGACCAGCCGGTCGAGGATGAGCGTGGTGCTCGCGATCATGATGGCCGGCATCGCCATGATCACCAGGAACGAGGTGACCAGCATCGCCCAGACGAACAGTGGAATCCGGTCGAGGCTCATCCCCGGAGCGCGCTGCTTGAAGATGGTCACGACAAGCTCGACGGATACGGCAAGCGCCGAGAGCTCGGTGAAGGTGATCATCTGCGCCCAGATATCGGCGCGCTTGCCCGCCCCGTATTGCGGGCCGGACAGCGGCACATAGGCGAACCAGCCGACATCCGGCCCCATATCGAGCGCGAACGCGATCCACAAGAGCAACCCGCCGGCGAGATAGATCCAGTAGGAGAAGGCATTCAGCCGCGGAAAGGCGATGTTGCGCGTGCCGACCATCAGCGGCACCAGATAGACCGCCATCGCTTCCATCACCGGCACGGCGAACAGGAACATCATGTTTGCGCCATGCATCGTGAAAATCTGGTTGTAGCGGTCCGCGCTGAGGAGACGCGCTTCCGGCTGCGCCAACTGGATGCGCATCAGGGCCGCGAGGATGCCGCCGAGCGCCAGAAAGACAAAGGCCGTGAAGATGTAGCGCTTGCCGATGATCTTGTGATCCACCGTCGAGAGAGCGCCCCAGAAGCCATCCGGGGTCTTCCACGTCTCCGTCAGGGCTCGTTCGAGCAATGGGCGGTCGAGTTCATCGTCGCACGTGTCGGGCCTGATCACGGTCTCCATCATTTCAGGCTCGCCATGTAAGCGGAGACGGATCGCAGTTCGTCTGCCGTAAGCGGCACCATCGGCATGTTGTTGCCGGGCTTGAGCGTCTGCGGATCAGCGATCCACGCCGCGAGCGAGCCACGGGTGGTCTCGAACAGGCCCGCGGCAATGGTTTTGCGGCTGCCGACGTGGGTGAGATCGGGCCCCGTCGTGCCCGAGGCCGGAGTGCCGCGGATGGTGTGGCACGACGCGCAGGCTTTCGCGAGAAACGCATCACGTCCGGCTGCGACGTCTTCATCGGACATGGTCGCGGCCGGTTGCCGTTGCGCGTCCGCCCATTTGTCAAATTCTTCCTTGGTGTCCGCGATCACCAGGAAAGCCATATGCGCGTGCTGCAGGCCACAAAACTCGGCACACTGGCCGCGATAGATGCCTGCATGTTCCGCGTTGACGGTGAGCTCGTTGGGACGTCCCGGAATGAGATCCTGCTTCCCGGCAAGGCTCGGCACCCAGAAGGAATGGATGACGTCGTCGCCTTCGAGCTGGAGGCGTATGTTGCGCCCGACCGGGATGTGTATCTCGTTGGCGGTCTGGAAGCTCTTCCCGGGCTGCGGGTCGAGATATTCGACGTTCCACCACCATTGCGAGCCGCGGACCTTGATGGTGAGATCATCGCGGCCCGCGATGCCGAGCGCGCGCGTGGTGAAGAAGCTTGCCAACGTGAAGCCACCGATCACAAACGCTGTGATAATGGTCGCACTCAGCACCGCCTGTGACATGCGGTCCTCGACATGCGGGTCGATACCGGTGGGCTGCGTCCGCGCCTGCCGGCTGCGCCATAGTGCGGCGATCAACGCGACCATGACCAGCGTCCATACCAGGGAACAGGCGGCTACGATCAGGATGATGAGTTGCTTCAGGCTGATCGCTGACGTGCCATGCGCATCCATCGCGGATTGCCAGCCGGTGCAGCCCGTGGTCAGGATGCAGCTCAGCAACGACAACAACCGCGTTAAGCAGGACCTCACGGCGTGGGTCCTTGATCCGGATGAACGGGAGTAGGGCCCTGATCGAACAGTTTTACGGCTGGTGCACGGTTTTCGGACGGCCGGGTCTGTTTGTCGTCATCGCGGCTCGGGGCCGCCGTCTTGGCCGAATAGGCGCCGATCGTCTGCACATATCCGGCGAGCTGCCAGATCTGGTCCGTCGTCATCCTGTCGCGAAACGCAGGCATGCCATGCGGCCGGCCGTCGCGGATGGAAGCAAAGATGGAGACCATCTCCGGGCCGTAGTACCACCAGCCGTCGAGAAAGGCCGGACCGATTCCGCCACGGCCGTCGGCGTGACAAGCCTTGCAGCCGAACCAGGAATACAGCCGCTTGCCCTGGCTGAGGTTGTAGGCGTTGGTCTCGTAGGGTCGGTCGAGGGCGAAATAGACTTCAGGCGGCGCGCCGCTGATGGCGTTCGGCATCAGCGAGACCTGATCGAGCGCAGCCGCCACCGGAGGATCGAGCCGAAGTTCTCGCTCTTCCCGCTGGCACCCCGCCAGAGCGGTCGCGAAGCTAGCAAGCATGACAGCGATCCGCATGGAAACCGTTTCGAGCCCAGCCTAATCTAAACGCCTAATTCAGGGCTTTGAGGATGGTTCCAATCTTGGCCGTCGAGCCGGTCAATTCGACAGGAACGATCGTCGCCGCGGACACTTAGTTCATGGATGACGCGAGTTTCCACGATGCCGCTGCTCCCCCATTCCGCTAATATTTCATGTCCGGTGAGCGCGACCGTGCTTGGTCGCGCAAACGAAAGCCGGTCATTCGATTGCGTTGAAGAAGCAGCGGTTGCCTTCCGCTACAACGGCTTTCCGCATGGCGTGATGATGGCGACGCCAGCCGATCTCGAGGATTTCGCGTTCGGCTTCTCTCTCGCCGAAGGTGTGATCGATGGAATCTCCGACATCGACGCAATTTCGATATCTGACGATGGGGACGGTATTGCTGTCGATGTCTCGCTTCGCGGCGCCAGCTTGCACCGCTATCTGGCGGGACGGCGCATTCGTCTGTTGCGCGGAAATACCAGTTGCGGCCTTTGCGGGGTAGAGGACCTCGAGGATGTGCGTCGACCGGCTGCGCGGGTGCGAGCGGTTCAGCCACCCAGCGTAAACGCGATCACCGCCGCTTTCGATCGTTTGCGCCAATGGCAGCCGTTGAGCCGATTGACCCGCGGCGCACACGCGGCGGCATGGGTCAGCTCCGATGGCGTGATCGTGACAGCGCGGGAAGACGTCGGACGACATAACGCGCTCGATAAACTGGTGGGCGCTGGGCTGCGCGGCCGTTTCGGCAGGGCAGATGGTTTTTGCCTGATCACCAGCCGCTGCTCGTTCGAGATGGTTCAGAAGGCGATCGCGGCGGGCTTTCCGGCCCTCGTCTCAGCCTCAGCGCCGACGGCGCTGGCGATCCGAACCGCGAAGGCGGCGGGCCTTACGCTCTGCGCGCTCTCGCGCGAGCGGGCGCCTTTGATATTCGCGCAGCGCGATCTTTCCGAGAGGTCATCATGGCAACCAAACGCAAGCTGAGTGACGGACTCGAAGTCAGAGCCTACGATCACCCGTCCGGCGGCTGGGGATCGGTGCGCTCGCTGGCACGAAGCCTGACACGCGATCACGTGCCGTTTCGCGGTCCCCGTGTGCTGCTGAAGCAAAACAAGCCCGATGGCTTCATGTGCGTGAGCTGCGCCTGGGCCAAACCGGCGGATCCGCGGGTGTTCGAATTCTGCGAAAACGGCGCGAAAGCGACCACGTGGGAAATCACGCACAAGCGGGTCACGCCCGAGTTCTTCGCGGAACATACCGTGACCCAGCTCGAAGGCTGGGACGATCATCATCTGGAGGCCGCGGGACGGCTGACGCACCCGATGCGCTACGATGCCGCCACGGACAAGTATGTGCCCGTCGGCTGGGAAAGCGCCTTCAGGGAGATTGGCAATGAACTCCGGGCGCTCGATCCCGACAGCGCCGTCTTCTACACGTCGGGACGCGCGTGCCTGGAAGCCGCCTTCATGTATGGTCTGTTTGCGCGCGCTTATGGCAACAACAATCTGCCCGACAGCTCCAACATGTGCCACGAGACGACGTCGGTGGCGCTGCCGGAATCGATCGGCGTGCCGGTCGGCACCTGCACGCTCGACGATTTCGCCAAGACCGATTGCATCTTCTTCTTCGGCCAGAATGTCGGCACCTCGAGCCCACGGATGCTGCATCAGCTGCAGGAGGCATCGAAGCGCGGCGTGCCGATCGTGACCTTCAATCCGCTGCGGGAACGCGGGCTTGTCGAATTTACCAATCCGCAATCTCCAAGCGAAATGTTGAGCGGCTCGTCGACCCGCATCACCTCGCAATATCATCAGGTCAGGAGCGGCGGCGACACCGCGGCCATCATGGGAATTGCGAAAGCGCTGTTCGCTCTCGAGAAGAAGGCGGATGCGGCCGAAACGATCATAGATCGCGATTTCATTCGCGAGCACACCCACGGTTTCGAGGAATTCGCCGCGGCCGTCGATGCCTGCGCATGGCCTGACATCGAGCGACGTTCCGGGCTGACGCGGGGTGCGCTGGAAGCTGCGGCTTATGTTTACGCCCATGCCAAGTCGGTGATGTTCATCTACGGCATGGGTCTCACCCAACACGAGAAGGGCGCAGAGACCGTGCAGACCATGGTCAATCTCGCCTTGATGCGCGGCAATGTCGGCCGTCCGGGCGCCGGCATCTGCCCGGTGCGCGGTCATTCCAACGTCCAGGGACAGCGCACGGTCGGCATTACCGAGAAGCCGGGGATGGTGCCGGCTGACAAGATCAAGACCTTGTTCGGCATCGATGTGCCCCAGAAGAAGGGCGTCAATATCGTGGAGGCCTGCGAGAAGATCATCGCGGGTTCGGTGCGGGCGGTAGTCATGCTCGGTGGTAATCTCGTTTCCTCCGTGCCGGATCACGGGCAGGTCCAGCCCGCCTGGCGCAAACTGCGGCTGACCGTCAACATCCTCACCAAGCTCAATCGAAGCGCGCTCGTGCACGGCGAGATTTCCTACATCCTGCCGTGCCTCGGACGGATCGAAATCGATGAGCAGGCGAGCGGCCGGCAGCCGGTTGCGATGGAGGATTCGACAGGCTGCATGCATGGATCCTGGGGGCAGGTGCAGCCGGCGAGTCCGCATCTCTTGTCCGAGCCGAAGATCATCGCAGAGCTCGCGAAAGCTGCTGCGCCGTCGAAATCGACCATCCCCTGGGATGATTGGGTCGCCGACTACAGCAAGGTCCGCGATGCCATCGCGGCGACCTATCCGGAGATCTTCCACGATTTCAATGCGCGGATGTGGAAGCCAGGCGGTTTCCACCGGCCGCTCGCCGCGCGCGAGCGCAAATGGAAGACCAAGACAGGCAAGGCGAATTTCATCACGCCGAAATCGCTGGCGACCGACATCGACACCTCGCCGGAGGCCCGCGACATCGTCCAGCTCATCACGCTGCGAAGCAACGGTCAGTTCAACACCACCGTCTACAGCTATGACGACCGATTCCGCGGCATATATGGCTCAAGGCACGTCGTGCTGATGCATGCCAATGACATCGATCGTTTCGGATTGAAGGAGGGCAGCGTGGTGACGCTGTCAACGGCCGTCGATGACGGTGTCGACCGCAAGGTCGAAGGACTGCGGGTGGTGCGTTACGACCTCCCCGAGGGCTGCATCGCCGGCTACTATCCGGAATGCAACCCGTTGCTCCCGCTCTGGCATCACGAGGAGAAGAGCAAGACGCCGGCGGCGAAGTCGATCCCGGTGCGGGTGACGGCGGAACATCCGAGGATTGAGGCGACGGCGATCAGTTGACGTGGTCCGCAAACATGTTGCGCGTGGCTGTCGATACCGCATCGAGACCTTCAAGCCCATGCATCAGCGCGATCTCGCCTTGTTGCTCATGGCGGATGGCATGGGCCATGATCCTCAGCCTCGGATCGCCGCGGCCATGCCATTCCTGATCGGCCATCCGTACCGCGCCGGCGTGATGGATTGTCATCAGTTGGACGAAGAGGCCGTCGAATTCGTCCGGCGGCGCTGACCGGGCTTGCTGCATTTGGGCCGGCGTGAGATAGCCGGGCATATCCGCGCGCTCTCGTGCGGTGCATTCCGGCATGGGAAGAACGAACCAGCTTCGCCACCATCCGTCAAAAATCCTGTTCTCGCCGGTCTGGCTTGCGGCCATCAGCCGCGCCAGGGCCTGAAGATGCGCATCGTGGGCGCGTTCCACGCCGAGCCGCGCGAGCTCGATTCCCTGCACGTGGTGCGTCGTCATGTGGCGGATATAGGTCTGGTCGGCGTCGCGATCGCGACCCGTCCATGGCCACTCCCAGCCGAATCGGCCGGACAAGGCAATCACTGCAAGGATGCCGATGACGGCCAGGCCGCCGGCACCCCACGCCTTGGCCATGCGGACATCTCTTGTTGGGCGGCGTGACCAAGCGGCCACCGCAGCCACGCGAACAACGGATACATCGAGGCCGACGCCATATGTACCAGAAGCCCGATCCAATAGGGCTGTTGCAGCGTGAACAGCGGCTGCCAGAAGGGAACTAACGGCACCAGCAAGAACCATTCGGTGGCCGACGAAAACACAGCCCACGGAATGGCCAGAAGGAAAATCTGCAACGGCGAAAGCGCGGCCGTCCAGCGGCCGAACAGGCCGAAAAACACCACGGCCCAGGAAAAATCCGCCCATTGGTGAAACGCGATGCCGGCAAGCACCGCGGTCCACGAGGGTTCTACGCTCAGCGCCCCATCGCGGACCGGGATCGCCGCTACCGTCATCCAGTCGACGAAAGCATCTCGCCCCAGCCGCGCAGCAAACAGCTGGCTTGCGACGGTCGAAAAGCTGCTGCTGACAATCCCGAGTTGGGCGGCCGAGGCCCAGTTCGACTTCGGTTCGGTCATGATCGCAGTGCCGGCCGGAGCAACACTCAGGTCAACTGGTCGAGATTGCCGAGCGGCTTGAGCTTTCCAGCTTCCTCGTTTTCCTTGTCGCCCTGTTGCTCCTGCGTTTTGCCTTGGTCATGGAGCTTCTGGTCGCCGAGTATTTCGCCGGCCAGGCGCTTGGTCGTCCCTGCGAACTCGTTCTTGACATCTTTGGCCTTGGTCATGGCTGCCATCTCCTTTACGCAAACGGCTTCATGACCACCTTGATGCAGCCGTCTTCCTTTGCCCGAAACGTTTTGTAGAGAGCCGGCCCCTCTTCGAGAGTGGCGCGATGCGAGATCACGAAGGAGGGATCGATGTCGCCCTTTTCGATCCGCTCCATCAGTTTCGGCATGTAATGCTGCACCGGCGTCTGCGCCATCCTGAAGGTGAGGCCGCGATTGATCGCGCTGCCCATCGGGATCTTGTCCAGGAAGCCGCCATAGACGCCTACGATCGACACCGTGCCGAAATTCCGGCAGCAGTGAATGGCCTGCCGCAGCACATGCGGACTGTCGGTGCCGAGATAAGTCGCAGCCTTGATGCGGTCCACGACAGCATCGAATCCGGAACGGATGTCGGGTTCCGTACCGACCGCGTCGATGCAGGCATCCGCGCCTCGGCCGTGCGTCAAATCCTGGATGCGATCGTAGATTTCTTCCTTTTTGAAATCGAGGGTGATCGCGCCGGAGGCACTCGCGAGTGCCAACCGCACCGGCACGGTGTCGATCGCAATCACGCGCTCGGCGCCGAGAAGGAATGAGCTTCTGATCGCCATCTGCCCGACAGGACCGCAGCCCCAGATCGCGACCGTTTCGCCGCCCTTCAAGCCGCAGAACTCGGCGGCCATGTAGCCGGTCGGAAAAATATCGGACAGGAAAAGCACCTGCTCGTCGCTGAGACCATCAGGAACCTTGATCGGTCCGATATCCGCGTAGGGCACGCGCATGTATTCGGCCTGTCCGCCGGCGAAGCCGCCCAGCATATGCGAGTAGCCAAACAGGCCGGCCGGCGAATGTCCCCATAACTTTTCGGCTTGTTCGGCATTGGGGTTGGAACGCTCGCAGCCGGAATAGAAGCCTTGCTTGCAGAAGAAGCATTCACCGCAGGAGATCGTGAAGGGGACCACGACGCGGTCGCCGACCTTCAAGGCCTTGTTGTCAGCTCCAACTTCGACGACCTCGCCCATGGTCTCGTGACCGAGCACGTCGCCTTTCTCCATCGTCGGCATGATGCCGTCGAACAGATGCAGGTCGGAACCGCAGATCGCGCACGCGGTGACCTTGATGATCGCATCCCGGCCGTGCTGGATTTGGGGATCGGGCACCGTCTCGCAGCGGATGTCGCCTTTGCCGTGCCAGGTGAGCGCTTTCATCGAATGGATCTCCACGTGTTGCAGGATGCATTACAACTAACGTTGGGTTCGATAGTGGTTCCTATTCGGCGGTGAAACGCCGAATAGGAACATCCGGTTGTGCCGGTCATTGACAGGCCAAGCACAAGACCAGGAGAACCACGCATGCCCCTTTCTGAGACATTCGCCGTCGTCACCGGAGCATCGACGGGCATCGGCCTCGAGCTTGCCCGTTGCTGTATCCGCGAAGGATTTGATGTTCTGATCGCGGCCGATGAACTCGAAATTGAACGTGCCGCCGACGAGCTTCGGGCCGAGGGTGGCGGCGGAAAGATTGAATCCGTGCGGGCGGATCTGTCCACGACTGAAGGCGTGGACAAGCTCTACAACGCAACGAACGGACGGCCCGTCGATCTCCTGATGGCCAATGCGGGCCGCGGCCTCGGCCGTGCTTTCCTCGACCAAGAATTCGACAGGGTCCGCAAGGTGATCGATACCAACATCACAGGCACGGTCTATTTGATCCACAAGGTCGGCAACGACATGCGGCGCCGCAATTCCGGGCGCATCCTGATCACCGGATCAATCGCCGGCTTCATGCCGGGAAGCTTCCAGGCGGTCTACAACGGCAGCAAGGCATTTCTGGATTCGTTCTCATTTGCGCTGCGGGAGGAGCTGCGCGACACTGAACTGACCGTCACCTGCCTGATGCCAGGCGCGACCGAGACGGAGTTTTTCAAGCGCGCCGACATGATGGACACCAAGGTGGGTACGGAAGAAAAGGATGACGCGGCGGAAGTCGCACGTGCCGGCTTCGATGCCATGATGCGCGGTGAGGGCGATATCGTCACCGGCATGAAAAACAAGATCCAGTCGTCGGTGGCGAATGTGACGCCGGCGGGTGTCCTTGCCAAGCAGCACCGGAAGATGGCGGAGCCGGGCACGGCGAAATCGTAACGACGGTATGGGGAAAGGCCCGACCGGGGTCGGCCTTTCCTTCGTTTCCTATACCACCGGCTGCTTGTCCTTGCGCAGACCCTCGAGAACTGCGCGATCGATCTTCAAATGCGCCTCGACCAGCTCATGTGGCGTGAGCGCCATCCACTGCGCCAGCGAAACGTCGATGAAGCGTGGCGATTTGAACAACTCGAGGAAGCGCAGCGGCTCGTCGCCGACGTTCTCGATGAAATGGCTCATCGACACCGGCACGTAGCCGACATCGCCGGCCTGATAGTCGAACGTTCGAGCTCTTGCTTCGGCGGCGAACACCGTCATTCTTGCCTTGCCGGAGATGTAGTATTGCCATTCATCCGCGTTCGGATGCCAGTGCAGCTCCCGCATGTGGCCGGGATTGACTTCGACGAGGGCGGCGGCCACGTCGGTCGAAATCGGAAAATTGCGAGTGTCGGCAATACGCACGTTGCCGCCGGGCGACTGTTTCGGTGGTTGGTCCATCAACCTGAAGACCATATCGAGCGGCACGGCGCCGAGTGGATCGCTGACCGCGTCCGCGTGCAGCAGCGGCGGCGGTGGGTCGGCCTGGAAGATGAAGAGCTCCTCTTTCGGAATGCGAGCGAGGGCCTTGACGTCCAGGCCGAGGTTTTTCGCCAGCACGCCCCGATCATTGTGAGCGAACAGGTCTGATATCGCAAAGGTACTGTCCTCGGAGAATTCACCATCCGGAAAAGCGAGCAGAAACTCGCAGCCGTCGTCCGGCAGGCCCTGGATCGCGTGTGGAATTCCGGAGGGAAAATACCAGAGGTCGCCAGGACCGACGTCGGCAATGAAGTTATGGCCGTCATTGTCGACGGCGGTGATGCGTGCCTTGCCGGCCAGCATGAAGGCCCATTCGGCCTGCTTGTGCCAATGCAGCTCGCGCACGCCGCCGGACTTGAGACGCATGTTGACGCCAGCCATCGTGGCAGAGATCTGAAGCTCGCGCTTCGTCACCTCGCGGGACCAACCGCCTTCGCGCATCTTCACATGCGCGTCCGCAAACGAGAATTTCAGGTTCGGCAGCGAACCATGGTCGGTCGATGGCGGCCGCAGAATGTCGGGGTTCTGCTGCTCTCGTTCAGGGTTTCGCGGACCCATGATCGGCGCCCCTTTGTTGCCGATCACGGGCTCGTTGCTGCCTTGCTGGGCGGAAGCGGCTGCCGTCGCACCGAGGGCGGCTGCGGCGGCGAGAAGGGTTCGTCGACTTGGAAAATTCATGGCGGGCTCAAATTCATGGCGGGCTCCTCGGCGCGAACGCCGGCTCGCGCCCAAGGTTCCTACGGTCACGAAAGCGTGCCCTCAGCTTTCGGCAAAATAGCAACCTCACGCTCTGAAGAAGGTTCTTCGCCTCACGAGAGTCCCGATCATCGAAGGAGCCATGCGATGCCAGGAACCAGCAGCCTTGATCGGCGAGATTTCATTTCTGCTGCGGCTACCGGCCTCGCCCTTGCGGGTACCAATGCGACGGTCAGGGCAGCCACGCCGCCCGCCGAAACGGAATCGTCGATATCACCGCAGCCGATGCCGGGATTTGACAATGACGAAAACACCGCCGACATCCTGGTGGAGACTGTGATCGCCTGGGGCGCAACCCATGCCTTCGGCATCGTCGGCGACGGGATCAATTCGATCATCGAGGCGTTGCGCAAGCGCTCCGACCGTATCCGTTACATCGGCGTGCGCCATGAGGAGGCCGCCGCCTTCATGGCATCTGGCTTTGCCAAGCATACCGGCAGGCTCGGCGTCTGCGTCGGTACGACCGGCCCCGGCGCAATCGACCTGCTCAACGGGCTTTACGATGCGGCGTTCGATGGCGCGCCAGTTGTGGCCCTGACCGGCCTGACCTTCCACGATCTCACCGGCGTCCGCTATCAGCAGAGCGTCGATACCGTGAGGCTGATGCAAGGCGTCGCGCTCTATAACGAGGAGGTGACCGGGCCGGAGCACGCCGTCATCGTCGGAAACCGCGCCTGCCGCGCGGCGCTCGGCGATCGCGGCGTCGCGCATCTG
>JAQGKC010000453.1 GCA_028290305.1 Bradyrhizobium sp.
GAATGACGAGGGCTGGGCCACGATCTTCGTTGAATGGCTGAAGATCAGTAAGTTGCTCGCCAAAGACGCGATCTTCATTTTCTCGGTAGGCGGCGGCAATCTTGAAAAAAACATCAGTCCCAATCTCGTGATGGCCTTGCAGCACTCGAAGAAGGTCGGCGCGAAGATCATGGGTGTGGTCGGACGTGACGGCGGTTACACCGCGCAGGTCGCCGACGCCTGTGTGATCGTGCCGACTGTCAATCCGGAAAACGTCACGCCGCATTCCGAGGCGTTTCAGGCGGTGGTTTGGCATTTGCTGGTCTCGCACCCGAAGCTGAAGGCCAATCAGACCAAGTGGGAATCCGCGGTCGGGACCGTGAGCCCGGCCAGATGAAATCGAGGGCGATCTTTCTGGATCGCGACGGGGTTTTGAATCGTCCGCTGGTTCGCGAGGGCAAGCCGTACCCGCCGGCACGGGTCGAGGATGTCGAGGTCTATCCAGGACTGCGCGAGCAGCTCCAGCGACTGAAGGAACTTGGTTTCGTCCTGATTGTTGTGACGAACCAACCTGACGTGGCACGCGGAACGACGTCGAAACAGATGGTTGAAGAGATCAACGATTTGATCGCGCGCGAGATAGCTGCAATCGATCGGGTCACGGTGTGCTTCCACGACAATAGCGACGGCTGCAATTGCCGGAAGCCCCGGCCGGGGATGCTGTTGGCCGGAGCCGCCGAATTCGACATCGATCTGGCGCGCAGCTACATGATCGGAGATCGTCGCAACGATATCGAAGCCGGAATCGCCGCCGGAAGCCGGACCATCTTTATCGATCGCGCCTACAGCGAGCCGCCGCCGACACGTTACGACTACAGAGTTTCTTCAACGCATGAAGCTCTGGCAATCATAGAAAGCGAGAGCGAACATGAAAAAAGTTGAAGAACTGAGTGTCAAGATATTCGCGGACGGCGCCGACAAGGCGGGCATGTTGGAGATGTATGCAAAGCCGTTCGTAAAGGGTCTGACCACCAATCCGACCCTTATGCGCAAGGCGGGAATCACCGACTACAAGGCGTTTTCTCTCGACATCCTGAAGGCTATTCCGGATCGTCCGATCTCGCTCGAAGTGTTCTCCGACGAGTTCACGGACATGGAGCGCCAGGCGCTGGAGATCGCGAGCTGGGGCAAGAATGTCTATGTCAAGATTCCCGTGATGAATACCAAGCGGGAAACCAGCTACAAGCTGATCCAAAAGCTGGCTGCCGAGAAGGTCAAGCTGAATGTCACCGCGCTGATGACGTTGACCCAGGTGCGCGACGTCGTTGCCGCGCTCGATCCCAACGTGCCGAGCTATGTGTCAGTGTTCGCCGGCCGTGTCGCCGATACCGGCCAGGATCCGCTGCCGATGATGGCGGCGGCCGTCGAATTGCTGAAGATGGCGCCGGCTTCCGAACTGATTTGGGCGAGCCCGCGCGAACTGCTGAACATCTTCCACGCCGACTCGATCGGATGTCAGGTCATTACCGTGACCAATGACATCCTGAAGAAGCTCTCGCTGGTCGGAAAGAACCTCGACGACTATTCGCTTGAGACCGTGAAGATGTTCGCGGACGACGCGATCGGCGCCGGCTTCAAGCTCTAAGCGGATCGAAGAAGACCAGAGCTCCCGTTATGCGTTGAGCAAAATCGGGGCTCTGTCGGTTTCAGGAGCGTTGGGACGCGTTCGCAACGGCTTTCAGCCAAACCGCGTAGGGCTGCGTTAGCCAATACAACCCCTTCATGATGTCCGCCGAGCCTCTCGATGATTCCGGTCCTCCAGTCGCCATAGGAACCACCTGCCACCACGCGTAAACCGTTGTGCATGATCTGCACGGGCTTGACTACAAACGAAATGACGGTCCCCCAGTCGGGGTTCTTCGGTAACAGATCGCAATCCCGGCAGGTAACGGCCATGTCGGCGCGCGAGGCTTTATCCAATAAAATGTCCCGCATATTGAAGTCTGACATGTTGCCTCTTACGCGGGAAAATTAGGTCGACTCCCAATAATAATTAACCGTCCGTGAACAACGGCTAGGGCGTTGATTGAGATTCGATTTTGGGTACGCTGGCGGATTTGAGATGGCAGGGTTTCGGGGTCTGTGGCAGCGGAAACTTGGAGATTGCCTTTACCCAATGCCGGAACGAACACACCCATATCCATAGGGAGTGGCTTTACAACGGCAAACTGCGTCATCGGGTATAATCCAAGAGTGGGAACTTGGACTACCGCTGGCGGCTGTACAGCAGCGCCGTTCTAGAAAAGACGAATTAGTTAAACCGCCCGCAATGGCGGTAGCTTCCGATTTTTAAGAAGCGCGCTAAGTTTTTGCAGCAACATCACGCTGTCCTCGTGAGACAGTTTTCCGCCTTGCTTAAGAAATTCATCGAGAAGCAAAGGCCCCTGTTCGTGTGTAAGCTGGCCTCCCTTGTCAACGAAGCGTTGCATCTGTCTTAGATAGAACTTGTCCATGATCAGCCTGCCGTCTAATAGCGTTAATTCTGATCTACCAATATAATATCTGCCTGAGCTGATCTACGTCGCGTGATCATAATTAGTAATACAAATAACGCTGCCGCTATGCTCGAACTTGCCAGAAAGCTGACTGGCTCGTCGCGCCTGAGATAGATTTCCGATGTACCTTTTCGGAGCGAAATCGAAACTAGCCCTTCGTAATTCAACGATTTAACAATCTGTCCATTGATAAAAACAGTGAGAAATCTGCTAAATTGGACGGGGAGTACTGCGGGCGTTTCCTCGGGCGCGCTGATCGACGCGGTTGCAAAATTTCCGCTCGCGTAGATAGATGACCGCTTTACGATCAAAGCATTTTTCAACTCATTTGGAGTGTTCAATTCTACGTAGTCACGGCTATCGGTTGATGTCATTGAGTCGATGTAGGTGGTAGGAATGACGGTTTTTGGCACCCACCAAAAGCTATAAACCTGAAGAGCGAACAACATTCCGAAGACCCCATAGGTCAGTACGCCAGAAAAACGGCGAGCGGCCGCCATCGCCAATCCTGATGTTATGACCCCGAACGTCGTAGCGAATAGCAATAATCGATAGGGGTATTGGATCGCAGTAAGTTGCACGGGCAAGAATGCCCATACCCGAACCACGCCCAATAACGAGCATGCAAAGAGCGTAGCCAGCAAGGTTGCCAGAGCTACGGCAAAGATAGTCGTTGTTCGAAAGCAGATCAGCCCTGCGGCCACACCAACAACGACGACGGGTCCAAGTTGAAGGCTAAAGCTGCTGTACTGTGGCGATAGAGAAGCGTCGGTATAAGTCAGTGGCCAGAGAACATTTAGATTTTCCGTTAGATATTGGAAACCGACAGTTTTAGCTGATTCCAAGATAGCGAGATCGCTGCCCAGTAGCATGGTGTTCGCCCAATAAGGCGCGGTCAGCGAAAGCGCCGATAGCAAGCAGAGGATGAGCTGCGGAGATATTCGGATGATGTTCATCCATCCGAATACCACCAGGCCGATTAGAGTGAGCCAAACTAGCGTCCACGGGAAAAATATTTTGTGGCAGGCGATGAGAAGTGCCGAGGTCAAAATCAAGCCGAGGGCGTTCTTAACCGCGGGTTCAGAGCAAAACCTGATGAAAAACCAGATCACCCATGGGATCGCAGCCCATGCGGTGAGTTCGGCATAGGCGCCGCGAGTAAATACATCGGTCAGAAAATAGGGAGAGAACGGCAGCGTCGATGCGGCTAGACCCGACGAAACGGGATCGCCGCCGAGTTGCCGGATTGTCGCGTATATGCCGAGTGTCGTCAGTAGAGCGATGGTTGCGATTGAAACCAGGATGGTTGTGTAGGGAGCTAGCCCGATCGCGATCTGGACCAGTCCGGCTGCACCATAGAAGATCGAAGTGTAGTAGAGAAATATAGGCTGCAGGACGACATCGAAGTCGTTGGTGTATCTGAGCGGAAAGTCGCCATTCAATAGGCCGCGCTGGGCGCTAATCGCCATTCTCGCCGCATGTGGGACCTCACCACAATTGTAGAATAGATTTCCTGAGATAGGAATAAGACCGGCCGCTATGAAAACGCAGACGGCGAATAGGCAAATCGCAACACCACTAAATTCAGATTTCACCAGAATACCCGTGGGATTAAATCTACCAATGCTTATCGAGAATATCGCGGTCGCGCTCTTGAGTGGATTTTCTCCGATACTGCCACCTGCCGTCCTCGCCTAACCGTCTCCATCCCGACCGGTGATAATGCCAAGTTCCGTCCCGAATCGCCTACCAATCCCCAATGTTCATGAAAAGAACGCCACCGGCCACGATGGCAAGAAAAGCGATTGCGATTGCAGGGGTCATTGGACGGGCTCCGTGGGGTCGAACCTATCCGTACAACCTGACCGCGTAAAGCCGTCACCCCTCGAAAAAACATCAATTCCCCCCTGCCAAGGTTGTCTCCAGGCGGCCTTTTTATTGGACAAGTCCGAATGATCGATCCGACCACCACTAATCGCGGCCTAGCGGTCCCCACTCGCGGCTCAGGTGCATCTGTCTCGACCGGCATCTCTCATACCGGAGAGAAACCAGATCGTCTGTGCGCTACGGTTTTTCCACGGTGTCGCGCTCGGCGAGGCGCTCTTCTCTGAGCGCATTAGCTACGCGCGGGAGCCCTCAATCTTGGTGGTCGTGCCGCAATCGTCGCTATCCGAAGTGTCAGGGGAACGCCCGAGCAGTACGGCTTGCCGCTCGAGAAGCAGACCTGCTTCCGGATTCCCATTTCGACGTCGTCTTTACACCCCCCGCACCGATCGCCTTCCAGAATAAGGCCGTCGGCTAGACTAGGAGGCATGCAATCGGTTGGCGACGGCTTTCAGCCATACCGCGTAGGGCTGCGCCAGCCACCACTTCAGCGGCACGTGTCCATGATATTTGCGGACGATTGCCATGGCTTCGCGGTAGTGCAACTGCCGCTGGGTGTTGGTCTTGGTGTCCGCGTGGTCGCGATTGAGCGCGACAAATTCATCGACGAATTCCAGCGGCGCAAAATTCTTGTACAGCCGCCACCACAGATCGTAGTCGATCGCCATCCGCAGGCTGTCGTCGAGGCCGCCAACGGCTTCCCATGCGCTGCGTCTCATCAACGTTCCCGGCTGCGAGATGATGCACCGCAAGGCGAGGCGGCGTTCGCTGAACGGCTCGACCCACATCGGCTGCTTCGCCCCCGTTGCCTCGACGTAATTCCACACCTTGCCATAAGCTGCCGGCGCGTCCGGCTGTCGCTCCAGCGCATCTACCAAGCGTTTCAGTCCGCCGCCGAGCAGCGTGTCGTCGCTGTTGAGCCAGGCGACATAGGGTGCACGGCCCCTGGTGATGCCTTCGTTAATGGCCGCAGCCTGGCCGCGATCGGAGTGGCTGCGCCAGCCGGCGAGCCGGCTTTCGAATGACTTGATGACATCGACTGACCCGTCGGTCGATCCAGCATCGGCAACGAAGACTTCAACCGACATGTCCTGGTCAAAAATGGAAGTCAGGGCATCCTGGAGGAAGCGACCTTGATTGTAGGAAGGGACTGCGATCGTGACGATGGGCGGTGTCGCCATCGTCAGCGCCTTAGGCTCGCTAGGAAATCGGAGTAGGCAAGGCCCAGCCCATCGCGAAGACCGACCTTTGGTCGCCAACCCAGGCTTTTCATGCGCCCGACATCCATCAGCTTGCGGGGCGTTCCGTCCGGCTTGGTGGTGTCGAAGGCGATGCGTCCCTGATAACCGACGACCTCGCCGATGGTTTTGGCGAGATCCCGAATCGAGAGGTCCTCGCCGGTGCCGATATTGATGTGCGACAGCATAGGCTGGGTATTGCGCGCGTAGCTGTCCGGATCAAGCTCCATGATGTGCAGACAGGCCTCCGCCATGTCGTCCACATAAAGGAATTCGCGCATTGGTGCGCCCGTTCCCCAGATCAGCACTTCAGGGGCGGCGTTCTGCTTCGCCTCATGAAACCGCCGGATCAGGCCGGGAATGACGTGGCTGTTTTCGGAGTGATAGTTGTCTCCCGGCCCGTAAAGGTTGGTGGGCATCACGCTGCGGTAGTCGGTCCCGTATTGGCGATTATAGGATTCGCAGATCTTGACGCCTGCGATCTTCGCAATGGCATAGGGTTCGTTGGTGGGCTCCAGCACGCCCGTCAGCAGCATGTTTTCCGCCATCGGCTGCGGCGCTAGTCGCGGGTAGATGCAGCTTGACCCTAGAAACAGCAGTTTCTTGACGCCGGCTCGCCACGCTTCATGGACGACGTTGGCCTCGACCATCAGGTTCTCGTAGATGAATTCAGCTGGATAGTTGTTGTTGGCGAGAATGCCACCGACCTTCGCTGCGGCCATGTACACTTGGTCGATCCGCTCTTTGGCAAAGAACGTCTTGACGTCGGCTTGCTGCACGAGGTCGAGTTCGTCGTGGGCGCGGACGACGATATTCGCATAACCGTGCTCTTGTAGCTTGCGCACGATTGCTGAACCAACCATTCCGCGGTGACCGGCGACGAAAATCCTGTCGTTCTTGGACATCAGCCTACATTCTCGACTCGAGCGGATCGCTCATATGGGACCTGGTTTGGCTCATGCTCGCCCGCTTCGGCGAACGCGTGGCTTCTTCGTAGATCGCAAGCATCGAGGCGGCGCTGCGTTCCCAATTGAAGTTCTTCGCGCGCGCTCGTGCGGCGATACCCAGTCGATGTCGTTTGTCCTGATCCGATACGACGTCGAGCATGGCTTGTGTCCAGGCCTCCGGATCGTGCGGCGTGAGCAGGATGGCGGCGTCGCCCGCCACCTCTGGCATCGAGGTCGCGTTCGAGGATAATGTTGGCGCGCCGAACTGCATGCCCTCCAGCACCGGCAATCCGAACCCCTCGAACACGGATGGATAAAGGCTGGCATAGCAATTGCGATACAACCAGATCAACTCGTTGTCGGTGATATAGCCAGTCAGGATGACACAGTTGGAAATTCCGAGTTTCGCTAGATATCCGTGAAAATCGTCCATGAGCCAGCCTTTGCCGCCGGCCAGCACCAGCGGGATCGGGCGTCCGCCGGCCTCAAGATATCGCGCATAGGCCTGTACCAGCAGCCGTTGGTTTTTTCGAGGTTCGATCGTGCCCACGCTTAGCCAGAATTCGCCGGCGCCGAAGCGCTTCATTGCGGCAGGCGGCGAACCCTGCTGCTGAGTTGAATCATCGAAGCGAGAGCAGGGATAGACGACGCGCACGCGGTCGCTTGGGAAATGCGGAAAGAGCTTGAGATAGTGCCCGCGGGAACATTCTGATATGGCCACCACCCAGTCGGCCGTCACGGACGAACGGAACACACCGTCGAAGCATCCGATACGGTTGGCCTCGGTGGTCCAGTCGGGATTGACCGCGAAGCCAATATCATAAAGCGTGTAGATCAGCCGGCTGGAGGCGACCTGAACCGGCGTCCAGAAATTGTTAGAATGGACGATGTCGGGATGTCCGAGGGCTCCGTCCAGGTCGGACTGATTCCAGAACGCGCGCGCAGTCTCCCGCGTTAGGTGACGCGGGCCGTAGCTCACATGCTCGCCTAGATATGGATTCGAGAGGGGCATCTTTGCGTCAAAGAAGAAGTCTCCAAAGCTTGGATAGAGCCTATAGTGGTGCTGCGGAGCGATCGTGAGCATGGCGTTGATCATCGCGTGGGCGTAATATCCACAACCCGCCTTTCCTGAACCCGTCTGGGAAATGTCGAAGTCGATGTTCATGCAACAGCTCTCTCACAGTGTCTGCTCAAGATCCAGGTTCGATGAGTTGCAGTGCCCCCGCGCAGCGTTCTGCTAGCGGCCTACATCTGTCGACGCCATCGAGAGCTTCAAAACGCGAATTCTCTCCTGCACCATCATATCGACCAGCGCTGGAAAATCGACTTTCGGGCGCCAGCCCAACTCGAATTGAAGTTTCGAAGAATCCGCCCGCGTAAAGTGGCTATCCACCTTGCGCAGCAGCAAAGGGTCGACAACGACGAATTTGGTCCAGTCGAGACCACCGACCCTAAAGGCGACCTCGCAGAATTCCGCGATGGAATGCGCGTGTCCGGTTCCGACGACAAAATCCGACGGAGGGTCGTTCCGCACGATGAGATGCATCGCTTCGACGAAATCTCCGGCAAAGCCGAAATCGCGCCGCACGTTGATGTCGCCGAGATAAAGCTTGCCGTCGGATAGAATAGGCCTGCCGCGTTCGTCCAGTTCACGCGTCTCGGTTAGGCCAAGCGAAGCCGCCGCCGCGGCATGGGCGATCTTCTGCGACACGAAACCGAACGGACGCCGCGGACTTTCATGATTAAACATGATGCCGCAGGACAAATGCAGCCCGTACTGCTGACGATAAGCAGCGATGGTCTGATGTGCGTAAGCCTTCGAGATTCCATAGGGCGATTTCGGATTTGCCCGGGTCTGCTCATCCTGCAGTTGTGCCGAGCTGTCGCCATAGATTTCTGAAGACGACGCTTGAAACAGTCGGGTCTCCGGCAATTCGCGACGAATGAATTCGCAGATGCGCTGGGGAGCCAAGCCGTTCAGCAGCGCGGTCTCGATCGGAATGTCCCACGACAATGCAGGCCGCGACACCGCCGCGAGATTGTAGATCTCGTCTGGCATCGATATCGTCAGCAGGCTCCTGAGGAAAGCCTCGTCGGTGAGATCGCCAGCGTGCCAAGAAACCCTGCCTCCGTGCAGGCTAGGATCGACTGAACGCCTGGAATGGGCAAAAATCTCGTATCCGCGCGACAGCAGCAATTCAATAAGGTACCACCCGTCCTGGCCAGCGCCGCCAGTGACCAATACGCGTCTTTTTCCGTGAATCTCGGCGGTCATGCTGCATGCCTTAAGTGACATCGACGCCCTTTTCAAGACCCCAGGCCAAATTTAGAAAACCTGAGCTTCTTGTCTAGTCGCAGTTGATCCTAGCCCGTCAAGGCCAAGTCTCACCACAAAGCGCGCAGGGCCCGATCGTTTTTTCACAGCTGACGAACCATACTTTGTGTCGCGCTTCGAATGGGGTTGGGCGAACGAGACGAACATGGGCCGCCCACTTGGCGAACTTCCGATAGACGATCAGAAATGGGACAACTGTATAGAAGGATAGTTCAAGACCAAGCCTCCATGCTTGTAGGATCAGCATGCATTGAGATCTATCAGTTGATAGAGGCCGAGCGGCAAAATGATCAGGTTCAGCCCGACCTCATACGCACCACAATTTTCCGGCATCGGATTTCGCGTAACTGCGAGAGCAGACAATGCGAAAGTACCGGATGGGCGTCGGCAGACCAAACAATAACGGGACGTAGCCAGAGGCGTGCGAGAGCACTACCATAAGCGCGCGGCCAGTCCGCGCAATCTGTCCACATACAAGTTTCGCATGAGTCAACGCCCCGGTTAGGGCGATTGTGCATCGACCCAATTATAAGGGCAAACTATCTCACGGCGTAAAACCGCTACGTGGCATAATTCAGCACGGATCAATGGCGAGGCGTGGGGCGTCGCGCCTCAATCGTCATTGTCAGATTCAACTGCGCGCGCGGTGGAAGCAACCCTCACTACATTCGACTTGTGCTTGTTTGCCCCTTATGGTCGACTATAACATCGATGACTTATATGTTGATCTTCCGGCATATCGTTGCGGTCGAGAATCGGGTTGATGAAAACATTCTTGATCGACTTTGGGCTCTGTCTTTTTATTCCCATTTTATTTATGGCTTGCGGCTGGGGCGCAATTTCTCCATTCAGAGCGCAGGTCAAATTTCCGCTGGCGGCGTCCGGTCTTGCTGGAATGCTCCTGCTGTCTTGTGGCAGCCTAGCAATCCATGTCGTAATGATCATACCGTTCAAGATAGCGGCTCTTATTTCAGCCATTAGCTTACTGACTGTGAGCGCCGTTGCGGGGGGCGCCAAAATCTCTCTGCCCCATCGTGAGTTGATGCTTGCGCTCGGCGCGTTAGGAATTCTGAGCCTTCTCGGTTGTTCGTCGATCCTCTACAAGGAAATCGAGATTAATTCGCCGGCGCTTGTTTTTAGTTCGGGTTCCGATCAGTTCGGCTACGCGCATCTTTCAGACTGGATCACGGATGTTCCTCGAACTGCCGCCTTGACGCCAGATCCGACTGACATTTATGCGAGCTGGGTGGATATCATGCTGAAATTCGATCCAAGGTTTGGATCGATTTCGACAGTCGCAATCATCTCGACGTTAAGTGGCAGATCAGGTCTGTTCTCATACAATCTCTCTTGCGCTATCATCTTGATAACGGCCTCGCTGGGATTGGCGGGGATTTTTGCGCAAACTGTGAGTGCATTTTTCATCGTTGCGCTGGGAGCCTTTTTGAGTACCTGGTATAGCCTTTCAACAGCGGGATACCTCGGAAAAATAGTAGGATATCCCGCTTCGCTGTTTTGTGTGGGGATGTTTTTTGCCCTTGTTCGCAAATCGAAGTCGAGCGAGATTCCTTTGCTGGCATTTCTAGCAACTTTAGCAATCGCGATCTGTGCCAGCCTGATGTTCAATGGTATGGCTGTATGCACTTTGCTGATTGTGGTGGGGGGGCTGTCCCTCTTACTGGACTGGATATTCGATCCGCATGCAGACAGCATCGGCCGTGTAGCTCGGTTCGAGCTTATCGCCGCGCTCGCGGCCTTGGCGCTGGTGGCGTTGATCTCCAGCGGTACAATCGCAAGACCACTCTATTTGACCGAACCCGCATTTGACACAAGCTGGAGAGATCTGTGGATCAGGGCCTCTCAGGTCATCGGCACGGAGTCCGAACTTTCGCTTTTTGTCAGGGACCTTCATCCGATGCTCGCGAGCACGGTCGGAGTACTTTGGCTGGTGCTCTGCGCGATCGTCATGCGCGGTCGCCAATCGGATGCGCTCGCTCTTCTGTTGGGACCAGCAGCCGTGGCGGTGGCCTTAACGATCGCTGGCCAACGATGGAAATTCTACCAGACAATCAGCATCTATGTTCCGGCCGCGTTATGCGCGGTCGCCGTTGCGACGAGCAGCCGGCAGGGGCGCTTTGTGCTGAATCGAGCGTATCGAGGTGCGATCTTGATGCTTGCTGTCGGCATAATTGCGCTGGGGCTTGGACGTTTCGTAACGAGTTTCGAGTACACCGTTGGATCGAAAGCTCACCCACCTTTCATATTTTCACGAATTGAAATTGATCGACTGTCAATGGTGGTAGCCGCAGCCGACGGAGCCTATCTCGACACGTCCGACGTTTCGACGACATATCCGCTCGTCTTGGAGTTCACCCGAAGACATATTCCTTTCCAATTATCCCCCCGGGCATGGAAAGCGTTTCTCGGTTATAGGCCATGGGAAGCGCCCTTGGAAGACAACCATTTTAGCCTAACAATCAATGATCGATACCCCGCCGGCACTGACCGACCGGGTTTGGTCTATCAGACGCGGCAGTACGATCTGCTGAAAGGTGAGTGCTTGTGCTCAAAAATTTTCCACTAGGAAAGGAGCGGGCTGAACTTTCTCGTCGGAAATGCTGCTGGACAAAAGGCGGAATGGACGGGGGTGACGAATTTGTCTCGGCCACAAAAGTCGAAGCGCCGCCCGGATCAATCCCCAGTGTCACTACGATTGGCTAACAAGGTCGTACAGCGGATTCCGAAATAGGCTGGTGGAGTACCTGTTTCGGCTGATCGGTGGCTCTTTCCAATCAAGGGGCTCCTTGCCGAAACAGGATGCAATGAGTCCGTCCCCGCTGAAACTTTCATGCACGTCATGCTCCGCGAGAATTGTTCCGCCGAAGTCCTTCAGCATCGCGAGGCAGCGCTGATGGGTCAATGGGTCACCGCTGATATGGTGACTGTGCGTGGAAAAAACTCCGAAGCGGATCACACCTCCGCGAAGCAGCGATTCGCACGACTCAATGATGGCCGTCTCCGCGCCCTGGGTGTCGCAGTGGAGGATATTGAGCCTTTGAATTCGGTGCTCGCGCAAAAAAGCCGGAATCGAGATCTGCGGGATTTGAATGTCTCCGGCAGATTCGGTAGCGAAGGTCATGGCAGGGACGGAGTTAGGACCAACGCTGGCCTGCACGAACGTTATTTCGTGTTTGTTCAGCGCAGCGTTGGCGCGGCCGACGGCTATATGATTGGGATCCGGCTCAACCACATATGATTGTCTTCGGTTGCCGTACTGCGATTTGAACCAGAGCGAGTAATAGGACCAGAAGCCTCCCAGCTCTAGCATCGTCGCGTCGGGCGGCAAGAGCTTCAAAATCTCATGAAAGACGGCTTCTTCCTGGGGCTCGTGGTGTCCATGAAGCCGTTCGATAATGCGTGTCATCCACTCGCCATAGTAGCCGCCGGCGACAACACGTAGGCCGTTGTGCATGATCTGCACGGGCCTGCCTTCAAATGAAACGACCTTCCCCGCGTCCGGGACCTTCGGAATCAGATCGCAATCCCGGCAGCTTACCGTCATCTCCGCGCGAGTGGCGTTGTCCAGCAATATGGGAGGAATGTTGAATTCTTGCATATGCCCTCTAAATTCTCGTAGTTCAGCAGCTAGCGTGGATTTATTGCGCTCGGTTTGGGCGTTGCGGCCTCCGAAGACGAACGCCGGGTCCTCCACCGTTCTCCGCGATGAATTCGATGCCGGCTGCTTCTAGGGCTTTACGCAATTCCACAATTGTCCGTTCTTGTGCCGCAAGCGCGCCTGGCTGAGTTTCAAGCCGCTTCACGCTCGGAAGCGATACTCCGGAACTTTCAGCCAGGTCGCGTTGCTCCCACCGGAGTAGCGCCCGCGCAGCGCGAACCTGCTCACTAGTTATGGACAGTTTAATACCTCAGGTATTGACATGATCGCGAGCTTCGTTTAATACCCCAGGTATCGCATAAGGCAGCTAGGAGATCAACCCTAATGAGCAATAACACCATTTCGGTGAACGGCGGAGCTATGTCCAACGCCGACTGCACCGTCATCATGACCCGTGCTTGGGCGATCGTCCGCCAAACCTACTGCTACTCCTACATCAAGTTCTCCAGAATTGGCAGTCACCGCTTCAACGCTTGCCTACGCCAAGCAGGGGCAGAGGCCAAATCACCCGTCCGGAGTGCCGTATATTGGCAGAGTCTAAAGCGGATCGTATCGCCCGTCTTACCAACACCATCGCAAACGCGGACTTTAACGATCATTGGCCATCTGCCCGCGCAAACACCGGCCATGCGCGCCGAAATTTCCCAACTGTCCAGATAAGGAGAAAACAACGATCTACCGCGTGAATGTGGATCGGGTTCTTTTGCGGCACTAGCTCATCCACGATCACCTGAAATCCCATCCATTTTCAAAGAGAGATATCCAAATGACCAAGGCGACACTTAGGATCGACCGGCGCCAATTCATCGGCGGCTCGGATGCCCGGATCATCATGGGCAAGGACGAAAAGGCGCTCCTACGCCTTTGGCGCGAAAAGCGCGGCGAGGCAGCTTCTCTTGATCTGTCGGGCGTATTGATTGTCCAACTTGGCCTGGTGACCGAAGATCTCAACAGGCGCTGGTACGAGCTAAACTCCGGTCACCGAATTGGCGATGTCCAGCGCCACGCGATCCACCGGACGATGCCTTGGATGGCGGCCACGCTCGATGGTTTGGTCAAGGAAACCGGCGCTGTGTTCGAGGCCAAATTCATGCTGCCATGGTCATTCTCGGAGGAGGCTGCTGCTGAGAAACATATGGCCCAGCTTCAGCACAACATGCTGGTCGCCGACACCAAAAAGTCGGTGCTCTCCATCATTAACGGCGGCGGCAAATGGGTTGAACTATCGATCGAAGCCGACCCGATCTACCAGACAATCCTGATAGCTGCTGAAAAAGCGTTCTGGCGGGCGGTCAAAACCGGTGAACCCCCGGTGCTGTTCGATTGCGAACCTCCAAAGGCACGTATCGAAGCGGTCTGTGTGGTCGATATGAACGCTTCCAACTCCTGGGCAGAATTTGCGGGACTCTTTCGCGATACCCAAGGCGCTCACAATGACCACGAGCGCGCCAAGAGCGAACTCAAGGGACTAATGCCGGAGGACGCCAAGGAGGCGATGGGCCACGGCATTCGGGCAAAACGATCGAAATCGGGCGCTGTCAGCTTCGACCTCGTTGACATGGAGGTGAGCCATGCATCGGTCCAGTGAATGCGTAGCCGCAATCGCAACGGCTCTCGCGAAAGCGCAGACTGAACTTTCCAATCCCGAAAAGTCGATGGTGGGGACGGTCTACAACAGCCAGTCAGACAGTCCGCAAAGCTTCCGCTATGCGTCGCTGTCGAGTGGCCTCGACATCGTGCGCAAGACGTTGGGCGGCCAACAGATCGCGATTGCCCAAACCACCGAAATCGACCGGGCGAATGCCATGGTGAACCTAACCACCATGCTGATGCACACGTCCGGGGAGTGGATTTCTTCAGACTGGCCAGTGTGCCAATTGTCGGAAACGTCTGCACCCCGCCGGATGGGGGCGGCGCTCACCTATGCCCGCCGCTACGCCTTGTTCACGCTGGTAGGAATAGCTGGCGAGGATGATCTGGATGCGCCGGATCTCACCAACGATCAGTCAAAAGGATACAACGCCGTGGACGCGGCTCTTACTCTCAGCTCCAAAGTTGCGCCGGCGTCTGTCGGCTCAACCCCATTCCGACTTGGGACCCCGAACATTCCACCTGTACGGGAAAAGCTTGGTGCTGATGAGTCCGTGGTGATCCGGGCTCAACTTATCAAGGAAATCGAAACGCTTTCGCAAGATGAGGATCTCCAGCCTCGTGCGATCGCCATCCTGAAGGCCAAGAACCGCCTGTCAGCGGATGATGCAAAGCTCGTCGAAGACGCCTTCGCGTCCAGGATGGCCCTTCAAGTCATCGTGCCGGAGGCCTTCGCAAAAGATGAACCCACGTCTGCACCGATCGATGCAACACCGTCCGAGCCGCCATCGGCACCAACGACCACAGTCAAGCCAGTACGAGCAAGGCGCCCCAGAAAGACCAAAGCCCCGGCCGAAGCATTGGCTGTGCCTCCGGTCTCGTCGAAGCCAGCCATCGGCGACGATCCTACACCGTCTATGACCATTCGCCAGGCGGACGCTAGTCCTCCCAGAATCCAGAAAAGCGAGTTGACCATCAGCGAGCCGCGACGACATCGTGACAAGACGCACCTCAAATTCGTGTCATCGCAGCCGTGTCTCATTTGCGGGAGAAGGCCTGCGGACGCTCATCATCTCAGGTTCACGCAGCCACGCGCGATGGGACGCAAAGTCAGCGACGAGTTCACAGTCCCGCTTTGCCGAACCCATCATCGCGACAACCATAGCTTCGGCGACGAGCTCGCTTGGTGGGGGAGACAGGCGATTGATCCAGTCGGGATATCGCGGAAGCTATGGGTTTCAACCCGCCGCATCGAATGAATGGCGGCTCAACCGACGAGCTGCAAGGGCTCTTGCGTTGCAGGCTCTTAAGATGCCAAAGAATGTTGGACGCTGCTTCGATGGGTCGCGCCGTTGAACTTTGGCAATGCTACTGAAGCATTGTTTGCGGCTAGGAAGCGTTTGGACGCCCCCGGTGCTGTCGGTCGAAGATGAGGTCTCGCGTCTTGTCAGCTTTGTGCTTGGCCAATTGTACGGCCGGGGAGCTTTCCCAAAGCCTTGGTCCAGCCGAATGCGCAAGCACGTCCACGGTAGCAAGCATGTCCATGGTGGACAGGTTTTTGCACCGATGCCGAGCCTATTGCACAACCAAGCGCAATCAGACAAGAGATTTCCCGACCGTAGGCCGCTCCAGAGGGTTGAAATTCTCCGCGCGAGAGTGGCGAACGCTAGCCAACCATGTTGAAAGTGCCCGGATAAATGACGACGATTTTTTGCATCGGCCCGGCCAAACGAAACATCGGGAATGACGTCATATCAACAGCCACAGCTGACCTGCTTTATTCGCATTTTGGCCAACAGACATCGGTCGTAAACATACCTGCGTTGGAAGGATTCGAGCATGGAGGTCTAACGGCTAGCAGTGTTTATGATATGAACCGCTTTGCTGATGGTGTCCTGGTCTGCGGAGGGAATCTTTTCGAGAACGGGCAAATGACTGTAGATCTCCAGGCGTTGAATAGTTTGCAAGTTCCTATGATGCTGATGGGATTGTCCTATGGTCGAATTTACGATCGAACCTGGAATCTTTCGCCGCGAACGGATTCGATGCCGCCGGCTATTATCAACGCACTGGTTGATAAATCTATTGTCCGGCAGGTTCGCGACGGCGCTTCCGAGACATACATTCAAAAAGTAACGAAAAACGGAATTGAAGTTGGTGGCTGTCCTTCGATGTTCTTGGCGCCAAATTCTCCCGGGATTCTATCGGACGGACAGATCTTGGTGTCCATCCGTCACCCAGGTTGCATGAATGTTCCGCCTGAATTGCAATGGCGCATTGCTGACGACCTCCGCCGTTTAATTGGGCGCCTGCAGCAACGTTTCTCGTCGGCTGTTGCTCTGGTTTGTCATGACTACAAGGACCTTGAATTTGCCGCAGCATTTTCTAACGTTCCACACGTCTATTTTGACAACGTGCACCGATATTTTGCCGCGATGAGGCGGTGTCGCATCAACGTGACTTATCGATTACATGCGTTTTTGCCCTGTCTCGCGTTTGGAACTCCGTCGATCAATATCTCCTACGACGAGCGCGGCTCAGAAATGGTTGCCACCGCCGGCATGGCAGCTTGGGATATCGACCTCGGTAAGGAAAGAGATGTCGTTGAAGCGGTAATGGACCGAGTTGAATCGATCGACCGATATCACAGCCTCAGATCGAATGCTCAGGTCAGAATAGGAGGCCTAAAAGAAATCACGATGAACGGTCTGTCGCGGTTTTCTAAAGCCATTTCTGAGATGTCTTCTCATCAGCGAGCATGGTCGTGAACGAGCTCAATCAGGCCTCTAACTCACGTGGGCTCTTTTCAAAGCACGGCCTAAACTCAATCCCCGGGGTAGAACGACTCCATGGCCGCGTTGTTTGTGAAATTGTAAAAGCCGTCGCAGAGTTGCGCGGGAACAATGCCGCTCAGCGCCTCCGCAGCGGCGGACTTGAAATCCTGCATACCGTGGTGTCGGCCCAAGAGTTAGGCCCGATTCGAGAAAAAGTACTCGGAGAGCTGAGAGACGAGCTCATGGCCGTCACAGCGGTCATCGGGCGTACTATTATGGGATGGCAGGATGACTTCTACGTTGATGACTATCTAATTCTTAGGATCAATTTTCCGTACGAGATCGCTAAGCAATCTGATTTTTCCGCGGAGAATCCGGGAACTGGACGCTTGACCCCGTCCGTGCGCGCGATAGCGATGTCGCGCAGAGTCAAGGATCCGATTTACGACCCAAAAAGCTATCATCGTGGTCATCCACCCGCCGCATGGGCACATGGACCTCATATCGATAGCTGGACCGGCCATTCCAAGGATGGATTGAACGTCTGGTGGGCAATGTGCGATGTGCCCGCAGAGGCGAGCGTGGTGCTATATCCCGAATTGGCCGGAGCGGCGTTGCCCTCCGATCGTCGCACATTGTATTTGGCTGAAGGATTTCCCCTGCCGACACCGACGTTCATTCCTTTATTAGCTGGGGAGATATTGATATTTGATCCGGAAATCCTTCACGGTACGCATTTGAACGTGAGTGATCAAACACGTGTTGCGGTCTCGATGCGGCTTAATGCTGTTGAACCGGTCTTTGATCCCGAATGCTTTTATGCTCGAGAGTTTTGGAGGAAAGCGAGCGATATCGAGTCGGGGCATTTCGATCGCGTGCTTCACTTAAGGCGCGAAGACCATCTCGCACCCCGAGATCCCGTGACGACCATCGTCACACCGAAACTGCCCAGGCGACTTTCATTGCAGCGTGGAGGCGAGCAGTCGACTGTAAGTGTGGGGCCGTCTTCATCCGTGGGTGAAGGAGAAAAGATAGTTGCAGAGCTTACGGACTGTCGTGTTCTCATTTCAAGAAACGCAGGAAAACTTTATGCGTGTTCAAATCAATGTCCGCATTATGGAGTCAGCCTGACGGACGGCGCGATAGACGGCAAAACTATTTATTGCCCGGCGTGTGCTGTCAGCTTCGATTTAGAGAGCGGAAGATCTGCGTGCCCCAGCCTTTCTATCGAGCGATTTTCGGTGGAAGAGATTGATGGATCAATCCTGTTGTACGTCTAAAACAGTAAATCACATAGAGGATTCAGGGTGATATTAGCGAGTTCAACATCGCAAATAAATGAATCTTGCGGTTATGTCATATGCACTACGCAGCGCAGCGGGAGCAATTATCTCTGTGAGTTGCTCGCTTCGACTGGAGTGCTCGGTTTACCTCGCGAATATTTCAATGGTGCAGGGCGCCGACGCAGCGGTTGGCACGACTACCCCGACGATCCCGGCCAGCAATGCGAGATGATCCTGCAACACGGACGCACTGCGAATGGGATTTACGGTTTAAAGATCTTTCCTCACCAGTTCGATGCAGTCGCAGAGAATAGGTGGCCAGAGCGGCTGCCAAACCTCCATTGGGTTTACCTCGGTCGATCCGATTTATTGGGACAAGCAATCTCGTTGTCTCTAGCAAGGCAATCCGACCAATGGCGGTCCTATGCCCCACCGGGACGCGCGGCGGTCTATAGTGCCGCGCATATAGCGCAAGAAGTAAATTTGATTGCGCAGTCGAACGCGCGGTGGCGGCTTTATTTTGCCCGCAATGGAATTACACCGCTTGAACTTACCTATGAGGCGCTGGAAGTCGATCCTCAGAACGCAGTCAGCGCCATTGCTCAAGTATTGTCGCTAGACGATACGCCTACGATAAATTGGGCGCACGTCAAAATGCGGGTTCAGCGCAATCAGGTTAATGAAGATTGGCGGCGGCGGTTTTTGGTAGAGCAGGCTAATCTTAGTTCGATGGATTCATTGGCCGGCCCGGCTAACGCCAGTGCCGATCCTAGTTTGACGGGTTTGACGTGTCATGACCGGCGTGAGGCCTCCGCGGGGCAAATTCCTGCGTCCTTAGAAACCGGATTGAGAGTTGGCAACAACCCCAGCCGATCCTTGCATACACCGCCAGGCACACGTTGGTATGTTCCCTGGCGAAATGCTGGCAAGTCTCGAAAGCCGCGGCTAACCGTCAGCATCATCACAAGAAACTCAGAAATCCGCCTTGAAAGCGTTTTGGCGAATGTTTCGAAATTTGCCGACGAAATTGTCGTCGGAGTGGATACGTCGTCAACCGATCGAACGCTGGAGATTGCATCATCACACGCTAATACCGTTTATCAGTTTCGTTTGAAAACCGCGGGGCAGCTTGCCCCAGCAAGAATGTTAGCTCTCGAGTATGCCACGGGCGACTGGATTCTTTCGCTTGATGACGACGAGTGCATGGAAGAGTCGTTCGCAGACTTGCTGCCCCAGCTGATGAATGACCCGAAAGTGAACTATTATTTTCTGTCGAGAAAATGGATTGTGAACTTGGATCCATGTGAATATTTACATGGGCCTCCGCATTTCCCGAATTGGGCCCTCCGACTATTTCGCAATGATCGGAGCCTGGTTTGGAAACCTTCACGGGTGCACAGTCAGTATCATGTGCAGGGGATGGGTTACTTCGAGCCACGTGCCTCAATTCTTCATTTTGAGCCCGTTTGGTGCAGTCCTGCGAAGCGTGCCATCAAAATGGAAGAATATCGAAGCGCTGGTGCAGCAGCCTACACTCACGCACAATACGCGCCATCTCGCGAATTACGCCGACGGCCGGCTGTGTTGCCGAAGATGACGGGTTTTGCTCGACTTCGCAGAAGGGCAGTTGTCCATACTGACGTTCACGATCTTACTGCTGCCAATTTTCCACCTTGGGGCGTCCAAATTGTTAGCGCTGATTTGTCTCCTGAAGCGAGACCTGGGGAGCATCTGGTTGCAAACGTCGTGGCAAGAAACACGGGCGTATTAGCCTGGTCGCCACCTTGCTTGCACAAGGCCGACGTGCAGTGGCCGCTGATAACGCTCTCCTATCATGTAATAGCTTCAAATCAGGGCCAGCAGAGGCAAGAAGGGTTGCGAGCGGTTGTGCCGAGGCATGTTGCACCGGGCGAAGAAGTGAATTTTATAATTACCGTTCAGGCGCCCCAGTTGCCAGGGGAGTACCAAGTCGAATGGGATATGGTCAGCGAATCGGAATGCTGGTTTGCGGCCTGTGGTGGCCATGTTTTGCGTAGTGCCCTGAAAATAAATTGATGAATTGGAGTTTCGACGGACGCAGCACGTTGGCCGGGCGGCTTCAATAGCTATCGCTAAACTTATCTATTCTCGCAGATTGGCGTAATCGGATTTCTCGTTCCTGATCTGACCATCATCGATCTGACGATCAATGACGTCCTCTACGGAACCGTCTTATCGACGTGTCAAGCCAACTTGCAGGCTATGATCACAGCAGCAAAAGCTTCCGGCGATGTAATCTTGCTGGGAGGCGTTCCAATACAGACGGCTAGCGCAACACTTGCTGCACAAACCGTTGTGAGATGGCGGCAGCGTTGGCAGCGTAAAACAGCATCAACTATATCAGCATGTTCGATCTGTGGGGATCTGAGGCTGCTATTGCCGCTGCCGGGGGAGCCACGACGGCATTCCCATGACAGGCGCCGGTTATGCTGCTCAAGTTGATGGCGCCTTATCTGCAGTGAGGTTGAGGCTAAATTGCCCCTCTGCCGCTTAGATGCGTCGCATCATTGTGGACTCCGCCGTCCGCAGTCACCGTCCAATCCCCGCCATCGACCTGCCAAAGACTATAGATCTTTCCATCACGAACAAGGCCCGCCCCCGTCACCGACGACCGAATGTCATTGTCATGGTCGGTCACGATGTAGACGATGCTCGCCGGATCAATAGCTTTTGCGCGCGCCATTAACGGCAAGACGTGAGGCGCTGCCATATAAATTCTATATGGGCTTACTATCGTCGGTGATTTTGACAAGTAAAAAACGGCCCATTCGTTGGCGAGATCATCTCGAACCGAGACCAGCGTTGGCGATGATCCGACCACATCGGAGAGTTCGGCCGCCTCGCGGTAGTCGATTTGTTGCAGGCCGTTTAGATGTTGTCTTTCGTGGCTTTTGACAGCGACTATTGCTATCAGCGAGATGAAAAGAACAGCGGGGCCTGCGTTGTATAGTCCTCTTCGACCAAGCCAGGATGTAGTCTGTAAGACGCTCATCGCGCGCTCGCCGCCCACAACGGCGAAGAAGCAGAACAACCAGAAATTGGTGCTTAGGATTTTGTACGTTCCGTAGAGATAGACTTGGTGAAACGTGAAAAACAGGCAAAGGGTGGTGACCGCTGCGAGGGCTAAGTTGACAGTCCAGCGCCGACGTTCGATCCATGCCCCGACCGCGATCAAAGCGAATGAGATCGCGGCAATACACAGCAGCAACAGTCCCGTTCGCGATCGGAGAAAATCTCCGGTGAGAGCCGGGATAAAGCCCTCGCCGGGCCGAACCGGCATCATTGCGGAGGCATATTGGCCCTTGAGCATACCAAGAAGCGGCAATAGCGCTGGCCAGGTCAGCAGCAAGGCTACGGGAATGAGTACGCTCGCCGCGATGATGGCGCGAACGAACGATGTCCTAAGGCGTTCGGCGGCCAATACGATAAAGCACAGCGCGACAAGCACGCCGAGGAAGGCGATCTCAATGTAGGCATAAGTGGCTGCCGCCAGGAGTATCCCCAGCAATACGCTAGATCGCGTCACGGTCTGATCAAGTGCCGATTTGACGGCCACAGTTGCGATCAGCGGTAGTATCGGAAGAAGCAGCATCTGATCTAGGTTCGCGAAATGAAGAACCAACGCCGGCATTGCATAGCCGGAGATCAATAAGAAGTTTGTCGCAGGCCTGGCTCGATCAAATACGGTCCCTGCGAAGACACTCAGCGCGCAAGAGTTTGCGAACAATACCAATAATGAATAGAGCGTTAGCACCTCATCCGCTTGCACGCCGAACAACATTGAAAGGTGACCAAGCAATGCAGGCGATGCGTTCCGGACATTCATCAAGTGAGACGCGTACTGATGAAGTGGCGACAGACCGCCTTCTGATCCTCTAGGGACGTGAGCAAGATAGTCGGACATCGTGATGTACGACCACCCATCAGGGAAGGTCGAATTGGCGAAGATGCCAAGGCCAAATCGAAACAATGAAGGCATGATCACTAACGGCAACAAGACCGCGATTATCCAAAGAAGTATGCGCCGATATCGCTGCTCCGAAGTTTCCATGCCGATGCTTTGTCGCACCGAAATTCGCAACGCAATCCCGAGCGACGCCAGCAGGACCATGATAGTAAAAACCGGCATCGAAAGTCTGGCGAGGGGAAGCGATGCCCATGCCGCGCCGGACATTGCGATGATCCATATCGCGAGCGTCATGGGAGCGCCGGCGAACTCTGCTAACGGCCATCGATGTCTGCCAAACCCCATCAGGTGAAGCAAGGCGTAGCCCGGCCAAATTATAAAAGCGAAAGAGGCGAACGTCACCACGACGGAAAGCGCCGGCTGAAACAGCAGATCATTGACCACGATTTTTTCCCCAGACTCGGCCGCAAACCTATTTGCACAACCTGAAAGTGTAAGGTCCTAAGCCCACGGTGCACAATTCCGCCACGACAGCGCAGCCTAACGATCAAGGCCGGTATCGCCAATCTAAGCTCACTGGCTTAGTCGTCTCGAGCGCGAATGGTATGACTGGCGTCAAATATGACGGAACCCGGAAGCCAAATTGTAGCACGAACTTACCCTTTGGAATGACTGTTACCTTGACGTTATCTGATTTTTTCCCAAGTTCATCCGCAATCAAATCGATGGGGAACTGTAGCGTTACTGGGTGCGCAAATACCGACCTGATAGCGCGAGACAGAGCCCAAAGCGCTGGTTTTTCGATGTGGAAAAACCACCACGGAACACAGGACTCGACGATTAGAAGGCGCCCCCCTGGCTTCAAAACCCGCCACGCCTCATCGATAGCTATCTGGGCATTGGCCCAACTAGATTTCCAATCCGTGCTGGTAAGATGGTGAAGTAGCATCACCATCAAGGCCATATCGAATTTCCCATCGGGCTCTGGGAGCGCCAAGGCGCTGCCTTGGACAGGGTGACAGTTTTGCGGAAAGTGTTTTGAAACAACGTGGGGGTGAAGGTCCCCCAAAAACAAATCGATCGCGGTGATCGAACCGACGCCGGACGTGTCGTAAGCAAAAACGCCGCCGTTCCCGATGTCTAGCAGATCATTGGTACCTGCGACTTTGGCGGAGATGAAGTCGTGAATCGTTTTGTAGGTGTCTATGTTTTTGACTGAGTTATTGTACTCACTCAAATGATTTAGAAAATATGAAGCATTGGATTCAGCTGATGCTTCTGATTGTCCCAAATCCGTTTCTAGCAGCCTCATGTGAGTTGCCCTCCTCAACCTGAAATTAGGATTCCAACGCGGTGACTAGCAGGGAAAACAAGGGCCTAAGTGGCACCTCAGTCGCTCCGGCCACAGTGGCCTTCCGTCTGACAGGAGAGTCACAAATGACGATACTGACAAGCGTACATAGGCTTCATCGGCACGAAACAGTCAGCGCAGATCCAGAGATCAATTTCGATCTCTCGTACCAGTGCTCATGATGTCGTCCATCGGGCTAACCCTTAGCCTCTGGATCGTAGCTCTTTTCTGTCCAAGCGCCAGGCGGACGTTGCGGCGGTCGCCAAGAGGCTCACCGCGCCCGATGCGAAGTTTCGCTATCAGGCCATTTCCCAAGCCGTATGGGGGACGCCGGATCGGTGGCCGGTGGTCGCGGTCATCCATGAACGCGAGGCCGGCGGCCGACGGGATCGGCAGCCCGAGGGCGACCCGCTCGCAGCACGTCTCCATCCACGTCCCACGCGGCCGTGGGCCATTCCGCACGCATCCTGGCGGCGCTCCCGGCAACGACGCCTTCCATCGCGCGGCCATCGAAGCGCTGACGAACTGCCCGCCCTACGCCGCCCGCTGGAAGGACCGGAGCGTCGGCGGCGTCTTCATGCTCCTCGACCTCTACGACGGACTGGCTACCAGGATTTCGCCGTCCGCAGTCAGTGCCAAAACGCTTCAATCAGGACATTCTGAGTTTATTCCGCTGGGACGTTCAGTTTAAACAAAACCGCTGACCGCATAACCGCCGATCCTTGCGGCTCTCCGGGCGATTCATCGCCTATATTGAACCCATTTTCCTTAATTCCTGCCTTAGCGATTCAATCCAGGCGCTGACTGTCGCCCAGCAGCATCCGCAGCCCGCCAGAAAACCTGCAATGAAGAATAGTAGATACATGCGGTCCTCCACCTGACCTCCCTCGGGGATTGTCCAGCATTCCGAATCTACGCCGCGCAATCCCACGTCGTAAAGCCCAGTAGACCCCCGAAAAAACATCAGACCCTCCCGGTCTCAATAACCTTGGGGCTTTTTCTCTTTCCCCAAAAGGACTCCCGACATGTCCCACGTCCCTCAGCCGCCATCCAACCAAGCGCCAATGCGCCGCCATCCCCTCTCTCCCGGGCCGTACATTCTATATAAGAGGGGATGTGTCGGACACGGCCCTGCGTCACACTTATGCGGTGTTTTTCAAAACGACGCCTACGTCGGGACTCGCATGTCGGTCATGGTGGACAATTGTGACGCTCAGGTTTTCGCGCCATTAACGTCATATCGGGTCCAACGTTTCCGCTTCGCCAAGGCCGCCCTGCCGCGCTTCGCAAAGTGGTCCAGAGCGAACCATGAAAAAAGCGGGCATGCTCCGAAATGCCGTTGACTTGCAAGGCAACTGTTCATGCGCCCGGTTCCAGTGTCGAATACTGAACAGACGACTTGGCACCGACCGTAGAATCCCTGTTGTATGGGATAGGTTTCACGAAACCTAAAGATCCACGAACCCAGCAGAGGCTAACCAATGTCCGTTTTACGCATGACGAAGGACGTTCTCGTTGTCCTAAAGGATGTCATAATCGACGACTTTCAATCCCATCCACTCGACACGGCCCCATGGACAAACGCCTCCGTTTATCTAGGCGCGATGCTATTTTTTGGGGTGGACGCCTTAAAGGCCGCCGTTACTGCCGGCGTCGTCGCACTCGCCATCATGTGTAATTACGGTCGCCGCACTCTCATGCGCGGCGGAGTGGCAGTCCTGTTTTTTACCCTAGCGGTATGGACTGGGGTTATCCCAGACCCGGTTAATTGGGGGCGTTTGGTCCATTCCGTGATCGCCGAGTCGCGGCAATGACGTGGCTTACGCCGTGGGGTTGTGTGGGTGCCGTTAGGCCTAAAGTTGAACTTGCGCTACCCGCGCCGGGCTGCCAGTCGATGGACTTTCATCCCACCTGCGACTGTTCCCGTCATTCCTGAGGCAAGCATCTTTTTTGCCACGTGTGAACCGGCGCATACACGTTCCCTATTGATGTCGCGAGGGAAGCGCGCCGGTTGGTCACGCCATGGCGCTAAGCCCTAGGGATAGACATTGCTTGGCGAATTGCCGTGTTGAGATGGCCCAACAAGGAGATGTTGCGAATCACCCAGCGAGGAAATGTCGGGCAAGATCCCGCCCGAGAGCATCGCTTTGCAGCGCCTGGTCTACTTCGCAAAATTGCGCTGGCGTATCAACATAGACGCGTTTTGGATCAACCAACTAGCCATTGCATCCGATTTGATCCCGCCTTCGGGTTAGTGTCGCAGTTGAACTCACTTTTGATCAAAAATGCGTCAGCCTGATGGTCGGAAGAGAACCATATACGCCATAGAAATAATCTGGGGAATGACGGCCCCTTGCCGTCGGAGCGGCTCTGTTGTTCAGAGTTTTTGCGTTACAAAGCGGGCACGTGTTTTCGGAGGTTGAAATGCCTGCCAGATACAAGCCGCAGCTAAATCACATTGGGTTCGACTGGTTCTACCAATCGAACCGTTTTCTCAATGAACTGTTGGCCAAAGAGATTCCAATATTGGAGAGGTTGGGCTTTTACAAAGAGTATGGCTCTTTGGAAGATCCGACATTCTCTGGGCATGTCGAGTCAATGAATTTGATGAACGAGATCTGCGGGATCTTATCGGTTGCCGCGACTATTCAGATGGACGCAGGATTCAAGGCTCCGCATCAAGTAATCGCAACACTTGAGGCGATCAAAAAAGATCCCTCGCTCGTCATTACTCACAGCATTGAGCCGGAAGCGTTAGGAGCGATTGCTCGGTGTTATCAGCGTGGCCAAGAGGCGCCCGGAACGTTCTGGTTTGACATAGACAGGGCGGGGAACACGCCCCTACCCAACCCGGATCAAGTTCGTGCTGCTGCTTCAAATGCAATCGCATCATTGAAGCTCGAAGCGTCCCCCGGACGTCGTCCAGATAGGGTAGGGGAGTTTCTTGCAGTTAGATTTCGCGAAATATTTCTTCGCTTCAACGACCGCATAACCCGTCACTCCGTCGTAAGTAGTCGGGACGTGAAGTCCGGCTTAAGCAGCCACGAGACGAAGGAGGTGCAGCTTGAGGCTGGGCCTTTCATTGAGTTCCTAGAACTGGTGCTCGAACCGTTAAACCAATTTTTCCTTAGTCTACCGAAGTACTACGGCGCAAGACGCATTTCAGCCGGGGCTGTCGCGGAAGTCGTGCGCGATCGTCGAGGGCTCCGAACGCAACGAAGTATCAAACAGCATTGCTCTTTGAGCCGTCTGCCCAATTCTCCCCATAAATTTCACCGCGAACTTCACGGCTCCATCGTGTTCAATCGACTTATTAGAATCAACGTTCAAGTCGAAGGAGAAGCACGTGAGCAATGTTTACACCGCAGAATACCTCCAGGAGCACCTGCAAGTTCCGGATATAGTGCTTCCGTTTGCGCTGGCCACGCCACGCCTACTTCCGGGTGAAACAGATGACGATTATTTTCGCTTGTTCGATATGATGGCGACGGAACTCTTGCCTGAAACTGATCTCCAATGGCTGTGGACAATCGATCTCGTGTACGTATGGTTTGACATCTTGCGGTACCGGCGCTGGAAGAATGCGATAATTCTGACCAGTCGCAGGCCAGCACTTGAATTCGCGTTGGCAAAAACAAGCCCTGAGGCACAGCTGGCCGGCGTAACGAACCAGGTCGTTCGCGCGCAAGCTCGCATAGATGCTGAGGCATTGCGGCTAGAGCCAAATCGGTTCAGCGCATTGAGTACTCGTCTTGAAGCACACGGTTACGATGCGGACGCAATTAACGCGAATGCATTTCTCCAAAGCCTTGAGTTTCTCACCACGATCGAAAAATTCCTGACCTCTGCTCGTCATCAGGTTGCCGCGCTGGTGCGCGAAATAAGGTTGGATCACGAATTTGTACGGCGGGCCAGGGAAGCGATTGATCGAAACTTGGCACAAATGAAGCTGGCGGAACAGGCGGCCGTTGAATCGCAGCCCGAGCAACATGAAAAAGGAAAACAATCAGCTTAGCGGTGTTTCCGTTGATCTCAGACCGTAAACTTACAGCCAACAAACGCAATGCCTCCCTCAGCACCGGACCCCGGACTTTGGGAGGCAAACTGCGTTCGCGAAATAATGCATTTCGTCACGGCCTTGCAATACGAATTAATGATGACCCCGGCGCAGTGCAAAACATCGAGCGCTTGGCGCAAGTTCTGGCAGGGTTTAGCAATGATTTCTGGCGCAACGAACACGCGAGGACCATTGCGGAGTGCTACTTCGACATGCGGCGTATCCATACTGCGCGCACCGCGGTCTTGCACAGAATAGGCGAGCTGGAAGCCGCGGACCCCAGCGAGCATGCTCTTGCCGCAGAGGCCATCGAAAAAATTAATCGCTATGAGCGGAGGGTTTTATCGCGGCGTCGGAAAGCGTTGCGAGCCCTGAATTCGGCGTCCAAGGTCATCGCCGCTCGGGAATGACACGGCTGCGAGACCGGATAAGTTCCGTATGTTCATTGGGCCCGAGCTGGTGCATTCGGAAGTTCAACGGGTTTGTCAATTTCGGCAGAACGAACCCACGGGATGGGTTGATGGCTTTGACAAAACGAACCTGACACAGGGGATCAGCGATTTGGCAGAACGAACCCAACTGGGCGCTTACGCGTACACCGCTTTGGCCGATGTGGGTCCTGGCTTTTGCGATGGTCGGCGTCATCCACGCGGCCAGGTTCCTGCATCACTGACGCGTCGCGGCAGCGCTTGGTGGAGCGAGAACTTCGATAGTTGGGTGCGTCGCGGCCGTTGGGGCGCGACGAACGAAAAGCTCACGGATACGAGCATTGAGAGGATCAGAAAAGTATCGCTGAACGGCAAGGCCCACACAAAATGCCGTTACAAGCGCGACGGCGACGTTGATGTAAGATCCTGCACCGAATGCGCCGGTCAACCCGGGAGCAACCAGCACAAAAACGGAGCAGTGAAACAGGTAAAGCTCATAGCTGCATTCGCCGATAGTTCCGAGGAGACTTAGCCTCTGCGGGCGTGCCGCGCGATCCGCTTCCACCTTGAGCGCATACAGCATCATGACGCCGCCTAGTGCGATCAGGCTTGGACCTACGGTAACGTGTTCGACTACTGGCAGAAACAAGTAGGCCGATAAGGTGATCACCGCACCGAGCCATTTCGCCCACACCAACGACCATTGCGGCGCTTTCAGCCGGTGGGCTGCAATTGCGGCAAGCGCGCCCATCGCAATGAGGTCAAAACAACCCCGGTATGTGAAGAGATCGCCTCGATTGGTGCGACCCGAAATGCCATACGCGATAACCAGGAGCAGCACGCCGATCAGCGCTTTTTCTTTCCGAAGAACAATCGCAATGACCGGATAGAGAACGTAGAACGCTTCCTCAATTGACAGAGACCATAGAACGGCCCACCCGAGTGGAACGGCCATACCAAGCTTGTTGAACGATAGAGTGAGAACACTCCAAATAGCCTTGCCCAAAGAAGCCTGCTCTTCGAAAACAAATCCCGGGTAGCGGAGGATCGCAAGGGCGGAAAGCAGCACGATAAGCAGCGTCAGGCTG
>JAQGKC010000483.1 GCA_028290305.1 Bradyrhizobium sp.
CTGCGTACATCAGCGTCAGAACCATGATGTTCTGGACGTAGACGTCTTTCACGAACAGCGGCACCAGCGCGGCGAGCACCGCAAGGCAGGCGGCGACGATCAAATCGCGGCGGCGGCGCTGGGCGAACGTCGTATCCATCAGAGCGACCAGAACAGGCCGCGCGGCCGGATGAAGACCACCAGCAGATAGACCGCGTAGATGCCGACCGATTTCAGCGAGGGCGGCAGGATCAAGGCGGTGGTGGCCTCGACAAGCCCGACGATGATGCCGCCGGCAAAGGCACCGAACACGCTGCCGAAGCCGCCCAGCGCCACCGTGACATAGGCGATCAGCGCGAACGAGGCGCCGACGTCGGGATAGATGTAGAAGAACATCGCCATGACAGCGCCGGCGAGTCCGACCAGCGCCGCGCCGAGCCCCCAGCCCAGCGCAAACACTCTGTTCTTGTCGATGCCGACCAGCGCCACCGCGCCGGCGTCCTCGCGGGTCGCCTCAAGCGCGCGGCCGAAATCGGTGCGGTTGATGAAGAAATACAGCGCGCCGAACGCCACGATCGACACCAGCGCGCCGGCCAGTTGCGGCACCGGCAGGAAGATACCGGCAACCGAGAAGGTTTTGCCGCCCAGCCAGGAATGCGTAATGCTGCGATAGTCCGGGGTGAAAAAGTACTGCGCCAGCCCGCGCATCACAATCGCGAGCCCGAACGTCGAAAAGATCTGCACCATACCGGCATTGGCTTTCGCCCGGACCGCAAAGCGCACGATCAAGAGATAAACCACCGCACCGAACACGAACAGCGCCGCCGCAACCAGCGGCGCTCCCAGCAGCGGATCGATCGCAAAGAACGCGAACAGAAAGAACGTCGCGTACATGGCGATCATAAGGAACTCGCCATGGGCGAAGTTCACGACATCCATCAGCCCGAAGATCAGCGCCAGTCCGACGGCGATCAGGCCGTAGAGCAGCCCCATCAGCAGGCCGCTCGCAAGGCTCTGGATGATGGTCTCGGCTGTCAAAGATATGCCCCCATCGCACGTCGTCCCTGCGAACGCAGGGACCCATAACCGCCGGAATCGCATTTGGAAGAAGAACGTGAGGCCACGATGAAAACGATACTCCTCGCCGTATGGGTCCCTGCGTTCGCAGGGACGACACTGTGCTTGTGGTAAGCCTTTAGAAAGCGATGGCCTACTTCATCGGCCAGACGGCTTCGGCACCGGCGGCTTGCGGCGGGAAGATGGTGACGAACTTGCCGCCGATATACTGCAGCAGCACCGGATCGGCATCGTTGTTCTGGCCCATGTCGTCGAACTTGACGCGCTTCCACGGCATGATGGTGGTCTCGCCCGGCATGTCGGTGGCGACCAGCGCTTCACGGATCTTGTCGCCGTCGACGGATTTGGCGCGATTGATCGCGTCCGCCATCACGATCAGGCCCATGAACTGCCGCGACGAGTAGTCGTTGAAATCCTTGCCCGACCTTTCCTTGAACATGGCGTTGATCTTGCCGACCATCGGCCGCTTGGCGGCGAGATCGAGCGAGAAGCTGCCGCGCGAGATCACGCCCTCGAGCTTGTCGCCGACTGCGTCGTACAGCGCCTTTTCGGAGAAGCCAGCGTCCTGCGCGACAATGGCATTGGGCTTGTAGCCGAGTTCAGCCATGGTCTTGACCAGCAGGATGCCGTCGGTGGTGTAGCTCGACGGCATCAGCACGTCGGCATTGGCGGCCTTGAGCTGCTGCACTTCGGCCGACAACGACGGCGAATTGGCGCGGTATTTGATGTCGGCCAACACCTTGTAGCCGCGCTCGCCGGCGAATTTGAGCTGCGCGTTGCCGGAATCGGTGCCGAAGATGGTGTCTTCATGGAACAGCGACAGCGTCTCGATCTTGGTGCCCTTCTTCTTCATGGCATCGAAGAAGTCGAACATCGCACCCGAGAACATCTCGTCATGCGGAGCGGCGCGGAAATAGAATTTGAGACCGCGGCGATGCAGGCTCGGCGAGGAATTGTCCGCCGAGATGAACGGAATTTGATAGCGCTCGCAGATCTGGCTGACGGTGACGGCCACCGCGCTCTGATAGGTGCCGATGATGGCACAGACCTTTTCCTGCGTAATGAGGCGTTCAGCTTCGGCGCGGCCCTTCTGCGGATCGGCCTGGTGATCGGCGAACACGAGCCGGACCTTGGCACCGCCGAGGCCGGACAACCCCTCGCCCCGCGCCAGCGGCAAATCGAAATCGTAGTTCTTGTTGATGATGTCGGCGGCGGTCTCAAATGACTTTTGTGCATCGACGCCGATCTGCGCACTGGCGCCGGACAGCGGATAGATCACGCCGATCGCCACTTCGGATGTTTGCGCGCGGGCCGCGATCGGCAGCAGCGCAGCGGTGGCAGTCGCTCCAAGCAATACGTTTCGGCGAGTGATGGTCATACAATATCCTCTGTTGATCGGCCACTATCGATGAAACGATTGAAGTTTACGGTAAAGCCTCAAAGTACGGCAGGAGCTGCCCATTAAAGCACAGCGAGTTGTTTGTTCTTGAGATCCGTCACCAGCATCAATCCGGGTGCGTGGGTGATGGCAAACGGCAGCTTCGCCGCCGCAATCACGGCTTGAGGCGTCACGCCGCACGCCCAGAACACGGGAATCTCGTCTGCTTCCACCGGCACCGCATCGCCATAGTCGGGTTTGGCGATATCCTTGATCCCGATCGAATGTGGATGGCCGAGATGAACCGGCGCGCCATGCACAGCGGGAAACCGCGAAGTGATCTGCACCGCGCGGATCGCATCCGCCGGCTTGAACGGCCGCATCGACACCACCATCGGACCGGCGAACGGCCCCGAAGGCGCGCAGGCGATATTGGTGCGGTACATCGGCACGCGCACATTGCGTTCGATGTGACGGATCGGCAGGTCATCCGCCATCAGCGCTTCCTCGAACGAAAACGAGCAGCCGAGCACGAACGCGACCAGGTCGTCGCGCCAATGCGCCACGATGTCGGTCGGCTCCTCCGCCACCTCACCGTCGCGCCAGACGCGATAGCGCGGTACGTCGGTGCGGATATCCAGATCGATCCCGAGCGAGGGGATGCGCGGATCGCCGACGTCGGACATGCCGATGATGGGACACGGTTTTGGATTGAGCTGGCAGAACCTGTGGAACGACGCGGCGAGTTTCTCCGGCAGGATCGCCAAATTGCCCTGCACAAAACCGTTGGCGACGCCGGCGGTGCTCGAAGCCATGCCGGCGCGGTAGGCATGCCGGGCTGCCACGCTTGGCAGCAGGGCTGTGGTTGGGGGCAGATCGGCCGCCAAACGGCCCGTTGGCCGTTCCGTTGTTGCCAGGCTGGTCATCATTGATCCCGCTCTAATTCGCTCGACAGGGAATGAGACATATGGCTACCATAATGTCTAATCGTGGTTATTAATCAAGATCGATAAATCAGATTTATCGATCTGCGGGCTTTAGGTGCATGGCGGATTTCAAGGCAATCGAGACCTTCATGTGGGTCGTGACGCTCGGCAGCTTCCGCGGCGCGGCTCAAAAGCTCAACACCACCCAGCCTGCGATCTCGCAACGGATCGCGCAACTCGAACGCGAGGTCGGGGTCAGGCTTCTGCAGCGCGACCGGCGCATGGTGCTTCCGACACCGAGCGGACGGCAGATGATGGTCTATGCCGAAAAGCTGATCGGGCTGCGCTCGGAAATGCTGGCGGTGGTCGGCGACCGCTCGGCGATGCGCGGCGTGTTGCGGCTCGGCGTTGCCGAGACCATCGTCCACACTTGGCTGTCGCAGTTGGTCAAGAGCGTCAACCACGCCTATCCCAACCTCTCGCTCGAAATCGAGGTCGACATCACTTCGAATTTACGGACGCGGCTTTTGGCGCAGGAAATCGAGCTGGCATTCCTGCTCGGACCGTTGGCGGCACCCACCATCAGCAACCGGGTGCTGTGCGACTATCCCGTTGGGTTCCTTGCCAGCCCTTCGCTGGGATTGGGCAAGCGAAGATTGACGGTGCACGATCTGGCGAAATTTCCGATCATCACGTTTCCGCGCAGGACCCAGCCCTATGAAATCGTGCGCTCGCTGTTCAACCGCCCTGACCTGCCGCCGATGCGCCTGCATGCCAGCGCTTCATTGGCCACGGTGATCCACATGGCGATCGAAGGCCTCGGCATCGCCGTGATTCCGACCGCGATCGTCGAGAACGAAATGGCCGACGGGCGGCTGCAATTGCTGTCGACCGACCTGCAAATACCGCTGCTGACGTTTTCAGCAAGTTGGCTGGCTTCCCCTGACACCGTTGCGGTCGAGCGCGTGGCCGAACTGGCTGCCAAGCTTGCGCAGGGCAGCGTCATTGTTGACGCGCCGCTGCAGGCGCGTCATTGAAAATGGTCGCCTGGAAAATGATCGCCTGGAAAAAGATCGCGTTCGCGTATCGCCTGATTTCTGGAATGGCTCCATGACCAAGATCGCATCCAATCTGCAAATCGATTCCGCCCGCCTTTGGGATACAATTCACGAGACCGCGAAATTCGGCGCCACGCCAAAAGGCGGGGTGCGGCGGTTGACGCTCGGGCCTGAGGACAAACAGGTGCGCGACTGGTTCCGCAGGGCATGCGAAGCCGCAGGCCTCGAGGTGCACGTCGATGCCCTCGGTTCGATGTTCGGGCTGCGCAAGGGCCGTGACATGTCAAAGCCCCCGGTGGGTCTCGGCTCACATCTCGACACCCAGCCGACCGGCGGCAAATTCGACGGTGTGCTGGGCACACTGGCGGCGCTCGAAGTGGTCCGCACGCTCAACGACGCCAAGATCGAAACCGAGATCCCGATCTGCATCGCCAACTGGACTAACGAGGAAGGTTCGCGCTTCGCGCCGGCGATGATGGCGTCGGCGGCTTATGTCGGCGATTTCACCACCGATGATATTCTGTCGCGCAGGGATGCCGAGGGCGTCACCGTGGCCGAGGCGCTGGACAGCATCGGCTATCGTGGCGAGAGCCCGGTGGGCACGCAAAAGTTTACGAACTTCGTCGAACTGCATATCGAGCAAGGCCCCATTCTGGAAGCCGAGAGCAAGACTATCGGCGTGGTCGATTCCGGCCAGGGTGTGCTGTGGTATGACGGCAAGATCACCGGCTTCGAGAGCCATGCCGGTAGTACGCCGATGCCGCTTCGCCGCGACGCGCTGGCGACATTGTCGGAGATCGTGCTGGCGATGGAAAGCATCGCCAAAAAGCACGGCCCCAAGGCGGTCGGCACCATCGGCGAGGCCGTGATCGCCAATCCCTCGCGCAATGTCATTCCCGGTGAGATCGCCTTCACCGTCGATTGCCGCAGTGCCGATGCCGCGATCATGGACGCGCTCGACAAGGATTTGCGCGCCGCGATCGCCGAGATCGCGGGCCGGCGCAAGGTTGACGTCACGCTCGATCTGGTCTGGCGCAAGCCGCCGACCCATTTCGATCCCAGGCTGGTCGATGCGGTGGAGAACGCGGCCAAGGCGCTCGGCTATTCCCACCGCCGCATTACGTCGGGCGCCGGTCATGATGCCTGCAATCTCAACACCATCATTCCCGCGGCGATGGTGTTCGTGCCCTGCAAGGACGGCGTCAGCCACAACGAATTGGAGGACGCGACGCAGGCCGACTGCACCGCCGGCGCCAATGTCCTGATGCATACCGTGCTGGCGCTCGCCGGCGTCGCTTCATAGTCGGGCATTTTCCGGTTTTTATCGCAAGCATACGGAGATTTTGGTGCGCGGAGTATTTGTCGATGCCAACGGATCGCTGGCGGATATTTTCGAGCGGCAGAATAAGGCCGGCGATCCGCCGGTGCGCATCAACCGCGATGCCGACATCATGCCGGATCAAATGCCCGCTTTGCTCGACGGCGCAGAGATCGTCATCATCGATCACACCCCGTTGCCAACAGACGTTGCGCGGCGCTGCACTGGCCTGAAGCACGTCGTCTTTCTCGGCACCGGCGCGCGCAGTTACATGAATCCCGAAGAGTTGGCCGAACTCGGTATCGACGTTCATTTGATCAAAGGCTATGGCGACACCGCGGTCGCCGAATGCGCCGTCGCGCTGATGTGGTCGGCGGCGCGCGGCATCGCCCGGATGGACCGCGAGATGCGCGCCGGCAACTGGCTGCGCGAGGACGGCATGCAGCTTACCGGCAAGACGCTGGGATTGATCGGATTCGGCGGTATTGCCGTGGAAGTGGCGCGCATCGCGCTCGGCAGCGGCATGCGCGTGATCGCCTGGAATCGGTCGCCGAAGAGTTTTCCGGGCGTCGAGTTTGTGGATATCGATGCGCTGTTGGCGCAGAGCCATGTGGTCTCGCTGCATCTGTTGCTGAACGACGAGACCCGCGGTTTCCTCACGCGCGAACGCATCGCGGCGATGAAGCCGGGCGTGCTTCTCGTCAACACCGCGCGGGGCGCGATGGTCGACGAAGCCGCGATGATCGATGCATTGAAGTCGGGCCACATCCGGCACGCCGGACTCGACGTCTTCAACGTCGAGCCGCTGCCAGCAGATCATCCGCTGACGATGCTCCCGAACGTGACGCTATCGGCGCATTCGGCGTTCCGCACGCCGGAGGCGAACGAGAATCTGATCGGGGCAGCGTGGGAGCATTGCAGAAGGATCGCGAGGGGAAAGTAGGGCAGCGTTAGCTCTTCCCTTCTCCCCTTGCGGGAGAAGGTGCCTGAAATGCGAAGCATTGAAGGCGGATGAGGGGTTGAGGCCTCTCGATAAGCCCCAAACCCCTTGTATCTGCCCATTGAGCGAAATGTGCGATGGAAGCGACTGAGCGCTTTGGCCGGTGGCCACCGGCCAAAGCGCGCGGCGAAGTCGCCCGATACCCCCTTGGCAACAACCGTGGGTGAGC
>JAQGKC010000484.1 GCA_028290305.1 Bradyrhizobium sp.
GGTTTGGTAATAGGTTTTGCATCATGAGCACGATGACCGACACTGCCCTGCAGGCCGCGCCCTTGAGCAAGGCGCGCGGCTACTGGGCAACCGTGGGCCGGCGCATCGTGCGCGACAAGGTCAGCATGGTCTGCGCCCTGATCCTGATCGCGATCTTCGTTTCGGCGCTGTGCGCGCCGTGGCTGCACCTCGCCGATCCCTACCAAGGTTCGATGATCCGCCGGCTTCGCTTCATCGGCACGCAAAACTATCCGCTCGGCACCGACGAACTCGGCCGCGACATGCTGGCGCGGCTAATCTATGGCGGGCGGCTGTCGCTGGTGGTCGGCATCCTGCCGGTGATCCTCGCCTTTATCTTCGGCACTTCGCTCGGCCTGGTCGCAGGTTACGTCGGCGGCAAGATCAACACCGCGATCATGCGCACCGTCGACGTGTTCTACGCATTTCCGTCGGTACTGCTGGCGATCGCGATTTCAGGCGCGCTGGGCGCGGGCATCGTCAACTCCATCGTTTCGCTGACGGTGGTATTCGTGCCGCAGATTACCCGTGTGGCCGAAAGCGTCACTACCGGCGTGCGCAACATGGATTTCGTCGAGGCGGCGCGGGCGTCCGGGGCTGGCCCCTTCACCATCATGCGCGTGCACATGCTTGGTAACGTGTTGGGGCCGATTTTCGTCTACGCCACCGGTCTGATCTCGGTGTCGATGATTCTGGCGGCGGGCCTGTCATTCCTTGGCCTCGGCACCAAACCGCCGGAGCCGGAATGGGGCTTGATGCTCAATACGCTGCGCACCGCGATCTACGTCAATCCGTGGGTGGCCGCCTTGCCCGGCGTCATGATCTTCGCGGTGTCAATCTGCTTCAACCTGCTCAGCGACGGCATGCGCAGCGCCATGGATATCCGGAATTGATGCCATGAACCAAATCAGACAATCGGCCGACATGCCCTCGATCGATATGCTGGAGCCGGTCGAGGATCGCGGCGGCGCGGCGCAGCCGCTGCTGCAGGTCAATGGATTGACCAAGCATTTCCCGGTACGCGGCGACCTGTTCAGTGCGCGCAAGACGGTGCGCGCCGTCGATGATGTCTCGTTTTCTATCGCCAAGGGTGAGACGGTCGGAATCGTCGGCGAATCCGGCTGCGGCAAGTCGACCACCGCGCGGCTGCTGATGCACCTGATGAAGCGCGATGCCGGTGATATCATCTATGACGGCATGTCGGTCGGGCGCGCTTTGTCGCTCCGCGAGCTTCGCCGCGGCATGCAGATGGTGTTCCAGGACAGCTATGCCTCGCTCAATCCGCGCCTGACCATCGAACAATCGATCGCCTTCGGCCCGAAGGTCCACGGCATGGCGGATGCGGCCTCGCGCGCAGTCGCGCGCGAGCTGCTCGGCAAGGTGGGCTTGCGGCCGGAAAACTTCGCCAACCGTTATCCGCACGAGATTTCCGGCGGGCAGCGCCAACGCGTCAACATCGCCCGCGCACTGGCCTTGTCGCCGCGTCTGGTGATCCTGGACGAAGCGGTGTCGGCGCTGGACAAGTCGGTCGAGGCGCAGGTGCTCAACCTGCTGGTCGACCTCAAGCGCGAGTTCGGGCTGACCTATCTCTTCATCAGCCACGATCTCAATGTGGTGCGCTACATTTCAGACCGCGTCCTCGTGATGTATCTCGGCGAAGTGGTCGAGCTTGGTCCGGTGGATCTTGTGTGGGATGCGCCGGCGCATCCTTATACGCGGGCGCTGTTGGCGGCGATGCCGTCTTCCGATCCAGATAACCGGACGCAGACGCCGCCGATCTCGGGTGATCCGCCCAATCCGATCGATCCGCCCTCGGGTTGCAGGTTTCACACCCGTTGTCCGTTCGCGGAGCCGCTCTGCGCAAATGCCACACCAAAACTCACCGCGATCGATAGAATGGGTCATCAGGCGGCGTGCTACATGGCGATTCCCGGATCAGGCCATAGCCTCGCGCCATCAAAAGGAGCAGACGCCGTATGACGAGACCCAACCCTAAGGAGATCAAGGCGGTAGCTGACGTCGCGGGCGTGCCCGTGAGTGCCGACGTTGCATCGCGTATCGCCAATTCCATTGGCCCGGCCTTCGAAGGTTTTGCGCCGGTCTCCGGCACGCTGCCGTTCGATCTGGAGCCCGCGACATTTGTCGTTGTACAAACCGCCAAGGTTACCGAAAAGGCCGCGAAATGAGCACTGAACCGGCCTTGATGTCGCTGACGTCGGTCGCAAAGGCGATCGCCGAGAAGCGTTTTTCGTCGCGCGAAGCGACGCAATCCTGCCTCGATGGGATTGCGCGGTGGCAACCCCGTCTCAATGCGTTCATGACGATCGAAGCCGAAGCGGCACTGGCGGCGGCCGATGCCGCCGACGCGGCACTAGCAAAGGGCGCTGGTCGCGGCGTGCTGCACGGCGTGCCACTGGCGCACAAGGACATGTATTACGACGCCGGCAAGGTGGTCACCTGCGGCTCCAAGATCCGGCGCGATTTCGTTGCCACGACGACGTCGACCGCCTTGCAGCGCCTGAAGGATGCCGGCACGATTCGGCTGGGCTCGCTGCAGATGGCGGAGTTCGCCTACGGACCAACCGGCCACAACACGCACTTTGGGCCGGTGCATAATCCGTGGGCTGTCGATCACATCACCGGCGGCTCGTCCTCGGGATCGGGCGCCGCGGTCGCGGCGCGTCTGACTTTCGCGGCGTTGGGCTCGGACACCGGCGGCTCGATCCGGATGCCCGCGCATTTCTGCGGCGTGACCGGATTGAAGACGACGGTAGGGCGGGTCAGCCGCGCCGGTGCGATGCCGCTGTCGCAATCGCTCGACACCGTCGGACCGTTGGCGCGTACCGCGGAAGACTGTGCATTGCTGCTGGGCCTGATGGCGGGTGCCGATCCTCATGATCCAACCACGATCGCCGGGCCGTTGCCGGATTACATGGCGGCGACGAAGGGCTCGCTCAAAGGGTTGCGCATCGGCGTACCGACCGCGTTCTATGTCGACGATCTCGATTCTGAAGTGGCGCGGATCCTCGACGAGACGATTGCTGTCTTCAAGCGCGAGGGGGCCGACATCGTTCGGGTCGAATTGCCCGACCAGCGACAGTTCTCTTCGGCGAGCCAGTTGGTTCTCGCGGTCGAAGCGGCTGCGTTTCACAAGCGATGGATGATCGAGCGGCCGCAGGACTACGGTCCGCAAGTTCTGATGCGGTTGCAGAACGGGCTTGCGATCCCGGCTATCTCCTATCTCGAAGCGATGCGCTGGCGCGGGCCGGCGTTGGCCGCGCACAACGCGGCCGTGGCCGGCGTTGATGCCGTGGTCGCGCCGGTTTCGCCGGTTGCAGCTCCCACGATTGTCGAGAGCGATGTCGGCAACAGTCCGGATGCCGAAGCGGTGATCCAGCGGCTCACGCGATTCACGAGGCCGGTCAATTATCTCGGGCTGCCGTCACTTGCGATTCCCAGTGGTTTCACCCGTAGCGGTCTTCCGGTCGGGATGCAGATGATCGGCCGTTCCTTCGATGAAGCCATGCTATTGCGGATCGGCGCCGCGTTCCAGCGCGCGACCGATTTCCACGACAGGGTACCGCCAGCATGACCCGTCTCGTCGAGATAAACGGCCTCAACATTCGCTTCACCGGCGAGCGCACCGTTCATGCGGTGAACGACCTCAGCCTTTCACTCGGCGACGGGGAGGTCCTCGGCCTGCTCGGGGAGTCCGGTTCAGGCAAGAGCGTCACATTGCGCGCGCTGATGCGGCTATTGCCAAGCAAGCGGACGCAGATCTCCGGGACCGTCCAGGTTCTGGGGTGCGACGTGCTGGCGCTCGACGATGAAGAACTGTCGGCGTTTCGCGGCCAGACCGTCTCGATGATCTTCCAGGAACCGGCGTTGGCGCTCGATCCGGTTTACACCATCGGCCGGCAGATCGCTGAAACCGTGATGCGCCATGAAGGCAAAAGCCACAGCGACGCGATGGCGCGCGCGCTGGAAATGCTGGAAGTGGTGCGCATTCCCTCGGCCAAGCGCCGGCTCGATGCCTATCCGCACGAGATGTCAGGCGGCATGCGGCAGCGCGCGATGATCGCACTAGCGTTGGCCTGCAAGCCGAAAATCCTTCTGGCGGATGAGCCGACCACGGCGCTGGACGCCACCGTTCAAATCCAGATTCTGCTCCTGCTGCGCGAACTGCAGCGCGAATTCGGCATGTCCGTGATCTTCGTGACCCACGATATCGGCGTTGCGATTGAAATCTGCGACCGTGTCGCGGTGATGTATGCCGGCCAGATCGTCGAGCAGGGTACGCTGAGCCAGATCGTGCGTTCGCCGATACATCCCTATGCGCGGGGTTTGCTGGCTTCTACTGTGCACGGTGCCAAGCGGGGGCAGCGATTGGAAACCATTCCAGGGATGCCGCCGTCGCTCGACAAGGCGCCGAGCAACTGTTCCTTCGCGCCCCGCTGCGGTTTTGCGCAGCCGCGCTGCGTCGAGCATCTGCCGCCCAACGTGCAGGTAGGGCCGGACAGGATCGCAAGATGCATCCTTGCCGAACGCGCCGAGGCCGTTATTGCCGCGACGTAACAGGCGCTCAAGGCAAATGCTTCAGGCGCCGAGGCCCGGATCAGCCCAGCGTTCCACTTCGGAAGCCCCGACAACTTTCTTGGGCTGATGCGGATTAAGCGTGCCTGCGCTGGCCGACCAACCCTTCGCCAGAATCTGCATGGCGAACAACTTCGCGTCTACTTCTGATTTGAACGTCCGGGTTGATCGGATCACGCCCGTTGCGCTGTCGTCCGTCTTCACTGTTTTGTCCGGCCCAAAGGCCACATACCAAATATCGGGTTGTGTCATTCCTGCATAACGCCGATAGCGGGTGAAAGTTTCGTCCCTCATCGGAAACGGTTTCGGCATATACCCGCAAAGCGGTAGCGCCATGGACCGAATGGAAATTCCGCAGATTGGAATCGTCACACCAGTCAATTACAGATAGGTTCGAACGCAGCGCGCAGACATGGCGCGTGCAAACAGGGGGAAGTTCTTATGCGAATGTCCAATGAAAGCCTTCTCGTTATTTTATTCGTCGGCCTGGTTGCGGGCTGGCTGGCGGGAAAGATCGTGCGGGGCTCCGGCTTCGGGATCATCGGCGATATTCTCGTGGGTGTCGCCGGTGCGTTTGTCGCGAGTTGGCTGTTCCCGAAGCTTGGCATTCAACTCGGCGCCGGTCTCGTGCGCGAGATCCTCAATTCTGCAATCGGTGCCATCGTGCTCTTGCTGATCGTGCGGCTGCTTCGAGGCGGTGGCCGCTTCTAACGCCGCGGCGGATCGCCCGGTCGGCCAAATGCTTTCGAAATTCGACCGTTGAAAACAAAATGGGGGCCGTCGCGAAGGACGGCCCCCATTAGACGTTCATCAACGCCGCGCTCGCGTTACTCGACGATCTCGACAATGCGGTGGGTGCGGGGATCGACCAGGACGGTGCGGTTATTCACAACCGTATAGCGATAGTCCCGAACGCCATATTCCGGCGGCATGTCGTAATAGGTGACGCCTTGTTCCGGCAGGACCGCGCCAACCCGGACATCCTCGCCATATTGATAGGATGGGTGATGCCGCTCTACGACATAATTGTGAAAGCGGGGACGCTGATCGACGCCCAGAACCCCGGTGACTCCGCCTACCACGCCGCCAACGACACCGCCGACGACGGCACCGACTGGACCGGCGGCTCGCTCGCCCTCCCTTGAGCCTCGCTCAATGCCGCCGGGAACCCCTTGGGCCTGCGCGATGGCAGGAAGGGCCACCGCGGCAGCAAGGACTGTAATTCCGATAAAGCGACGGATCATGATAACTCCTGATGGTGTCTGTTAAGGTGGCAATACAAGCGATCTGGAGCGGATTAGTTCCGGCCGATGATCAGGTGAATGGCGCAAACCGTGCGGCGGGCGGCGCGGTTTTCCGGAACCATTTAGGTTAATGTAACGACTTAAATGGACGGTGGCCGGAAACATCGGTAAGACTGGGTTCCCGCACCCCTATTCAAGAGATCATGATTGATGGCAGCCGTTCCCGGTGTCCGGCGTTCCGAACTCGGCGACGCGTTGCGCGCCTGCCGCAGCGCTTTCATTGGCGTCGGCATCATGAGCTGCATGATCAACCTGCTCTATCTGACGGGCTCGCTTTTCATGCTGGAAGTTTACGACCGGGTGCTTCCGAGCCGCAGTGTGCCGACCCTTGTCGGGTTGGCCATCCTCGCCGGCGGATTGTACATCGCCCAAGGCGTCCTCGACCTGATTCGCGGACGAGTCCTGGGGCGTATCGGAACCGCGCTCGATGAATCCCTCAACAGCCGGGTGTTCGAAACCATTGTGCGGCTGCCGCTGATCGTCGGCGGGCGCAACGAAGGCCTGCAGCCGCTGCGCGATCTGGACAATGTTCGCTCGTTCCTCTCCAGCATGGGGCCGGGTGCGTTCTTCGATCTGCCGTGGTTGCCGTTCTATTTGGCGATCTGTTTCGCTTTCCATGTCATGATTGGCCTGACCGCGCTGGTCGGCGCCATCATTCTGGTCAGCCTCACCATCGTCACCGAATACATGTCGCGCGCACCGGCACGCGAGGCCATGGGTCTGGCGGCGCGCCGCAACGATCTGGCCGCCACCAGCCGGCGAAACGCCGAGGTGGTGGTTGCGATGGGCATGGCCGGTCGCCTGACCACGCGCTGGAGCGAGGCCAACGAGAATTATCTCGCGGGCAATCAGCGCGCCAGCGATGTCTCGGGAGGTCTCGGCGCGATTGCCAAGGTCATGCGCATGACCTTGCAATCGGCGGTGCTCGCCGTCGGCGCCTATCTGGTGATACATCAGGAGGCAACCGCGGGCATCATCATCGCGGGCTCGATCCTGAGCGCGCGGGCGCTGGCGCCGGTCGATCTGGCGATTGCGCATTGGAAAGGTTTCGTTGCCGCGCGCCAGAGCTGGCATCGCCTCAACCGGCTGCTCGAGCAGTTGCCGGCGCAGACCGCTCCGACTTTGCTGCAGAATCCATCGAGCCGCCTGTCGGTCGAAAGTGTCAGCATCGTACCGCCGGGCGATCAGAAGGTTATCGTCCAGGACGTCACGTTCGCGCTTGAGGCCGGAAACGGATTGGGTGTCATCGGGCCCAGCGGATCGGGCAAGTCTTCGCTGGTGCGGGCGCTGGTCGGCGTATGGCAGCCGTTGCGCGGAAAGGTCCGGCTCGACGGCGCGGCGCTCGACCAATGGTCGTCCGACGTGCTCGGTCGTCACATCGGCTATCTGCCGCAGGATGTCGAACTGTTCGCGGGCTCAGTGGCCCAGAACATTTGCCGTTTCGATCCCGAAGCCGTCTCGGAGACCATCATCGCGGCCGCCAAGGAGGCGGGCGTCCACCAGATGATCATCAAGATGCGCGACGGTTACGACACCCAGATCGGTGAGCAGGGTACCTCGCTCTCCGCCGGCCAGGCGCAGCGTGTAGCGTTGGCGCGGGCGCTCTACGGCAATCCATTTCTCATCGTCCTCGACGAGCCGAATTCCAATCTCGATACCGAGGGCGATGAAGCGCTGACGCGGGCCGTTCGCGGCGCGCGCGAGCGAGGCGCCATCGTGGTGGTGGTTGCGCACCGGCCGATCGGGATCGAGGGGGTCGATCAGCTTCTTGTCCTGAAGGACGGCCGCATGCAGGCCTTCGGTCCCAAGGAAACGGTTCTGGGGCAGGTGCTGCAGCGGGTTGCACCGCCGCCGTCTCCGATCAAGATCGTCTCCGACGCTGGAGCTGCCAAATCATGACCATGACAGTGGCGAGCAACGGGTTGCGAGGAGCGCACCGGTCGATCCGGCTGCATTTGATCGTCGGGCTGTCGGTGGTCGCGCTGCTCGCGGGCGGTCTTGGCGGTTGGGCATCGACGACCGAGATCTCAGGCGCGCTGATCGCGCCGGGATCGATTGTCGTCGAATCGAACGTGAAGAAAGTGCAGCATCCGACCGGCGGCGTCGTTGGCGAGCTGCGCGCGCATGATGGCGATCTCGTCAAGGCCGGCGACGTCGTGGTGCGGCTCGACGACACCGTCACCAAGGCCAACCTCGCGATCGTCACCAAAAACCTCAACGGATTGTGGGCACGGGCCGCACGGCTCGAAGCCGAGCAACGGGGCCTCGACAAGCTCGTATTTCCCGCGATGCTGCTCGACCATGCCGGTGATCCCGATGTCAGGGATGTCATGGCGAGCGAAAGCAAGTTATTCGATGTCCGCACCACCGGCAGGATCGGGCAAAAGGCGCAATTGCGCGAGCGGGTCACGCAGTTGAATGAGGAAATCTCCGGTCTTGAGGCGCAAGCGAGAGCGAAAGACCAGGAAATTGCGCTGGTGGAAAAGGAACTGGTCGGGGTTCGCTCGCTTTACGATCAGCATCTGGTGCAGTTGACGCGCCTGACCATGCTCGAGCGCGACGCGGCCCGGCTAAATGGCGAGCGGGCGCAATTCGTGGCATCGCGGGCGCAGGCCAAGGGCAAGATTACCGAAACCGAACTGCAGATCATTCAGGTCGACAAGGATCTGGTCAGCGACGTCTCCAAGGATTTACGCGAAACCAACGACAAGATCGGCGAGTTCGTCGAGCGCAAGGTCACCGCCGAGGACCAGTTGCGGCGGATCGACATCCGCGCCCCGCAGGACGGCATGGTGGAGCAGTCGACCGTTCATACCGTCGGCGGCGTGATCACGGCCGGCGACGCCATCATGATGATCGTCCCGCAGGCCGATGACCTTCAGGTCGAGGCCAAGGTCAACCCGCAGGATATCGATAAATTGCAGATCGGCCAGAAAACCTTGCTGCGGCTGTCGGCATTCAACCAGCGCACAACGCCGGAATTGAACGGCGTCGTCAGCCGCGTGTCGCCTGACGTCACCACCGACCAGCGTACCGGGCAGGCCTATTACACGATCCGCGTTTCGATGCCGCCGGAAGAGGTCGCGCGTCTCGGCGAGGCTAAACTGATACCCGGCATGCCGGTGGAAGCCTTTGTGCAGACCGGCGATCGCACCATGCTGTCCTACCTCGTCAAGCCGCTGCACGACCAGTTGATGCGCGCGTTCCGGGAAAAGTGATTCATGAATTTGGAATGGGCAGCGCGCGGTAGTTCTGCCTCACCTCTCCCATAGGGAGAGGTGAGGCAGACAGGCGATGCGGAGCATCGGCCGGTACGATTCGGGTGAGGGGTTACGGCCTAACGATAGATCGTAACCCCTTGTATCTGCCCATTGAGCGAAATGTGCGATGGAAGCGACTGAGCGCTTTGGCCGGTGGCCACCGGCCAAAGCGCGCGGCGAAGTCGCCCGATACCCCCTTGGCAACAACCGTGGGTGAGC
>JAQGKC010000014.1 GCA_028290305.1 Bradyrhizobium sp.
GACGATCCCAAGCCCGCCTCCATACCAGGACTGAAAGAAGTCGACGTTCACATGAGCTTCCAGGGCCGCTCACAGGACGAGATCTTCTACGCCTCCGCGGACGGTAAACAGATGCTCTACGGTAAGGTTTTCGATATCGCCGCCAGCCCGTTCAAGGCCGATCTCGAAAAGATCCACACCGATCTTTCCCCCAGCTTCGGCACTCCCACCGCGCCGCTCACCATCGTTCTCTACAGCGATTTCCAATGTCCCGCGTGCAAAGAGGAAGCGAAGACCATTCGTGAAAACGTAGCGAAGGATTACCCCACCCAAGTGCGCGTCTATCTCAAGGATTTCCCGCTCGAACAGATTCATCCCTGGGCCAAACCTGGCGCCATCGCCGGCCGCTGCGTGTACCGTCAGACGCCCGCCGCGTTCTGGGATTATTACGATTGGGCTTATGAACACCAGACTGATATCACTCCTGAGAATCTGAAGGACAAGGTCCTAGAATTCGCCAAAACGAAAAACCTCGATACCCTCCAACTCGGCCGCTGCATGGATACCAAGGCCACCGAAGCTGAGGTCGCCAAGTCGCAGGCGGAGGGGGCAGCCCTCAAAATCGACCAGACCCCGACGCTCTTCATCAATGGCCGCAGAATCCCCGGCAGCATCCCGTGGCAGAATCTGAAACAGCTCATCGACGCGGAGCTGGCGTTTGCGAAAACCGCGAACGCTGCTGACGAAAAGTGCTGCGAAGTGAAAATCCCATCCGCGCTCAATAAGTAGCCGGAACCAGACATGCGCATCCTCGCTTGCCTTGCGGTCGCGGGCGGCCTCTTCGCCGCCGACCTCAGTCCCACTGAATACCTCGGCTACGTCAAGTACCTCTCGTCGCCTGAGATGAAGGGTCGTGCGAGCGGCTCGCCCGAGCTCGATCAAGCCGCCGCTTATATTGCCAGGCAATTCGAGGCGATGCATCTGCAGCCGCTCGACGGCAAGAGCTTTTACCAGGACTTCGACGTAACCACCAGTGCGACGCTGGGATCGCACAATCGCATGACGGTCGGCTCGGAAACTTTAAAACTCCAGCAGGATTTCGTGCCGTTGAACCTAACTTCAACGGGCGAGATTTCAGGGGCGCTGGTTTTCGCCGGCTACGGCATCACCGCTCCCGAATACAACTACGACGATTATGCGGGCATCGATGCCAAGGGCAAGCTGGTCGTGATTCTCCGTCACGAGCCGCAGGAGTTCGACGAAAAGAGCGTCTTTGAAGGTAAAGTGTACACGGCCCATTCGCAAATCTTCGCGAAGGCGGCCAATGCGAAAATGCACGGCGCCAAGGCCATCCTCTTTGTAAACGACATGCAAGTGCACCCCAACGACAAGGACGAGCTCGACAAATTCGGAACCACGGAAGGCCCTGCAAACGCCGGAATCGGTTTCGTCCAGGTCAAGAGCGCGGCGGTTGCAAAATGGTTCGCGGATGCCGGCAAAAATCTTGATGCCGTTGAAAAGGATATCGACACCGATCTGAAGCCCCGTTCATTCGAATTCCCGGAGCGCACCCGCGTCGATCTTAACGTCGACCTCAAGCGCGAGACGAAGCGCGTCCACAACGTCGGCGCATATCTGCCCGGTCAAACCGATGAATATGTAATCCTCGGCGCGCACTACGACCACCTCGGCCTGGGCGGTCAGTTCTCACTCGCTCCCTCGCTCGCCGGAACCGTTCATCCCGGCGCCGACGACAACGCCTCCGGTACCGCCGGTGTTATGGAGCTTGCCCGCTGGTTCTCACAACAGCCGAAGCACCAGCGCGGCATTCTGTTTCTCACCTTTGCCGGCGAGGAACTCGGCCTTCTCGGCTCCAACTATTACGCGAATCATCCCGTGCTGCCGCTGGCAAACGCCGTCGCCATGATCAATATGGATATGATCGGCCGCGTGCGCGATCAGAAGCTCTACGTCGGCGGCGTGGGAACCGGAACCACATTCCAGAAGCTGATCGCGGACGTGAGCGGCCGCTACAATTACCACAGCGATCTTTCCGAAGCCGGCTACGGATCGAGCGACCACACCTCCTTCACCACCAAGCAGGTTCCCGTCCTGTTTTTCTTCTCCGGACTGCACGCCGATTATCACAAGCCCAGCGACACTTGGGACAAGATCGACGCGCCGGCCGCGGTCAAGCTCCTCGACATGATCTCCGGCGTGATCGTGCGTCTGGAGGACGATCCCGGCCGGCCTCAATTCGTGCGTGTTGCAGATCCGCACCCGATGGTCGCGGATGCCTCGGCGCACTCCGGCAAGGTCTCCGGCTATGGTCCCGATTTCGGCAGCATTCCCGATTTCACGGAGCTTCCCAACGGGGTGCGATTCGCGGACATCCGTCCCGGTTCACCGGCATCCAAAGCCGGGTTGAAGGCCGGCGACATTCTCACCGAGTTCGACGGCAAGCCCATACAGAACCTGTACGATTTCACCTATGCCTTACGTGCTAAGAAGCCGGGTCAGGAAGTACTTGTGAAGGTACTCCGCGGGGACCAAACGATTGATGCCAAGGTACTACTGACTGAACGCAAGTAAGACCGCATACTGGGTTCACGAATGGTTCCCAGAATGACCTCAGAAA
>JAQGKC010000043.1 GCA_028290305.1 Bradyrhizobium sp.
CCGAAATCGTGCTCGACGAGAGCGGCTATACCGAAATGTGGCAGAAGGACCGCTCGGCCGACGCCGCCGGACGCCTCGACAACCTCAAGGAGCTGGTGCGCTCGATGGAGGAATTCGAAAACCTGCAAGGTTTTCTCGAGCACATCTCGCTGGTGATGGACCGCGACGGCGGCGCCGACGACGATGCGGTGTCGCTCATGACGCTGCATTCGGCCAAGGGGCTCGAATTCGACAACGTGTTCCTGCCCGGCTGGGAGGAAGGCCTGTTTCCGAGCCAGCGTACGCTCGACGAACAGGGCCGCGCGGGCCTCGAAGAAGAGCGCCGCCTCGCCCATGTCGGGCTGACCCGCGCGCGGCGCCGCGCCAAATTATACTTCGCGACCAACCGGCGGATTCACGGCACCTGGTCGACCACGATCCCGTCGCGCTTTCTCGACGAATTGCCGGCGCCGAATGTCGAGATCACGGAATCCAAGGGCGGCTCCGGCTGGGGCGGCAGCAGCGGCTACGGCCCGTCGCGCTTCGACAATGTGGAATCGTTCGGCTCGAGCTATTCGACGCCGGGCTGGCAGCGGGCGCAGGCCAATCGCGCGCGTAACCAGGGTGGCCGCAACGGGCAGGCCGGCGGCGGCTTCAACGAAAGCCAGTCGCCGTTTTCAAGCTCGCGCAGCGATGCTTCGTCATCGCGTAGCGACGCACCCGGCGGCTTCTCCCGCAACAAGCGCGGCCCGATGACCATCGAAGGCGAGTTGATCGCGAAATCGACCGGCACCACCTCGGAATTTTCGCTGGAAGACCGCGTGTTTCACCAGAAATTCGGCTATGGTCAGGTGGTGAAGATCGACGGCAACAAGCTCACCATTGCCTTCGAAAAGGCTGGCGAGAAAAAGGTGGTCGATAGCTTTGTGGAGCGGGTCTAAGAAAACTGCATGAAGGCGTCAGCGGGACAGCGCACTTGTTTGATTGGTTACATTCAAAAAAGCAGCTGTTTAAATTGCCGGCGGCGAAGAAACCGCCGGGGGGTTTGTTCGGACCTGACGTCCTGCTTGAAGACCTGGAGAAACGCGTTTCGCAATACCTCGCCGATGTTGACCATGGCAAACTGATCTATCCGGCCTGCAAGCGTACGCTGTCGGACGTGAACGGTGATGTGGGTTCTGTGTGGGATCACACGCGACTGGAAGCGATGCGGTACGTGATGTTGGTGCCCGGCCACGAATTTGGACTGCTTAACGCAGCTGTCCGTCAGATCGACATGATGGACGCCTACCTTTTTCAACGGCCCCACGAGGATACCGTGATCGATTTCACCGGAACCGCGCCGGCTGATTTTGCCATCGCTATTCTGGCCGGCCTTAACTGGCTGACCCACTGCGCCCAACTGGCGGGCGTCGATCGGGCCCACCAGTCGGGCACCCATCGCAATTTCAGAAAGCTCGTGACGCTTGCGCAGCGATGGTGGCTCATGGAAGGCGCCGCCGAACGTTGCGGGCAACTGCTGGCTAATGGAGAGCAGCCACCCATGATGCTCTATTTGATCTGGTCCGAGTACACGCGGCTCGCAAAACAGATCGCCGCCGCCGCAATTTTTGGAGCGTCGGTCAACCGCTCGGCGAAATTGGTGGTCCTGCCCGCCGACCTCATCCCTCGTTTCGAGGCAGCTAAAGATCCGAGCGATTTATAAAACGTCGTCCAGCTTTATGCGGTCTGGTTTTATGAAGGCATCGTCCAGCTTCGCAGCGCTTGCGCGATGGCGAAAGGGTTCCTATCTGTTGCTGCTCGCCCCTCCTCTGCCTTAAGCAGGCCGAAGTGCCGCTTTATCGCTTTCCCGGTATTTTCGATTCGGATCATCAAGCTCCGCATGTCCCCCATCATATCCATTGCAAATCTGTCGAAGACCTATGGCTCCGGTTTCAAGGCGCTGAACGGCATCAACCTTGAAATTCGCCGCGGCGAGATCTTTGCGCTGCTGGGGCCGAACGGCGCCGGCAAGACCACGCTGATCAGCATCGTCTGCGGCATCGCCAACCCGACATCGGGCAGCGTATCCGTCGACGGCCACGACATCATCACATCCTATCGCGCGGCGCGGTCGCTGATCGGGCTGGTGCCGCAGGAACTGCACACCGATGCCTTCGAATCGGTATGGGCGACCGTTAGCTTCAGCCGCGGCCTGTTCGGCAAACCGAAAAACCCCGCTCATATCGAAAAGGTGCTGAAGGATCTGTCGCTGTGGGACAAGAAGGACAACAAGATCGTCACGCTGTCCGGCGGCATGAAACGCCGGGTGATGATCGCGAAGGCGCTGTCGCATGAGCCGCAGATCCTGTTTCTCGACGAGCCGACCGCGGGCGTCGATGTCGAATTGCGCAAGGGCATGTGGGAAGTCGTGCGGACTCTGCAGGCCTCCGGCGTCACCATCATCCTCACCACGCATTACATCGATGAGGCCGAGCAGATGGCCGACCGGGTCGGCGTCATCAACAAGGGCGAGATCATCCTGGTCGAGGACAAGGCGAACCTGATGCAGAAGCTCGGCAAGAAACGGCTGAAGCTGCATCTGCTGGGCAAGATCGATGCGATTCCCGCTGTGCTCGCGCCCTATAACCTCGAACTGTCGAACGAGGGCTGCGAACTGACCTACAATTACGACACCAAGGGCGAACGCACCGGCATTACCAGCCTGCTCAGCGACCTCAGAGGCGCCGGCATCAAATTCTCTGACCTCGACACGATCCAGAGTTCGCTGGAAGACATCTTCGTCAGCCTGGTGAGGGCGCCATGAATTTCAGGGCCGTCCGCGCGATCTATCTGTTCGAAATGGCGCGAACCTGGCGCACGCTGCTGCAAAGCATCGTCTCGCCCGTGGTTTCGACATCACTGTATTTCGTGGTGTTCGGCGCGGCGATCGGCTCGCGCATTACCCAGGTGGAAGGTGTGAGTTATGGCACTTTCATCGTGCCGGGACTGGTGATGCTGTCGGTGCTGACGCAGAGCATCGCCAACGCCTCGTTCGGTATCTACTTCCCGAAATTCGTCGGCACGATTTACGAATTGCTGTCGGCGCCGATATCCTATTTCGAGATCGTACTCGGCTATGTCGGCGCGGCCGCGACCAAATCGATCATCCTCGGCCTGATCATCCTTGCCACCGCCGGCCTGTTCGTGCCGCTGCAGATTCACCACCCGTGGTGGATGCTGACGTTCCTGGTGCTGACGGCCGTGACCTTCAGCCTGTTCGGCTTCATCATCGGGATCTGGGCCGACGGCTTCGAAAAGCTGCAGATGATCCCGATGCTGGTGGTGACGCCGCTGACCTTCCTCGGCGGCAGCTTCTACTCGGTCAACATGCTGCCGTCGGGCTGGCGTACCATCACGCTGCTCAACCCGGTGGTCTATCTGATCAGCGGCTTCCGCTGGAGCTTTTACGAGATCGCCGACGTCAGCGTGGCCTTGAGCCTCGGCATGACGACAGCGTTCCTCGTCATCTGCATAATCGTGGTGTGGTGGATCTTCAAGACCGGTTACCGGCTGAAGAACTGAGACGGCGCCTCAAAACGAAGCGCCATAACTAAGACTGTCATTCCGAAGCTCGCAGAGCGCGAACCCGGAATCTCTGTGCCTATCATCTCGAGATTCCGGGTTCGTCGCTTCGCGACGCCCGGAATGACCGACTTGCGAGAAAATTACCGATAGCAGTGGAAACGATGATAGCGGTTATAGTAGCCGCGGCAGCCATAGCCGCGGTGATAATAGCCGTGGTTCGGGATTCCGAGCACGCCATTCACGGCGCCGACTGCGCCGCCGACCCCGGCGCCGATGGCGCCGCCAACCACACCGCCCACCGGGCCAGCCGCCCGATTGCCCTCGCGCGCGCCTTCCTGCGCGCCACCGACGATGCCCTGCGCATGCCCGAGATGGGGAATCGCCAGCAAGGCGAGGATAAGCGCCGCGCCCGCAAGCCTTAGCTTTACGGACGAACCGGTCGGCAGCGTCGATGTTCTGATCCTGGTCTTCATCTGAATTCCCTATGCTCGGCCGCTACACGATTAGATCGGCGGGCTGGATGTGTAACGGCGATGTGACCAAAAGGTTGCACGGCTTTGATGAACTGCACGGACCTTGGTTTCCTCGCGAAAACAGCACCGGCAAGCCGGATTCAGCCGCGCCGCCGCCTTGTTTGCGCCCGCCTGCGCATTAACGATGCCCCTGACGGGCCACTGGAACCAAAGCCGGATTCAGGGCATATAGATGGCTTGGGGTAGATGCCCTTGGGGGACGGTGAGAGCGGCGCTGCTGTAGTCAAGGCCTGGAGGCCAAAGGTAAAATGCGTTCCTTCCTCGTTGCTTTCATCGGTCTGATGTTGTTCGCCACCGGCGCCGCGCAGGCCAAAGTCTCCATCACCGTCGACAAGAATGCGCAACTGATGACCATCGCGGTCGACGGCGTCGAGCGCTACCAGTGGCCGGTCTCGACCGGCAACCCATCCCATGAGACACCGAACGGCACCTTCCAGACCTTCCGCATGGAGGAAGACCACTACTCCAAGGAATTCGACGACGCGCCGATGCCGCACTCGATCTTCTTCACCAAGGTCGGTCATGCCATCCACGGCACCGATTCCGAAGGCCACCTCGGCTCGCCGGTTTCCCATGGCTGCGTGCGGCTGTCGCGCGCCAACGCCTCGACGCTTTATGCGCTGGTGGAGAAGGAAGGCGTGCTCAACACCAGCGTAACGCTCACCGGCTCCTCCCGGATCGCGCTCGCGCGCAATCCGCGGACCCGGGCGAATACAGCGGTCGCGCGCCGCGACCCGACCCAGCAATACAACGCCGCCGGCGATCCCGTTGTGCTGACGCCGCAGCAGGCAGCGCCCGGGCAGTATGCACCGCAGGTGCAGCAGGCCGACGACGGTTACATCTATCCCGCCGACGGCAACCCAGACGTAGCGCGCTATCCGGCGCCGCGCAGCAGCCGGCGCCTGTATGACGCGCAGGCCACTCCGCAGCAGCAATATTACGCCAACCGCGGCTATGCACCGCAATACGCCGCGCCGCAGGTCTATGCGCCACGGCCGTATTATCAGCCGCGCGGGTTTTTCGACTGACAGAGACTATTTCGACCTGAGAGGAGGGACAAGCGGGCTCGCTAATCGAGCCCGCGCAATGCGCTGAGCGATCTACGCTCCTTTTTCACACTTCTTCATGAAGCTGTTCTTGGCTGCGCCCGAAAGCGGCTTGCCGTCCGCGCTCACGGCCTTGGTCGAGCAGGAATCGGCCATGCACTTCTTCATGAAGGATGTCTTCGCAGCGCCTGCGAGCGCCTTGCCGTCTTTGCCGACCGCTTTGCTCTCGCAAGTTTCCTGCGCCATGGCCGTGCCGGCGGCGAACGTCGCAAGCATGGCAGCTAAAAATATGCCTCGGATCATGTCTCTCTCCTCTTTTGTTATAGAAACAGGATTTGACAGTAAGTTCCGCGTTCGATCAAGAGGGCGGCATGGTTGTGAAAGAGGCAGCTACCGGCCCGCGCTGCTCTGAACTTTATGTTCGAGTAACCATCGCGCCGAGGACTCCACGATACGCCGCATGCCCGCCCTGCGCACCGACCTCCAAACACACGACTTTACCGCTTCTTACACAATTGCCACTAGGTCTGCGCGTCATCGCGGTATCTCCGCGTATGCGGTACAGTCATGTTGAAGGTCTACAATTGCGTCGCTAACGCTCACGATCTCAGGCTTGTCGGTCTTGCTGCCTTTGTTTGCGTTCTGGCATCCTTCACAGCGATCAACCTGCTTCGCCACGCTCGCAAATCGAGCGCCCAGTTGCGGCCGGTATGGCTCGCGATATCCGCGATATCGACGGGCTTCGGCATCTGGGCGACGCACTTCGTCGCCATGCTTGCATTCACGCCGGGAATTCCGAGCGGCTATAATATCACCTTAACCATCCTGTCGCTGGTCGCAGCCATCTTGCTGACCGGCGCCGGGCTTGCCGTGTCCTTGATTCCGAACTGGCGCCACGGGCCATGGATGGGCGGCGCGATCGTCGCCGGCGGCATCGCAACGATGCACTACACCGGCATGGCAGCGTTTGAAGTTGCCGGCATCATTTTGTGGGATCCCTTCCTTGTCTTTGCGTCGATCATGATTGCGGCGGGTGTTGGCGCGATTGCGCTTCCTGTTGGCGTCCATGGTACGGAAGAGAAATGGAAAATTGGCGGCGCCCTTCTTTTGACGCTCGCGATCTGCGGCCATCATTTTACGGCCATGGCCGCAGCTTCGATCATTCCCGATCCTGCCATCGAGGTTCCGCAATCGACACTGCCTGCCGGATTGCTTGCGGTAGCGGTGGCACTCGCGAGCTTTGTTATTATCGGGCTGGCGCTGGCGGCAGTCGTGCTCGACATCCGCGACCGGCGCCGCTCCGAGCTCGAAGTCGATCACATGCGCGATCTCGCCAATGCCTCGGTAGAGGGGCTTCTGGTTTGCGACGGCGAGACGATCATATCCGTCAATACCAGCTTTGCCCTCCTCGCGGGATTACCTGCTTCCAGTCTCGTCGGTGTCGGACTCGAAAGCTGTTTTCCGGATAACGCTGTACGCGCCAAGCTTCTCGCTGGATCGAACCAGACGGTTGAAACGAGCCTGCGGCATAGCGATGGTTCGATGGCGCCTGTCGAATTGCTTTTGAGACCGATTGTCTTCTCCGGGCGGCCGCACCACGTCGTTGCCGTGCGCGATCTGCAGGCACGCAAGGAAGCCGAGCAGCATATTCACTACCTCGCCCATCACGACGCACTGACATCGCTTCCCAACCGCAGTTACTTCAACTCGCGAGTCGATCAGGAAATCGCCGCTCTCTCCAGCGGCGAGAGCCTCGCCGTGCTTTGCCTCGACCTCGACCGGTTCAAGGAAGTCAACGATCTGTTCGGCCACGCGGCCGGAGACACGGTGCTTCAGACAGTCGCGTCGCGCGTCACCGCGGTGCTCGGCGAGCGTCAGATGATGGCGCGTTTGGGTGGCGACGAGTTCGCCATTCTGATGCCCGGGATTACAAATCCGGCCGCTGCGAGCCGGCTCGCTGAGACCATTTTGGGCGCCCTGCGCGAGACCAGCGATACGCCGGAGACCAACAGCATCTCAACCAGCATCGGTATTGCGATTTGCCCTGATGACGCCAGGGATCGCGAAGCGCTTCTCAGCCACGCCGACACGGCGCTCTACCGCGCCAAGACCGACGGCCGCAATACCTATCGCTTCTTTGAAGCAAGCATGGGCGCTGCAGTCCGCGAACGCCGGATGCTCGAGCACGATCTGCGTTTGGCGATTGCGCGCGACGAGTTGCGGCTGGTGTATCAGCCGCAGAAAGGTACGCAAAGCCAGGTCATGACCGGCTTCGAGGCCCTGCTGCGCTGGAAGCACCCGGTACGGGGCGAGATTTCACCCGCGATGTTTATTCCGATCGCCGAGGAAACGGGCGCCATCCTGGAGATCGGCGACTGGGTCATAAAGACGGCATGCCGCGAGGCCGCGACATGGGAGCAACCGTTGACCGTGGCTGTCAACGTCTCGGCGGTGCAGCTTTACAATGCGGATTTTGTGCAGGAACTTCATCAAACCTTGCTGGACACCGGCCTGTCGCCACGCCTCCTTGAGATTGAGATTACGGAAACGGCGCTGGTGCGCGACTTCAACCGGGCGCTGACGACACTGCGGCTGGTCAAAGCGCTCGGCGTCCGCATCGCCATGGATGACTTTGGGACCGGATATTCGTCGCTCTCGAACTTGCGGGCATTTCCGTTCGACAAGATCAAGATCGATGGCTCGTTCATCAAGTCGGTCAATTCCAACGACCAGGCGGCGACGATCGTCCGTGCGGTGCTGGGGCTTGGGCGCGGGCTTGGTTTGCCGGTTTTAGCCGAAGGCGTCGAGACCGACGCCGAACTGCAATTCCTGCGCGACGAGCGTTGCGACGAGGTGCAGGGCTATCTGCTTGGACGCCCCGCTGCCATCAGCAGCTTCCGCTATTTAACGCATGCCGAAGCCGTTCTCGACAACGTAACAGACGAACCTGTTATGCCGCTCGTAAAAAGCGCCTGAGAACGCTGCCTGACGCCGAACCGCGCGCATTCATGTCACTGTTCGCCGTCGCCCAGCCGCCGGTACACCGCGCCGAGCACATTGGAATAGTCGTCGGTCCAGACCCTCTGGTTCTTGTTGGCCTCGGTCAGATCCCACTCATCCGATGACGCCAGCTTGCCGACATCGGCCTCCTGGCGCGCCGAGACCACGACCGAGGTTGCGAAGATGTATTCGTTGTCGCGGTTCGAATCCTCGCTGTAGACCCAGCTCTTGAGATCGTTGGCTTCCGCGATGCCGACGACGACGCTGGCCAATTCCAGGTGCCGGTTGGAGACGTGCATCAGCACCACACCCTGCGGCGACAGCTTGTCCTTGTAGATCTTCATCGCCTCCTGAGTGGCGAGATGGATCGGGATCGCATCCGACGAATAGGCATCGACTATAATCAGGTCATAGATGCCGTCGGGCTCGCGGGCGAAGGTCAGCCGCGCGTCACCCATCACAGGCTTCAGATCCGGCTCGCAATTTTTGATGTAGGTGAAATATCTGGGATCGCGCGCGGTATCGACCATCGATTGGTCGATCTCGAAGAACTTCCAGTTCTCGCCCGGTTCCGACGCGCAAGTCAGCGTGCCGGAGCCGAGACCGATCACCGCCACACGAATTGGGCTGCCCTTGCGCTCACGTATCGCGGTGATCGGCTGACCGATGCCGCCGTCTTTATGATAGTAGGAAATCGGCTCGGGCCGCCCGGTCACCGGCGTGCCGTCGTCGTTCCGGAATTTCTGGGCGCCATGGATCGTGGTGCCGTGCATCAGCACGTGATACTGCCCATGCGGCGTCACCACGATCTTGTGGACGCCGAAGAAGCTGCGCACGGTCTCAACTCGCCCGTCGTCCGATGGATAGGCGCGGATCAGCACCAGGGCCACCACGACGGTCGCGAAAATCTTCCAGCGGTTGGCGTTCAATACCAGCGCCAGCAAGGCCGAGAGCACAGCGACGGCGCCGATCACCCACACCCTGTGATCATCGAGCCAAGTCAAGACTTCGCTCATGATCTTCCCGTCCGACCAGGATGGCGCGATCAACGCCACCGCAAGTACCGCGAGAAACGGCCAGTACCAGCCGCTCCAGCGCGGCAGGCGCTCATCGCCGCCGGGTGGCCGGCACAACGCCGCCAATGCCAGCAGGATCGGATATTCCGCGATCCATGAAAACGTAAACGGCGCGATTAGCCCTGCAAACAATCCGCCGACCATGCCGCCGAACGACAGCGCGACATAGAAACCGGTGAGGTATTTCGCGGCCGGGCGGGTGCGCGCCAGTTCGCCGTGGCAGGCCATCGCAATGATGAAGAAACAAACGAGGTGCCCGCCGAGCGTCAGCAGCAGGTTCTGTTCGCCACCGACGGCGAGCAGCACGATCACACCGGCGATGGCCAGCGGCTGCGCCAGCAACATCCATTTGTGCGGCAGCAACAGGCGCGACTGGAATACCAGCACCCAGGTCAAGAGATAGAGCGACAGCGGCAGCACCCACAATAGCGGCGCCGCGGCCACGTCGGTGGAAATATGCGCGGTCACCGCGATCAAGAGGCCCGACGGCACCGCGGCGAGAAAGATCCAGCGCGCGCGCAAGCTCCAGGCCGGCGCCGGGGCTTTGGTATCCTCGGCGAGCATATCCACCGCCGCCGTCATCGGCGGACGCAGCAACAGCACGCCGCAGCTCGCGATCAGAACGATCAGCAATCCATATCCGCCGGTCCAGATCAGGTTTTGGGTGCGCAGCGTGAACATCGGCTCCAGCAGCACCGGATAGGACAACAGCGCCAGGAAACTGCCGATATTCGAGGAGGCATAGAGGAAATAAGGGTCCGGACCATTCGGATGACCCGTGCGGACGAACCAGGCCTGCAGCAGCGGATTGTTGGCGGCCAGCGCGAAGAACGGCAGCCCGATCGAGACCGCAAACAGCCCGAGCAGCCAGAAGGCGTAGCCGCTCGACGGCGGTTCGCCCCACCCGCTCGCAATCGACAGCGGCAGCGTCAGCAGCGCGATCACCAGCAGCACCAGATGGATCGCGACCGGAATGGCGCGATTGCGGATTTGCATCAAATAATGCGCGTAGGCGTAGCCGCCGAGCAGCAGCGACTGGAAGAACACAATCGCCACCGACCACACCGCGGGAGAGCCGCCGAGCCGCGGCAACACCATCTTGGTGAACAGCGGCTGCACCGAGAACAATAGCAGCGCGCTGACAAAGATGGCTGAGGTGTAGACGATCAGCACCAGCCGGTTTCGGCTGGCGGAAGGCTGGTCCGTGGCAGCGGACGGATCAGGTGAAAGCATGCAAGCTCCGGCTTGGATCCGGCGAAAAGCCGGCGGCGGGATTCCGGCAGGGGCCGCCGGGAGCGGCAATGGAGCACAGGGCAACATGGCGGGCAATGCGGGAGCGGAACCAAATCATCACTTGACGCTGTGCTGACATTCACATCTTCGATAAGAAGTAAAATGTCATTCCAGGGTGCGCGAAGCGCGAACCCGGAATCTCGAGATTCCCCGATGTGCTATAGCACACCTGAGGTCTGGTCCGTCCAAGTCGGCTGTTGCCGACTTGGACAACAAATATTGCTGAATTCGGGTAAACCCGAGTTCAGTGGACCATCCCGGAATGACAGGATCGTTACATGAATCAAACATGACAGAAACCGACGTTGTCATCATTGGTGCGGGGCACAATGGCCTCACTTGCGCGGCCTATCTGGCGATGGCAGGCCTGCGCGTGAAAGTCGTCGAACGCCGCAAGGTGGTGGGCGGCGCTGCGGTGACGGAGGAATTCCATCCGGGGTTTCGTAATTCCGTCGCGGCCTACACCGTCAGCCTGCTCAACCCGCAGATCATTTCGGACCTGAAATTAGCCGATCACGGCCTGCGGATCGTCGAGCGCCGCGCGCAGAATTTCCTGCCCGCCCCCAATGGCCGCTATTTACTGACCGGCATAGGCCGTACCCATCAATCTGTTGCCAGGCTCAGCGAACGCGACGCCAGCCGGATCGACGTATTCAACCGCGAACTCGAGGCGATCGCGGACGTGCTGCGCCAGTTCGTGTTGCGCGCGCCGCCCAACATCGTCGAGGGATTTGGCGCAAACTCGATCCGCGAAACCTTCAACGCGCTCGGCACCGCCAACATCCTGCGCCGGCTGACACTGGAGCAGCAGCGCAACCTGCTCGACCTGTTCACGCGATCGGCCGGCGACATGCTGGACGACGCCTTCGAGAGCGACCTGGTCAAGTCGCTCTACGGCTTCGACGCCATCGTCGGCAATTACGCCAGCCCCTACGCCGCCGGCTCGGCCTATGTGATGCTGCACCATGCGTTCGGCGAGGTGAACGGCAAGAAGGGGGTCTGGGGCCACGCCATCGGCGGCATGGGCGCGATCACGCAGGCGATGGCGAGCGCCGCCCGTGGCCATGGCGTCGAGATCGAAATCGACGCCGGCGTCCGCGAGGTGATCGTCGAACGCGGCCGCGCCGTGGGCGTGATCCTCGACAACGGCGAAACCATTCGCGCCAAATACGTTGCCTCCAGCGTCAATCCGAAGCTGCTGTACACACGGCTGTTGCCGGCGGATGCCCTGCCGGCGGCCTTTCTCGATCGCATCAAGACCTGGCGCAACGGCTCCGGCACCTTCCGGATGAATGTCGCCCTGAACGCCCTGCCCTCGTTCACCGCACTGCCGGGCGCGGGCGATCATCTCAGCGCCGGCATCATCATTGGGCCCAGCCTCGGATATATGGATCGCGCCTGGCAGGACGCGCGCGAATATGGCTGGAGCCGGGCGCCGGTGATCGAAGTTCTGATCCCCTCGACATTGGATGATACGCTGTGCCCGCCGGGCCAGCATGTCGCCAGCCTGTTCTGCCAGCACGTCGCGCCAGAATTGCCCGGCGGCCGATCATGGGACGACCATCGCGAGGAGGTCGCCGATCTCATGATCGCGACGGTGGACAGCTACGCGCCGGGTTTCGCGGCCAACGTGATCGGGCGGCAGATCCTGTCGCCGCTCGACCTGGAGCGACAATTTGGTTTGCTTGGCGGCGATATCTTCCACGGCGCGCTGACGCTGAATCAATTGTTCTCGGCCCGGCCGATGCTCGGCCACGCCGACTACCGCGGGCCGCTCAGGGGACTCTACCATTGCGGCTCCGGCGCCCATCCCGGCGGCGGCGTCACCGGCGCCCCCGGCCATAACGCCGCGCGCGTGATCCTGGGGGATCACCGGGCGCTGTTTGGGTGAGTGGACGAGCCGGTTGACAACCCGGTGGATAGACTGTGGAAAATCGGTTGATGACCCCGTGGAAAAGCCGGTGGATTTGCTGCGCAATATCGGGGGCGAAGCCCTGCGAAAAAACCGGGTATGTTCCGGTATATAGCGCTGTGAACATCCGGTGTTCTCCGCGTGAATTTCCCCCTCCTTGATCGTCAGACTCCTGCGGCTATCTTTGCTATGCTTGGCGGAAGGCGCGGAAAGGAAGCGGACATGGCGATGATCAATCGTAATTTTTACCAGAGCTGGCGTGGGCCTGCCCCGAGCGATCAGGATTCATGGTGTCTTGTGTTTGATGCGGAAACCAGGCGTTTGCTCGTGCGTCACGAATGGCAGACTTCCAAGCATAACGGCTTCGACGAGCTGGAGGTCGCGGAATTTCTGAAACAGACCGGAAGCGCACAGACGGCCTTGATCGACAGCTTGTTTCTGGTTCCCGCAGATGCCTAAGGGCAAAAGGAATGGTATTTCAGCTTGAATTTATTTGCTCGATTCCCCGGCCCCTTGATGACTTCCACCATCACCCCCACCACCAGCCGCGCGAGTTTCGCCATCGGCAGTGAACAGACCGCGAAGCGCGTTGTCGATCTCCTGAACGAGAGCTTTTTTGAAGGCCAGGCCGCGATCGCGGCGTACGAGAGACCTGACGGGCGCTGGGACATCACCGTACATTTCGCCGAGCCGCCCGATCAGGCGTCGATACGTGATCTCGTTGTTATCGCGGCCGGCGATGACGTTGCGCAGGACATCACATTCGACGCGGTGGAGGCAAAGGACTGGGTCAAGGCGACGCTTGAGGAACTCGTCCCCGTGCGCGCGGGGCGCTTCATCGTGCACGGCCAGCATGACCGCTCCAGGGTGCCGCCCAACAAGCTCGGCATCGAGATCGAGGCGGCGCTGGCGTTCGGCACCGGCCACCATGGCACCACGCGCGGCTGCCTGTTGCTGCTCGATCATGTGCTGAAGGCTTACCGTCCGAGGCGCGTGCTCGACCTGGGAACAGGCACCGGCGTCCTCGCCATCGCGGCGGCGAAGGCGTTGCAAATCAAGCTGCTGGCGAGCGATATCGATCCACTGTCGGTTCTGGTGGCGCGGGACAACGCCCGGCTCAACGGCACCGGAAATCTGGTGCAGACGATTCAGGCGACCGGATTTTCAGCGCCGCAATTCGCCGAGCATGGGCCGTTCGACCTGGTGCTGGCGAATATCCTCGCCAATCCGCTGCAGCAGATGGCGACGCCGATGGCGCGGCATTTGGCACCATCGGCGCTGGTGATCCTCTCGGGGCTGCTGCCACATCAGGCGCAAGGCGTGGTTGCCGCCTACCGCGCGCGCGGGCTTGTTCTGGTGCGCCATCTCAGAATCGAAGGCTGGAGCAGTCTCTTGATGCGCCGCGCGGGATGAGAACCGGCCACGCCCATGACCGCACCGTCTGCGAAAAAGGCCTGCGGGGATTGCACGCTTTGTTGCAAGGTCATGGCCGTCGAAGAGCTGGCAAAGCCGGCGAGTTCCTGGTGCCCGCACTGCAAACCGGGGCGCGGCTGCCTGATCTATGCGACCCGGCCGGCCGAGTGTCGGAGCTACAGCTGCCTTTGGCTGCTGGACGACCGGTTGGACCAGCACTGGAAGCCGAGCAAGTCCAAGCTGGTTCTGACGACATCGCCAGACAAAATTGAAATCAGATGCGATCCGGGTTTTCCCGACGCCTGGCGCAAGGAGCCTTTCCGGAGCGATATCCAGCAATGGGCCGTATCCGGTGAGCCTCTCGACGTAACGGTGGTGGTGATAACGGGCGAAAAAATGATCCTCGTCACGCCGGGCCGGGAGTTCGATCTTGGCGTCGTCCGCCCGGACGAACGGATCGTGCGAGAGCTGGTGGGAAATCAGGTCGTGAACGTCACGGTGGTGAAAGCGTCCGACTTGGAAAATAGAGCATGATCGGGCACGAGAACTGATTTTCCGTCATTCCGGGGCGCGCGAAGGTCCTGCGGACCATTCCAGAACGACGAGACCGAAAGGCCTAATCCGCCAGCTTCTTTTTGCGACGGGCGATGACGCCCTTCTCCTTACGCAGCGTCAGCTTCACGCGCGTTTCGACAAAACGATCCAGAATCTGGACGATGACGCCGCGTTGCTTTTTGGCGATTGCTGGAATTGAGCCGCGGCCGGCTGGCGGCGATATCTTCTCAGGCGATATCTTCTCAAACGTGAAAGCAGGCATTGTGTGTCCCCTCGTCGTTGAGTTGAAACACTCCTGGAATTTCCCCGGATATCGTTGGATGAACTGTTTGTGACGGCAACCGTTCCATCCCGTCTAACGCAGGTTGAATTATTCAAGCATAACTTATGCCAAATTGAAGCTAATCTACGGCGCATTGCGGAGTCCTCCCCGCAATCTTAAGGTAGCCCGCAAATGTTCGAAGCCCATTTCCAGACATTCGAAGATCCCGAGGGCGGCGTCGCGCTGGCGGCGCGGCTTGCCGCCTTTCGCGAGGAATTGGCGCGCCGCAAGCTGACGGGATTCGTGATTCCCCGCGCGGATCAGCAACAAAACGAATATGTGCCGCCCTCGGAAGAGCGGCTGGCGTGGCTAACCGGATTTACCGGGTCCGCTGGCCTTGCCATCGTGCTGGCGCAAGAGGCCGCGGTGTTCGTCGATGGCCGCTATACGCTGCAGGCGGCAAAACAGGTCGACGCCAAGGCCTGGAGCGTCGAGCCGCTGATCGACCCCTCCCCCGAAAGCTGGCTGGCGAAGCATCTCGCGGCCGGCGATCGCCTCGGATTTGACCCATGGCTGCATACTTCGGTGGCAGCCGAGCGGCTGGCCGCGGCCTGCGCCAAGGCCGGCGCCGAACTGATCGCGGTCGATAGCAATCCCGTGGATTCGGTGTGGAGCGAGCGCCCACAGCCGCCGCTCGGCCCGGTCGCGGTTCACGGCACGTCATTTTCGGGCGAAGCGGAGACGGAAAAACTCAGCCGTATCCGCCTTGAGATCGAGAAACTCGGCGTCGATGCGCTGGTGCTGTCGGATTCGCATGCGGTGGCATGGACCTTCAACATCCGCGGCGCCGACGTCTCGCATACCCCGCTGCCGTTGTCCTATGCGCTGGTGCCCAAGGACGGCCGTCCCACGATTTTCATCGATCACCGCAAACTGTCGAACAGCGCGCGCGACCATCTGGAACAATCCGCCGATGTCGCGGAGCCGGAAGCGCTGACGCCTGAACTTACCGAGCTCGCGCAACGCGGCGCATCGATTGCGCTCGACAGCGCCACCGCTGCCGACGCCTTGAGTCGGCTCATCACCGCCGCCGGCGGCAAGGCGGTGCGCGGCAACGATCCCGTCAGCCTGCTCAAGGCCGTCAAGAATTCCACCGAAATCGCAGGCACCAGGACCGCGCATCGGCGCGATGCGGTGGCGCTGACGCGATTCCTCGCCTGGATCGACCGCGAAGCCCCGTCGGGCGCGCTGACGGAGATCGACGCCGTCGAAGCGCTGGAGACATTCCGCCGCGAGACCGGCGCGCTGAAGGACGTCTCGTTCCCGACCATCGCCGGGACCGGGCCGAACGGCGCCATCGTGCACTACCGTGTCACCCGCAAAACCAATCGCCGTATTTCGCCCGGCGATCTCCTGCTGATCGATTCCGGCGCGCAATATGAGGACGGCACCACAGTCGTCACCCGCACCATCGCGTTCGGCGAGCCGACGGCGGAAATGCGCGACCGTTTCACCCGCGTACTGCGCGGCCATATCGCGATCGCGCGCGCGGTGTTTCCCGACGGCACCACCGGCGCGCAGCTCGACAGCCTGGCGCGGCAATTCCTCTGGCAGGCCGGCATCGATTTCGAGCATGGCACCGGCCACGGCGTCGGCAGCTATCTTTCGGTGCATGAAGGCCCGGCGCGAATTTCCAAGCTCGGCACCACGCCGCTCCGGCGCGGCATGATCCTGTCCAACGAGCCCGGCTACTACAAGACCGACGGTTTCGGGATCCGGATCGAGAATCTCGAACTGGTGGTCGGCGCTGATATCGCCGGCGCCGAGAAGCCGGTAAACGCGTTCGAGACGCTGACGCTGGCGCCGATCGACCGGCGCTTGATTGATTTGAAAATGCTGAGCGCCCAGGAGCTGGACTGGCTCAACGCATATCACGCCCGCGTCCGCCGCGAGGTCCGGCCGCATGTCGACGAGGCCACCAAAATGTGGCTCGACGCCGCGACAGCGCCGCTGGCGCTTTCCTAGAGTCTTATCTATGAATTTGGTTGCGCCATGTTCGGCGCCACCTCTCCCATTGGGAGAGGTCGGATCGGACAGGCGATGCGATCCGGGTGAGGGGTTACGGCCTATCGATCGACCGTAACCCCTCACCCCAACCCTCTCCCATCGAAGTCGGATATATCCGACTTCGACAATGTAAGTACCCAACTCGGGTAGACCCGAGTTGGGTGGGAGAGGGAGCGCGCTGCCATCGCCGAGACATCCAGCTACACTTCAACTTCGGTGGACTCTAGCCGCCTCCCGAAAACGGAATAGCGGCATTCCGAAACGAGCGTATTCCTGCTGAGAGATAGGGCTACAGTCTGGCTGGACTTGTTTGGCGAAGACTCAAAGCCTCCATCGGGAAAGCATGCACGGAGTGATGGGCAAGCCGCCCGAAACGGCGACGAACAACGCGACATCCCGGATCATGCTGCTGATGCTCGTCGCGATGACGGGCGTCGCGCCGATTTCACTCTATATGCTGGTGCCGGCGCTGCCCGTGCTGGCCACCATGTTCGGGCGCGATATCTCGATCGCGCAGATGACCGTGTCGCTGTACATGGTCGGCATCGCCTGTTCGCAAATCATCATGGGGCCGCTGTCGGATCGCTTCGGACGCCGCCCGGTGCTGCTGGCAGGCCTTGGCCTGATGGTGGTGGCGAGCGCCGGCTGCATCTTTGCCGAGACCCTGCCGCAATTGATCGTCGCGCGTTTTCTGCAGGCACTGGGCGGCGCCACCGGCATGGTCGTGAGCCGCGCCATCATCCGCGATCTCTACAGCCGCGAGCGCATCAGTTCCATGATCAGCCTGGTGATCGCGGTGATGATGATCGCGCAGATGCTGAGCCCGCTGACCGGCGGCCTTTTGGAGACCGCCTTCGGCTGGCGTTCGATCTTCTATGTCATCACAGGTGCGTCGCTCATCATTGCCGTGGCGATCGCCCTGGCGCTGCCGGAAACGCGGCGCGATCGCACTGAGGCTGGCGGATTTCGCGGCGACGTCGGCAGTCTCTTCACCAGCCGTGCGTTCATCGGCTACATGCTGTGCCAGGTGCTGGCCTCGCAAATCATCTTCGCCTTCGCCGGCGGCGGTCCCTACATCGTGGTGATGCAGATGGGCCGAACCAGCGCCGAATACGGCGCGTGGTTTGCGACCACCGGGTTCGCCTATCTGATCGGCAACCTGTTCTGCGTGCGCTTCGCGCCGCGCCATTCGCTGGAAAGACTGATCTGGTTCGGCCTCGCGCTGCAACTCGCCGGCAGCCTGCTGAACCTGCTGTGGGGCGTTACCGGGCTTAATCAGGCGCCGTCGTGGCTGTTCGGCACGCAGATGCTGGTGATGTTCGCCAACGCCTTCGTGATGTCGAATTCAGCCGCCGGCGCCATCAGCGTCCGCCCCGAGGCCGCGGGCACCGCATCCGGCGCGATGGGATTCCTGCAAATGGGATTGGGCTCGCTGATTTCGCAACTCGGCGCTTATCTCGGCGGCCACTTCACAACACCGGTGCCGCTCAATATCGCCATCGTCATTTTATCGATCGCCTGCGCATCGACCATGGTTTTCCTCATTCCGCGCGGCACGGTGATCGTCAGCGAGGAGTTGATCGAACAGGCGGAGGAAGAAGAGTCGGGGCTGTTGTAGGAGCGGTGTGGAGCGACGCGCCGCGCGGTTCCAAATAATTGGCGTGCGATCCCTTCAACCTCGCCCCGCTCTTTGCGGGGAGAAGGAGAAGCAGCCCTCATTCCCCGATCAGCTTCAGCCATTCGTCTTCGGTCAGCACGGTTACGCCGTGCTTTTTGGCCTCGTTGAGTTTTGAGCCCGCACCCGGACCGGCGATCACGTAATCGGTCTTCTTCGACACCGAACCGGACGCCTTGGCGCCGAGCCGTTCGGCGGTCGCCTTGGCCTCGTCGCGCGTCATTTTTTCCAGCGAGCCCGTGAAGACGACAGTCTTGCCCGCGACCGCTGAATTGCTCTTCGGCTTTTCGGTATCGAGGATGGTGACTTCCCTAGTCAGCCGCTCGACGATGCCGCGGTTGTGGCTCTCGCCGAAATAGGCGGCGATGCTGGCGATCACGGTTTCGCCGATCTGGTCGAGCGCATCCATCTCGGCGATGGCTTCCTCGTCCCCCTTGGCGACCTTGAGGCAGGCGTCGTGAAAGGCTTCCCATGAACCGTAGCCGCGCGCCAGCGCCAGCGCCGTGGTCTCGCCGACATGGCGCATGCCGAGCGCGTAGATGAAACGTTCGAGCGAGATCTCGCGCCGCCGCCTGATCGCGTCGAAAAGGTTGCGCACGGAGGTCTCGCCGTAACCTTCGATCTCCTCCAGCTTGAGCTTCGGGTTGCGCGCTTCCAGCGTGAAGATATCCGCCGGCTCCTTCACCCATCCGTTCTCGAAAAAGAACTCGATCTGCTTTTCGCCCAGTCCGTCGATATCGAAAGCGCGGCGCGAGGCGAACAGCTTGAGGTGTTCGATCTTCTGATAGGGACAGGCGAACTCGCCGGTGCAGCGGGCGCGGGCGCCCTCCTCGCCAGCAGCGGTTTCCTCGCGCACCACGTCGGTGTGCAGCGGGCATGGACATTTTGTCGGAAAATGGAACGACCTCGCGTTCTTCGGCCGCTTCTCGAGCACCACGTCCACCACCTGCGGAATCACGTCCCCGGCGCGCTGGATGATGACGGTATCGCCGATCATGATCTCGCGGCCCTCGCGCAATTGCTCGCCGTCGCCGCCGATTCCCTTGATATAATCTTCGTTGTGCAGCGAGACGTTTTGCACGATGACGCCGCCGACGCCGATCGGTTCAAGCTTGCCGACCGGCGTAAAGGAACCGGTACGGCCGACCTGGATCTCGATGTCCCTCAGCACGGTCATGGCGCGCTCAGCGGGGAATTTATGCGCGATCGCCCAGCGCGGCGTGCGCGACACGAAGCCGAGCCGTTCCTGCCAGTCGATGCGATCGACCTTGTAGACCACTCCATCGATGTCGTAGTCGAGATGGGATCGCTGCGTTTCGATCTCGCGATGGAAGGCGAGCAATTCCTCGACCGAGTGGCAAAGCCGCATGAGCGGATTGGTGCTGAAGCCGCAGCGCTCGAACCATTTGATCATGCCTGACTGGGTGTTGGCCGGCATCGCGGCCATCTCGCCCCAGGCGTAGGCGAAAAAGCCGAGCGGACGCGAGGCGGTGATATTGGGATCCTTTTGGCGCAGCGAGCCTGCCGCCGAATTGCGCGGATTGGCAAAAATCGGATCGCCGGCGGCCTTCTGCCGCTCGTTGAGCGCGAGGAAGGCCTGCTTGGTCATATAGACTTCGCCGCGCACCTCGCAGATATCCGGCACGTTGCGGCCTTTGAGTTTTTTCGGCACGTCCTCGAGCGTGCGGATATTGGCGGTGACGTCTTCACCCACGGCGCCGTCGCCGCGCGTGGCCGCAGTGACGAGTTCGCCGCCTTCGTAACGCAGCGACATCGAAAGCCCGTCGATCTTCGGCTCAGCGCTAAAACTGATCCTGTCGTCGTCGCCAAGCTTGAGGAAGCGGCGGATGCGCGCGGCAAAGTCGAGCACGTCCTGCTCGGCAAAGGCATTGTCGAGCGAGAGCATCGGCACCGCATGCCGCACCTTGGCGAAGCGCCCGGATGGCTGCGCGCCGATTTTCTGCGACGGCGAATCGCTGGTAACGAATTCAGGAAACCTGGCTTCGATGGCGTTGAAGCGCTTGCGCAGCGCGTCATATTCAGCGTCGGTAACGGTCGGTGTGTCCTCTTGATAATAACGCCTGTCGTGCGCCTCCAGCTCGAGCGCGAGCCGTTTCAGCTCGACCTTGGCCTGGGCCTTGGTGAGCTTGGCGACGTCGGGGAGAGTTTTTGTCTTTGTCTTTGCCATCATGATGAAAACTATAGTCCGTCATTCCGGAATGGTCCGCAGGACCATATCCGGAATCCCGAGATTCGGGGCTCGCGCCGCGCTCGCCCCGGAATGACGCGTTGTTTGATGCGATGAGCGAAAGCCATGGGCTACTACGTTTATATCTTGGCAAGCCGGAAAGATGGCGCAACTTACATTGGGGTGACGAACGACATCGTGCGACGCATTTACGAGCACCGAACCAAGGCCGTCCTCGGCTTTACATCGAGATATAATATCACGAGGCTGGTCTGGTTCGAAATCTTCGACGATCCGGTTTCCGCGATTTCCCGCGAGAAAGAACTGAAGAAATGGAAACGGAGCTGGAAGGTTCAATTGATTGAAGCCCGGAATCCGCAGTGGGATGATTTGTACGAGTCTATTTGTATCTAAGTTCGTCATTCCGGGGCGCGCGCAGCGCGAACCCGGAATCTCGGGATTCCGGGTTCATCGCTGCGCGATGCCCCGGAATGACGTTGTAAAATCTACGCCGTGGCCGCGCGCAGCAGGCGTTCAGCCGCTGCCCGTGCTTCGGCGGTGATCTCGGCGCCTGCCAGCATGCGGGCGATTTCCTCGCGGCGGTGATCGGCGGCGAGCGCGGTGACGCGGGTGGCGACGCGCTTGCCCTTGTCGAGCGCATCCTTTGAAATCAGCAAATGCTGGTCGGCGCGCGCGGCGACCTGCGGCGCATGGGTCACTGCCATCACCTGCACCTTGCCGGCGAGCCGCGCCAGCCGGGCACCGATCGCATCCGCCACGGCGCCACCGACGCCGGTGTCGATTTCGTCGAACACCAGGGTCGGCGCCGAGCCGCGGTCGGACAGCACGACTTTCAGCGCCAGCAGGAACCGCGACAGTTCGCCGCCGGACGCGACCTTCATCAACGGTCCCGGCCGCGTGCCGGGATTGGTCTGGACCCAAAACTCAATGCGATCGAAGCCCTGCGGGCCCGGCGAGCCGGGATCGGACTCGACCTGGGTCATGAATTTTGCACGCTCGAGCTTCAGCGGCGCGAGTTCGGCATTGACCGCCTTGTTGAGCTTCTCCGCCGATTTGGTGCGCGCGGCGGACAGCTTGGTGGCGGCCGCGCTGTAGTGCTTGTCCGCTTCCGCCGCTGCCGCCTCAAGCTTTCTCAACTGACCGGCGCCGGCATCGATCAGCGCGACATCGGCGGCGTATTTGGCAGCCAGCGCCGCCAGGCCATCGACCGGCGTTGCGTATTTGCGCGACGCGGCGCGCAGCGCGAACAGCCGTTCCTCGATACGTTCAAGCTCCGACGGGTCGAAGTCCGCCGCGATCAGCGCCGTCGTGAGGTGCTGGTCGGCCTCCTCCAGCGCATTGATGGCGGCATCGATCGCCTTCACCGCGGGTTCGACCAGCGTGGGCGAATTTCCGGCCCGGCGTTCCAGCCGGCGCACCGCCGCCGACAGCGACGCGACCGGCGAATGATGGCCGCTGACGGCATCCTGCGCCTCGCGTAAATCAGCGGCGATCTTCTCGCCTTGCATCATCGTGGTGCGGCGGCCGGCAAGCTGTGTCTCCTCGCCGTCCTTGGGCGCCAGCGTCTTCAGTTCGTCGGCAGCGTGGCGCAGATAGTCCGCTTCGCGGGCGGCGCGCTCCATCGCCGCGCGATGCTCGTCGAGCACCGAGTTCGCCGCACGCCTCGCATCCCATAGCTTCTCCAGCGCCGCGACGTCCTTCTCGAGGCCGGCAAACGCGTCGAGCAAGCGCCGGTGGGTCGAGGCATCGACCAGCGCGCGCTCGTCATGCTGGCCGTGAATCTCCACCAGCGCGGAGCCCACCGCCTTCAAGGTCTGCACGCTGATCGCCTGATCGTTGATGAAAGCGCGGGTGCGGCCGTCGGCAAGCTGCACGCGGCGCAGGATCATCTCGCAGGAATCTTCGGAACTCGCGTCGTCGAGCCCGTTATCGCTGAGGATCGCCGCGGCCGGGTGGCCCTTGGGCACGTCGAATACCGCGGTGACTTGCCCTTGCTCCACGCCGTGACGGACAAGACCCGCGTCACCGCGGCCGCCGAGCGCCAGCGCGAAGGCATCGAGCAGGATTGATTTGCCGGCGCCGGTTTCTCCGGTCAGCACCGCAAGGCCACGGGAAAACTCGATATCGAGCCGCTCGATCAGGACGATGTCACGGATCGAAAGACGGGCCAGCATGCGAGGTCAATTCCTAGGGCATGATCCCGAAAAGTGGAAACCGGTTTTCGGACAAGATCATGCACAAACCAAATATAAGCGACGAGCCTGATTCAGCGAAGCTGGATCAGACTCTAGCCGAGACCTATTTTCTTGAAGGCCCTGGAAATGTAGGAGCCTTCGTTCTCGGCCGGCTCGAGACCGCCGGACTTTACAAGATTATAGGCGTCCTTGTACCAGCGGCTGTCAGGAAAATTGTGCCCGAGCACGGCGGCGGCGGTTTGCGCCTCGCCGACGATGCCGATCGCCATATAGGCCTCAGTCAGCCGGGCCAGCGCTTCCTCGACCTGCCGGGTGGTCTGATACTGGGTGACGACCGTCTTGAAGCGATTGATGGCGGCGGTGTAGTCGCGCTTTTCCATGTAATAGCGGCCGATATTCATTTCGCGGCCGGCGATCTGGTCGCGCGCGCCTTCGAGCTTGGCTTTGGCGCTGACGGCATATTCCGATGTCGGATACTTGCGGACCACCTCTTCAAGCGCAGCGATGGCCTTCTCGGTGCGGCCCTGGTCGCGGGACGTGTCCGGAATCTGGTCGTAATGCGAGGCCGCGATCAGATATTGCGCATATGCGGCGTCGGGGCTGCCAGGATGCAGGGTGACGTAACGGGTCGCCGCGCCAATGCAGCTGTCGTAGTCGCCCGCATTGTAAAAGGCATAGGCCGACATCAGCAGCGATTTGCGCGCCCAGTCGGAATAAGGATGCTCGCGGTCGACTTCCTCGAACTTCTTCGACGCCGCCTTCGGATCCTTCCTTTGATTCATCAGGTACAAGCCCTCGTTGTAGAGCTTGTCCGCGGGCTCGTCGACGAAGGTGTCGTCCTTGGCGAAAAACTTGTCCCACAACGCGCCGGTGCCACATCCGCTCAGCGGAATCGCAAGCACAACCAAGCCCGCGGCCAGACGCAACCGGCGCCCAAGCCGGCGGAGGTCCGGAGAAACGGATAATTTGCGTAGTTCGCGCGTCATACGCCGTGCCGACATGGATTTAAGACCTGACGCCTGTGATGCGGTGCCCGCCGCGCGCCATGAGCCGGGTCATGGACGCCATGATTGCCCTGCCCGTAGCGCCCTGCCATGCAACCGCGAGCCTGTGTAGCCGAAAAAAGTCCGTTAACCAACCGGATACGCAGGCATTTCGCCCGGATTAAGGCGGCCACATGGCATTGCAGCCAATGTGGTTACCGAACCAAACGGCGCTCGGGATGTGACCGGTGGCGACAGCCGAAAGACGTCCAGGAGATGCTCAGACACACGGTCAGGAGACGTCCAAGAGACGCTCAGGACACGTCGGGGCCGTAGGCCGGGGCGATCATGCCGCCCACCATGCCACTGCCGACCTCGGCATGACCGCGCGAACGGCGCGCCGCATCGGATTCGATCACGCGCCAGGCGCTACGATCCGCCATCAGGGCCGTCAGCACCGCATGGTTGAGCTTGTGGCCGCCGCGCACCGAACGATAGGCGCCGAGCAGGGGTAAACCGGCCAAAGCGAGATCGCCGACAACGTCGAGAACCTTGTGGCGCGCGCATTCGTCGGTGTAGCGCAGCCCTTCGGTGTTGAGCAGACGGGTTTCGTCGAACACCACGGAATTCTCGAACGAGGCGCCGAGCGCAAAGCCGGCGCTCCAGAGCCGCGCCACATCATTCATGCAGCCAAAGGTCCGGGCGCGGCATATCTCGCGACGGAACCTTTCGGGGCTGAGATCGAGCATGTAGCTCTGACGGCCGATCACGGGATTGGCGAAGTCAATTTCGACTTCGGCGCGGAAGCCTGCCGCGAAGGGGCGCAATTCGCCGAACGAATCGCCGATCGCGACTTGCACCGGCTTCAGCACTTGGATGAAGCGGCGCGACGCGGACTGTGTCACGATACCGGCCTGATCGATCGCGGCGACGAAAGCCGCCGCGCTGCCGTCCATGATCGGAACTTCCGGACCATCGATTTCGATCGTGGCGTTATCCACGCCCATGCCGCGCAACGCTGCGAGCACATGTTCGGCGGTGGAGACCAGCGGACCATCGCGGTCGCCCAGTACGGTTGCAAATTCGGTGGCGATCACGGATTCGGCGGTGGCCTGAACTTCACGGTCGGAGCCGTCCAGCCCGCTGCGGACAAAAATAAAACCCGCATCCACAGATGCAGGTCCGATGGTCAAACTCACGGGTAAACCTGAATGAACGCCGACGCCCGTCACGGTGGCTTGCGACCGAAGCGTTGTTTGCCGGCTAAACTTCATCCCAAAACCGCCCACTATCGACTTTACCTCAAGATCAACTCGACCCGACTTCGAGTGCCGATTCGTCTGAGGTATCCCCAAGTCACGGCAGACCATAGTCACCGCCTCAAAGAGCGCCAACTCACGCTTTTTTACCGATTGTTACCCAACCTCTGCCGTATTCACGCCCAAGGTTAACCAAATTCGGCGGCCGGTTTGAGCAATTCTGGCCCTGCCATCTCATCCTAAAATACATAATTTATCATTTAAAATCAGTTGCTTGGTGAACATTTTGTGACTGCTCCCGAATGACAAGAAAAAGGCCCCGGCTTGCGCAGCCGGGGCTTTTTCCGTCGTCGGAATTGTAACAATTTTCAGTTCGCCTGCCGGCGCAGGAAGGCCGGGATATCAAGATGGTCGTCGCCCTGTGGCGTTGGTGCAACAGGTGCCGGGCGGCCGTGAATGTCCAATCCCTGAGGTGCGGGCCGGCGGGCGTATTCTGATACCGGCTCGTTGACCGCCATTTGCTGCGCGACCGAACGTTGGGGCTTCCGCTCCGGCAGCGGCGGCATCGGCGCCATGGCCGGACCCGAGGCGCGGGCTGCGATCGGCGGCTCGGTCTCTTCGTCGCGGCGACCGAGGCCGACATTGGCAAGGCGCTGCAGCAGCGACATCCGGGTTTTTTGCGGATGCTCTTCCTCGGCATCGCCGCGGGCCTGCCGAATTTCGTTCTGTGCAGGCATCGGCAGATCTTCGAATTTCGGCATCCTTGGCGTGCGAAGCGGCGCACGTTCGGCTGCTTGCGGGATGAAGGTCTCGGGCGTCGCGGGCTCGGGCGTCTCGACGCGCGTGACGTCATGATCCGGGAACAATGACGGTTTCTGCGCGATCGGGCGAACCGTGACATCGCCATAGGAGCCGGGCTGCAGCGGCGCCGACGCAACCGGGGTTTCCGGAGCGACCGCGGCTGCGATAGCCGCGAGCGCCGCCCGTTCAACGCTGCCCGAGGCGCGCTGCTGCGGTGCGGCAGCCGCCGGCTGCGATGCATCCGGCTTCTGGGCGCGTTCGGCAAGACGCTGATTGTCAGCGCGCAGACGGGCCGTCAGATCGGCCAGACGGGTGTCCGGCGTAGCGCTGGACCCCGCGGCATTGGCCGCCGGTGCAGCCGGGGCCGCGGCGTTGCGCGAAATCAGCGCCTGTTCGATGCCGGTGGCAACGACGGAAACGCGGATCACGCCATCGAGGGTCTCGTCGAAGGTGGCGCCGACAATGATATTGGCGTCCTGATCGACTTCCTCGCGAATCCGGGTTGCGGCTTCGTCCACCTCGAACAGCGTCAGGTCCTTGCCGCCGGTGATCGAGATCAACAGGCCGCGGGCGCCCTTCATCGAGCTGTCGTCGATCAGCGGATTGGCAATCGCGGCCTCGGCCGCGGTCAATGCGCGCTTCTCGCCGGAGGCTTCGCCGGTGCCCATCATCGCCTTGCCCATTTCGCGCATCACGGCGCGAACGTCGGCGAAGTCGAGGTTGATCAGGCCTTCCTTGACCATCAGGTCGGTGATGCAGGCGACGCCGGAGTACAGCACCTGGTCGGCCATCGCGAAAGCGTCGGCGAAGGTGGTCTTCTCGTTGGCGACCCGGAACAGGTTCTGGTTCGGGATGATCAGCAGCGTGTCGACCACCTTGTGCAGCTCGGAAATGCCGGCCTCGGCGGTGCGCATCCGGCGCTGGCCTTCAAAGTGGAACGGCTTGGTGACGACGCCGACGGTGAGGATACCCATGTCGCGCGCGGTCTTGGCGATGACGGGAGCAGCACCGGTGCCGGTGCCGCCGCCCATGCCGGCGGTGACGAACACCATGTTGGCGCCGGAGAGATGGTCGCGGAGCTCGTCGATCACTTCCTGCGCCGCGGCGGCGCCGACGTCCGGCTGCGAGCCGGCGCCGAGGCCCTGGGTGACCTTGGTGCCCATCTGCACGATGCGCTGCGCCTTCGACATGGTGAGCGCCTGGGCGTCGGTATTGGCGACGACGAAGTCGACGCCTTGCAGCCCGCTCGTGATCATGTTGTTGACGG
>JAQGKC010000053.1 GCA_028290305.1 Bradyrhizobium sp.
TCGATCGCCCGGACCGGATTGTCCTCGCCTAAATAGTCATCCAGCCGCTCGGGAAATAACGTGCTCTGACTGCGGTCATCGCCAACGACAAAGCGCGTCATCGAATCCTCCGCCAAATCACAGGAGAGCCGCGCGACCGGCCGCCGAAGCGATGGTGTATTGATCGAGGATGTTGATGGCGGGCGGATTTAACAGCGCCACGAGGCCGCGCAGCCAAATGAAAGAGGCCGCCAACTGAGACGGCCTTACTCTGTTTGCTCGGGGTGTAGCGCGGCCTTTTTGCCTTCATCTGCTCTATCAATTCTTTGATCCCATCAAGTGTGGGCTGATCGGCGATCCTGGACGCCAGGCGCTCGTAATGCTCGATCTTGCTGTCGAGTTCGGCGCACTTGTCACACATTTTCGGTTCCGCATTCCCGCGAAGTTGGCAGCGCAAATTTGAAGATGCCCGGACCTCAAATTCTAGTGGCATTGCCCGCACCCGCAAGGGGCGCTGTAATGCCTTCCATGAGCACGAAGTCGCGACAGGTGATTTACGGCGGCCGTATCATCGGGGCCAAGATACGCGCGGAAGGCCACGCGAAGCCGCACAGAAGGCCGTCCATGAAGCGGACCGCGCCGCTGCCGAACTATGGTCGATCCAGATGGAAGCCTATGGCGGACCGGCGCAGCCGTCGCCAACGATTGAGCAATGCATCAATGGCGGTTACGGCTGGTTACAGGTCAAATGCCATCGCTGCGAAACCGAGGCCAGCATCCCGCTCGATGCGATCAGGCGTCCGCGCGATACGCCGATCTGGAAACTTGAGGCCGCGCTGAAATGCCGGTCATGCAAGAAAGGACGGCACGCGCCCCCCGTGCACATGATCAGGCTGACGATGGAGCGGCAGACCATGCCTTACGCTTGGGTTCATCCCCATGACGACGAGCGGCGATGAGCGGGACTGGTGTCTTAAAGTTTTCTGATGAGTCGTTCGGCTTCAAGTTTGGCTTCTGACTCGGACGCAGAATCATCCGGCGTCACGATGCTGACCACCGTCGCGCCGTTGACCACAAACCCAAAACGGATCTTCCGGAAAATGGCGGCGCGCCAGTGCCCCGGTTTTCGCTGGAACGTGACTATCGAATATTCCGAGATGTGGGCCATCACACGGACCGCCTCTGACAGAGGCTCGCGTCACTATCTTTCGATGTCAATGCGCGGGATTGCCGGGGGCCGCGCCAGCCTTGCTCATGGCTTAGATCGCCGTGGCCGCTACACCGTGGCGGCGGATGTCGCGGGCACCGCGGGGCAGCGCTAGGCAACGTCTGCCCACGCAACTCGCTGGCGCCCTTTGCGTTAAAACGCGGGATGCTCACTACACCGCGAGGCCCTATGGAAACGCTGGACCCTATCGAAGCCTTGAAGCTGATCCGAAAGCTGGCAATCGTTGCCGCTGGCTCCAATGAGCTGGGCTATTTGAAAGCAACCTTGGCTGACGTGCTGAGAATAATCGACCGGGCCCTACCGCCAGACAAACGAGACCAATTGCGCGGACACTAAATGAACCAAGGCAATGAGAGGGGCTAACTATTTGCCTATGGCGATCCGCTTCACGCCCTCATCCGTGAGGACGAGGTTGCCGAGCACTTCCTCGATGTAGCCGAGCTGCAATAACCGGGATTCGATGTCTCCGGGTATGGCGGGCGACGACAGTGAAACGCTCACGGCCTTCAAGGCTGCAAACTCATCGCTGGAAAGGGATTCGGGGGTGGACTTCGGCATGCCCTGAATATGCGCAGCCCGATGCGCTTGATACAAGGCAAAGCTTCCAAAAAAAACCCGCCCGACGGGGATCGTCGAGCGAGTGCACGGAAGGGTAAGGTGATTTTTAATTGCGGTCGTGGTCGATGATCACCTTGCGATCAGGTTCCCTCTCGGGCTCCTTGATGACCGTTTTGTCGCGGGGCTCGTGTTCCTTGATTACAGTGGTCCGTTCGCGATCACGATCTCGGTCGCGGTGAACCTCACCTACCGTCACTCCGGCTCCTACCGGGCCAACTCCGACACCGACACCGACGTCCTCCGCGCTCGCGGGGACTGCGGCGCACATGCTCGCCGCTGCGACTATTGCCAACATGTACTTCATAAACTGCTCCTAGCGTTGTGAACCCATGCCCACGACCTGAGAACGGGAAAAATTGGACGAAGTTCCGAAGTGTCGAACACAAGTGTTGCGGCAATTCTGAGCAGCCTGGCACGATTTGAGCTTTTACGATTTGATGATGCGGCGTTCAGCAAGGGCAACGCGAAGACCGTTGGCGCCGCACACCTGCCGAACGCGAAGCTGCTGCCGCCGACCTGCGAGGCCGGGCCCCGCGGCGAGAAGTTCTTCGCCGGACTGCACGCTAACGGCGTACAGACCACAAACGGGAGTTCATCGACGCGGGCGGCGATGACAAGGTCGTCTACGGCACGGCAAACTGGAGCGCCAAGAGCAAGGACAGTGTCCACTTTGAAGCGCCTTACGTACTCAAGTCAGACATCGTGCTATATCCGAAAAGTGCCAAGGCGGAAGTAGTTAGGCCAAGGTCGGCCTATCGGCTATTGTTGCAGTGTCCACACCAGGCCGCCAATATCTAAGCCGCATGACTAGAGTTGCGTTCGAGCCGTGCATTCCCACGCGCGGAACCCAAAGTTCCTAGTGAGCCGGACTTAGATCAGGCGGGCGCCGTGGCCGGAGCGGCGATTCTTTCCTTCAGTTCGGTGCATGTCTTGCGGACCTCCGCCGTCATCAGCGAACAGTCCTCGATCTGAAGGAAGATGCGCTTGGCCTCCTCGCGGTAGCGCATTGCGGTTTCCTTCATTTCCTCGGTCACGGCGAGCGCATCGCGGGTCATCGCCTCGCATTGCTTGACGCGCTCGATCAGCTCCACGCCCATCGCCTCGATGTCTTTCGCCGCAGCTTCGTATTCGCGGACAATGGCTTCCGCCGTGAGCTTGCCGATCTCCGTGGCCCCCTCGCGATGTTCGACATAGTCCGGGATCGACGGGGTCGGCGTACGCACCCTTGGCGGCGCGAAATTGTCAGGTCGCGGCTCGTGGATCGGCGGACTGTTTCGCACCTCTGCCTCGATCTCGCGTTCCAGATCAGTCACGCTCAAGACTCGTCCTACTATTGACTGCGCCATCACTAATACTCCCTTGGTTAAAAAGTGAGTCCTCGTAATCGAGCTTAATCAGACTCCGCTTCTTCGGACGCTGCGCGCCGCGCTCTTGCGAAGATAGAAGAGAATATCGCTAAAGTTCTCGTAATTCTACTGAGACCGATTAGAGTTCGGTAACGGTTGTTCACCAAACGTTCCTTCCCTGAATAAAGACACTACGTAATTCAACTTAGGACACGGGGGCACCGGACAAAAGTGCTGATAACGCGCGCAAATACCCGCGGGGAGGAGACCAAAATTGACGGACAACCCCATGCGCCTCACTGAAACAGCAACCGTGTCACAAGCAAGGGGGGTCCGAGATTTGGCTGTCGGGCGAGGCCAACATTTGCGTCTCGTAGGCTGCGAGCTTGCCCATTTCCTCTTTCAGCTTGCTGAGCTTTTCCTTGAGCCGCCTCATCTTGAGCACGAGCACGTCATACGGTTCCTGCCTATTCGCCGCGAGCTCCTCGGAGTGTCATGTGCCGGGGTCGACTAATCGAGGGCGGCCGGCGGTCCTTTGATCCGCCCCCATCCGAAGCTTTGAACTCGAATGGCTGACCATCTTCACCGCATGTAGTCCCAATCAGGGAAACCATGGTCGAGCTTTCAGTGACCATCCGCCGCTGATCGCGGAATTCAGTCAGTTCAACAATAGCACACACCGGTTGACCGACCGGAGCGGATTTGCAGAACGCCGCCCTTCCAAAGTGTGATAACCTCACGAACCCAGCCCAGAGGATACCGCCATGATGGACCTGAAATTGAAAATGGACGTACCGCCACAGGTCCGGGCGTTCGCTCAGAAGAGCGTAGACCAAGCTGAAAGAGCAATCTCGTCATTCATGGATTCCGCCAATAAGTCGATTGGCATGGTCCCGGGTCCTATGACCGACGTGGCAAAGCAAGCTCTCGCAATCACAGAGAAGAATCTAAAAGCATCTTTCGAACACACAAAAAAGTTGATGCAGGCCAAAGATATTGGCGAAGTGATGCAACTCCAATCGGATTTTCTGCGGAATCAATTTGGCATAGCCACCGAACAATTCAAAAAGACGACGGGCGAGGGTGCAGCCGCTCCTAAAGATATTTCGAAGAAAGAGCCCGACCTGATTTAGAGCGCCGGATGACCTGATGAACTTTGTCTACTGACCGCCAGCGCCGCTTAATCTGGCATGGGATCGTTTCCATTTCTGCTGGGTTTGTTGGTGGGATGTGAAACAAATCTTCAAAACTAGTTCACGGGAATATATTGTCGGTCTGCCCAAGTCTACCATTGCCAAATTTTACCACGTTGCATTACGCTCGCTGCATTGGGAAGATTACATTGAGGGCAAAAGTGCAGATAAAGAAATGGGTCAAGGAAGCGAGCGACGACACCATCAAGAAAATTGTTTCCGGAATGGTCGCGATTTTGGCTTTAGTGATTTGGACGGCGTTCAGTTATTTCAATAAACCGCAGGCGGACAATTGCACGCACAACTGCATAACGGAATTCTCATCCAGCCATAGACGATAGGGGTGATTGCCTCAATATACTTCTGTGCTAGAAGGGCGCCTTCCTAAAACAGGAGTACCTCGTGGCGAAGAAAGTTAAGAAACGCGTCCGGCGTGAATACACCAAGACCGAAGAGAAAGAATTGCGTGCGCATTCCAAGGCGCGAACGCCAGTAAAGAAGATCGCCAAGCTTACCAAGCGCACTGAAGCTGCTCTACGCGCGAAGGCTAATACCTTGGGTATCGGCCTCGGCCATCAGCGCTAAGGCAACCGGACGGGATCGCGATAGGCTCGTTCCGCTTCCGCAGGCGCGCCGCGCGCCGGCTATCAGGTATCGTCCGGCAATTCCGGCGTCGGATCGACTAGACCTCGTTCGCTCATTTTTTTTCTTCCCTTCAAAGCTCTTTTGCGACTCGACGGCTCTGATTCAGCGTTTTCATTTCTGCGCGATCAAGGCGGCCCTCATTCCTGACTTTGGCAGCTCCTGCGGTTGGCAATCCTCCAATTTGGTCCATGGTTCGTCCAGCGGAGCGCGGTCCGGTCATTTTTTGCCTTTGGCGCAGGACTTTACTTCAGCGAGACCCGGGCCGTTTCGCTATGACTCCGCCCGTCACAGTGCGAAACGATCCACAGCAATGACACTCCCTGGCCGAGACATACCCATCGTTCCAGAGTTAAAGGTAGAGGCAAGTCCAAGATTCAGGGGCAGGGGGAAAATATGAGAGAAGCTTTACTTCTCAATCCATTCAATTCAAAGCAGGGCCCGGCACAAATCGTCAACCGGCGAGCTTCACGGTCGACGCCGGTCTGCTCTATCTGCCAGTCAGACGATGTCATCTCTCACGCCGTAGCGCAGTGGAGTAATGAATCGCAGGAATGGCAACTGGCCAGCACGTTTCATCAACCAGCTCACTGCAACGGCTGCAACGGTCCGTGCGGCATTGTCTGGCTACCGCTCAATTAAAGCGCGCCCGGCTGTTCAGCCGGCCTAGCAATCAAATTCCTCTTCGGTCTTTGGCAGCTTCTTGATGTAGCTGGCGGCATCCCGGAGCGTGACGATCTGCCGGCCGCGTGGTAGGGCGGTCGGGTCGTCATACAGTCGCCTCCAAGATATTGAAACCCCACTGCCGATAGCGATGCAGCCGCCGATGCGTGGCGTCCGTCGCCGATTGCCATTCAACTTCTCATCGCAACTAATTTGAGGTGACATACTCGGCTATTCGTCAACACAAACGACCTTTCCATTAGCTTGGCCGCAAAATTGGATTTTCCCGGTCCATCTGTCGAGACGTTGAACGCCTATCGAAGATGAAATGACATGCCACCGGAAAAGGAGGGCCATTGATCCCGCGATAATGACCGCGGCAATAATGATGGCAATCGGTGAGCGGTTCATGGATTCCAGCCCGCGGCAAGTAACTGAAACATGGCGCTGTAGCCTTCAAACTGGGCTTCGACCCGGCCGTTCTCAAACCCGTTCGCGAGCACCTCGCCATTGGAGGTCACCTGCCACTCCCAGCGGGGTGGCCGGTCGGCCGTCACTGAGACTTCAAGCATGCGGGAGCGGGATATCTCGACCATCCAAAGAATATGCGCTTTCTGGAACCCGCGATCCAACCCAATTCCGCGGGCACCTTACGGTCCTTGGGGTATCCGTTCCGCGGGGCGCCTAGACCTAGCGGCTTGCCTTTTGTTCTCGTTGTGTTCTATTCGATTGTCATGAACGACCACCCCGCATCATGGCGAATGCCAAAACCAAAGGAGATGGAAAAGCTTGCCCGGGACTGGGCACCCGTCGTGGATGACACCAGCGCACCGGCTCCTAGTCAGTCGCCACCTGCCGATTGGTGGGAGAGTGTCCTGGCGGACCCGCGCGCAGCCGGGAAGCCATGGTTGCCCATCCAGCAGATGCGGCTTTCGGAGATTCCGCGCGAACTGCTCCGGGTCGAATGCGCGCGCTGCTCGCGTTGTGTCGAGATCCAGCGACTTGACGCGATCAAGCTCTGCGGGCCGCACGCCGTCTGGAAAGATGTCGGCCAAAGATTGCTCGATGATGGCTGTCAGATACGCACAGGAGAACTGACCACCACGTCGACCAAATGGGCGCCGCTTGCCGAAATCCGGCGCTTAGCCCCGCGTGAAGGCTGGTGTTACCACCATGTCCAAGCAATCATCGGCTCGATCGACCAATCCTATGGGATCGGAGGTAGCAAGAAAGATGACAGCCCGTAGCACGAGGCCAAGCTACCCGGCGCGGCGCCTTGCTCCTTCGATCTGGCGGGTCGGTGCTTTATGATCCCGAGGCCGAAAGTTGTGCTTTTCGGATCTGGTCGCGCAGCTCTTCCAATTGGTGCATCCGAGCTTTGAGATTGGCCGCCGTCGCGGCGATGACTGCAAGGCGCTTCTCGGTGACAGACGCTATGCGCTGCTCAAGAGAACTCATTTGAAACCCCCAATAAAAATGCACACGACATCTTAAAATGGACGTGATGACGCAGGGCTGAAATTGTCCGAGACCTATGTCACCGCGGTGAACACTTCCAAACCGAACCGCACCGCGGGTCGAAACAAGCAGATACCTCGCCACATTTATGCCGCCGAGTTATGCTCACGCAGTGACAAAAAGCTGGCTAAATCGTGGCTGTGTACAACCGTAAATCGTGGTTCCTCTGGCTGACTAAGCATTGGGCAGGGGAGTTTTATGAGACTGAAAATTGCAGGTCGCCAGCGTACAACTGGACCGGGTTCTATATCGGCGCCATGGGCGGTTACGGCTGGTCGCAGAGCGTCGATATCGCCGGGTTCGTCGGCGCGACCAACGACATTAGAGGTGGCTTTGCTGGCGGCACCGTCGGCTACAATTGGCAGGGCGCTGGCAGCCCAGTCGTCTTCGGCGTTGAAGCTGACGGCGCATGGTCCGATCTAAACTTCACCGATACGGATTTCGGTGATACTTTTCAGGAGCGGATCCGGTCTTTTGGAAGCGTCACCGGCAGGGTAGGTTACGCGGCTGATGCAGCGCTTCTGTATTTGAAGGGCGGTTACGCCTGGGCAGATAATCGAATATCTTTGTCCGCGTTGGGCGTCACCTTCACTGAAGATCATCTGCACTCGGGATGGACGATCGGTGGTGGTCTTGAGTATGGCTTTACGCCTAACTGGTCCGGCAAAGTCGAATACATGTACGCCAGCTATGCCAACGAAAATTACCTATCGTCGTTCATTCCTGGCGGTGTTGGCTTTGGTGCTGACGTCCACACCGTCAAGGCCGGCCTGAACTATCGCTTCGGTTGGGGCGGCCCGGTGGCCGCGAGATACTGATCGTTGGGATAATGGAAACCTAAGAGCCCCGGCACCGTCCGGGGCTTTTTTTGTGAGCCCGGGCGCCGAAGAAGTTTGGGCGGCCGGTTCAGGCGGACTCGTGTCGGCCAGAACTGTCTGCTCACTTCGGATCAGCGATGCTCTTTGATGAACCATCGGGCG
>JAQGKC010000119.1 GCA_028290305.1 Bradyrhizobium sp.
GTCATGCCGGGAAACAGCCGGATGTTCTGAAAGGTGCGGGCGACCTTGGCCTGTTTGGAAATCCGGAAATCGTTCAACCGCTCGAGCTGGATTTCCTTACCGGTATCATGCGTCAGCCGCATGGTGCCTGATGTCGGCTTGTAGAAACCGGTGATGCAGTTGAAGACAGTGGTCTTGCCGGCGCCGTTCGGCCCAATCAGGGCGGTGATCTCGCGCCGCTTCGCGCCAAACGACAGATCGTTGACGGCGACGATGCCGCCGAAGCGCATCGACAGATGATCGACGGCAAGAATAAGGGAGCCGCTCATCCGTGTCCCTCTTTGACTAGGTCGGACGAGATCGCGTGGCTGTGCCGCAGGAAGACCGTCGGAGCGCGGTGGCCGATCAGGCCGCGCGGCCGCCAGATCATCAACAGCACCATCGCGACGCCGAACACCAGCATGCGATATTGCTCGAAACCGCGAAACAGTTCGAAGCCGCCGATCATGGTCAGCGCGGCGAGCGCAACACCGAGCTGCGACCCCATGCCGCCGAGCACGACGATCGCCAGTACCAGCGCCGACTCCTGGAAGGTGAAGGATTCCGGACTGATGAAACCCTGCCTCGTTGCGAAGAAGGCGCCGGCGAAACCGCCGAACATGGCGCCGGTCGCGAATGCCGTCAGCTTGGTCGTGGTGGTGTTGATGCCGAGCGCGCGGCAGGCGACCTCATCCTCGCGCAACGCTTCCCAGGCACGGCCGATCGGCAGACGTCGCAACCGGATCGTCACCCAGTTGGTGAGCAATGCGAGCGCGAGGATCAGGTAAAACAGAAACACGATGCGGTGGGTCGGCGAGAATTCGATGCCGAGCTTGGCAGCCAGGCCGTCATCGCCCGGCGTCAGCGGAATGCCAAACAAGGTCGGCCGCGGGATGCCGCTGATGCCGTTCGGGCCGCCGGTCAGGCTTTGCCAATTGATGATGACGAGGCGGATGATCTCGCCGAAAGCCAAGGTTACGATGGCGAGATAGTCGCCGCGCAACCGTAGCACCGGAAAACCCAGCAGCACGCCCCAGAACGCTGCAAGAATGCCGGCCAGCGGCAGGCAGACCCAGAACGACAGACCGAAATTGGTCGCGAGCAGCGCGTAGGAATAGGCGCCGACGGCATAAAACGCGACATAGCCGAGATCGAGCAGCCCGGCGAGGCCGACCACCACGTTCAGTCCCCATCCCAGCATCACATAGGTCAGCACGAGAATGCCGAGATCGAGGATGTAGCGCTGATCGTAGAAAATCATCGGCACCAGAAAGGTGAAGATCAGCAGCACCGGCGCGATAGCGCGGCGCGCGACCGCGAGGCTATTTTGCACCGACGGTGGAACGATCCTGACGGTGCCGACCGGTCCCCACCACTGCCGCAGCAATTCGACGACGATGCTGCCGCCGAATACGGTGGCGACCATGGCGGCGAGATCGCCGAACCGCGTCCAGTAGATGAGCTGGCCTTCGGGGCCGGCCTCGGTGCGGATGCCGATCATTAGGGAAAACAGCACCAGTGCGACGAGCGCGCTGATCAACGCCTTCTTGAAGATGAATGCGACGCCCGGGCCGCGCGATACCGGCATTGGTTCGGGCGTTTTTGCTGTCACGCCGTCGCCCATCAAACTTTTTCAACTTCGGGCCGGCCCAACAGGCCGGTCGGAAGGAAAATCAGCACGATGATCAAAATCGAAAACGCGGCGACGTCCTTGTACTCGACGGAGAAATACGCCGACCACAGCGTCTCGATCAGGCCGATCGCGAGCCCGCCCAGCATCGCGCCGGGCAGCGAGCCGATGCCGCCGAGCACGGCTGCGGTGAACGCCTTGATGCCGGCGACAAAGCCCATGAAGAAATCCACCAGGCCGTAGTACAAGAGGTACATCATGCCCGCGACCGCGGCGAGCGCGGCGCCGATCACGAAAGTCATGGAGATGGTGCGGTCGACATCGACGCCGAGCAGCGCCGCCATGGTCTGATCCTGTTCGCAGGCGCGCATGTCGCGGCCGAGCCGGGTCCGTGACACCAGCCAGGTGAAGATCGCAAGCAGCACGACAGTGGTGACGACGACGATGATCTGCACGTTGGACAGCCGCACCACGAAGCCGCCGCTGCCCTCATGCAGCGTGTAGCCACCGGTGATGATCGGCGGCACCGGCTTGACCCGCGCGCCCTGCGCCACCTGCGAATAATTCGACAGCACGAACGACATGCCGATCGCCGACAGCATCGGGGCGAGGCGGAACGAGTGCCGCAGCGGCCGGTAGGCGATGCGCTCCACGGTCCAGCCATAGAGCGCGGTGATCGCCATCGACACCAAAAGGACGATCAGCAGGATCACCGGAACCACGGTGAGGCCGATCGAGACCAGGATCAGGAAAGAGATCAGCGCAATAAAACCGCCGATCATGAAGATGTCGCCATGGGCGAAATTGATCATGCCGACGATGCCATAGACCATGGTGTAGCCGATGGCGATCAGGCCATAGATCGAGCCTAGGACAATGCCGTTGATGAGTTGCTGGGCGAAATAGTCCATGCGCTGCCGCTGTTTGGAGCATTTTCCGGCAAAGTGGACCCGGTTTGCCGTACAGAAAACGCTCGCTTCGATCAATTCCGCGGCGATGGCCCCGGCAGCCGGAACGACGCGTCGTGCCATTTTCTAACAGTGGGAACCGGGGGCGGCAACAGCGCGAGGCGCCGCCCGAAGGTCTTGTACATAGCTAGTTTGGCCCGGGTTCCGGCGCGCCGCAGTCGCAACAAGCAACTGCCATGCAATGATCACGGTGGAACTGGAGTTCCCCTGAAACCAACTGCGCGATTCGTACTTGTCTCTTACTGCGTTCAACAAGGGAGATCCTCGATGACCAACCAAAACCAGAATCCGGGCCAGCAGAACCAGAACCCGGGTCAGCAGAACCAGAACCCTGGCCAGAAGCCCGGCCAGCAACAGGGCGGCGGGCAGAAGCCCGGCCAGCAGCAACAGGATCCGAATCGTCAGGGCCAGAGCCCCAATAAAGATCGCTAGTTCCGAAGCGAACTAAGCGAGAGCAGGAAAGTCCCGCCGAAAGGCGGGATTTTTCTTTGTGGGAAAGGGACGTTCACCGGACGACGGGTGGTAGCGGCGGTATGTCAATCCGGCCACCCCGCCGTTAAGGTAAACAAAAGGTTTAAATTGCCCCTCCCAGTTTAACCGAGTTAGCTCTCCGCAAAACCGCCGCTCCCGCCCGGGACCTGCGGGAAAGCGGGTAGCGACATGTCCACAAACTGGCGGATCAGTTCATTCAACGGCGCGCTGCTGGCAGCCTATTTTATTCCGACCTGGACCATCGTCGCCTTCAAGATCATGATTTCCCCGATTCACGGCCTTTATGAGCGGCCGAATATATCGGTGGCGCTGTTCATCAGCGACCATCTGCAACTGGCGGCGATGGCCACGGTTCGCGTGGCGTGGCTGCTGGCATTGGGCAAGCTCACCGTCGTCGCTTTTTTTGCGATCTTTCTGGTTTTCATCACCCGCGCCTCGATCCGCAAAGCCGGCGGATGCGATGAAGCGTTGGCGATGGCGCTTGTCATCGGCAGCGTGATCAGTTTTGCCAGTATGATGATGGCATCGCAGGTAGGCGAGACCGCTGCCCTTAGGCTGCATGCGACCGAACTATTGATGCTGCTCGGCACCGCGGTTGTGTTGCTGGTCGAACGTCCGGCTGAGCCGCAGACCGACAACAGCGCCACTGCCGATGCTCTATCCCTTCAGCAGCTCCAACTCCTGAACAATGGCTGAGGCTTCCTTGACGGCATGGTTGGCCGCGGGCACGCCGCAATAGATCGCCTGCTGCAGCAGGATTTCCTTGATGTCGTCAGGCGTGAAGCCGCCTTCCGCGAGCGCCGCGCGCACGTGAAGGCGGAATTCATCCCACTGACCGAGCGCGACCATGGTGCCGATCACAAGCACGCGCCTGGTGCGCTGGTCGAAATGCGGCCGGGTCCAGATCTCGCTCCATGCATAGCGCGTGATCAGGTCCTGGAAATCGGTATTGAACGCATTCCGGTTAGCGATCGACTTGTCGACCCAGGCATCGCCGAGCACCTGGCGGCGCTGGACCATGCCGTCGTCCCGGTGTTTTTGATCGTCCATTTTACTTTCTCCTCGTCATTGCGAGGAGCCAACGGGTCCCGCCTCCGGCGGGCCCGATGATAAACTCCGCGATGAAGCAATCCAGTTCTTCCGTGGGGCGGTGGATTGCTTCGCTTCGCTCGCAATGACGCCGTTAGAGCTAGCGTTGCGTCAGGAAACCGACCACGGCGTCGGTGAAGGCGTGTGGCTGTTCGACATTGGAAATATGCGCGGCGTCGAGAATCGTTAAGGCCGCACCGGGAATCTGGCTGCGGATGAATTCGCCGGCCGCAACCGGCGTCGCCATGTCATGGCGTCCGGCAATCACCAGCGTCGGGTTTTTGATCTTTGGCAAGAGCGCGCGCTGATCGAGCGTGCTGAGCGCTTCGCAGCAGGCGAGATAGCCCTGCGCTGGCGTCGCCATCAGCATCGCCTTCATATTCGCTGTGATCTGGGGTTCGCGTTCCCTGAAGTCCGCGGTCAGCCAGCCCGCGATGACCGTGTCGGCCACTGACGCGATCCCGCCTTCCTTCACCGCCTTGATGCGGTTCAGCCAATTGGTCGGATCAGGATAGTAGCTGCTGGTGTTGGAGAGAATGATCTTGTCGAACCGCTGCGGCGCGTTGGCGCCGAGCCATTGTCCGACCATGCCGCCCATCGACAGTCCGCACCAATGCACCTTCTCGATGTTAAGGTCGTCGAGGATCGCGAGCACATCGCGGCCGAAGCGTTCCATCGAATAAGGGCCGGGCGGAACGCTGGATTTGCCGTGGCCGCGGCGGTCATAGCGGATCACGCGAAAAAGCTGCGTGAGCGCCTTCATCTGTGGCTCCCACATCTGCAGCGTGCAGCCCAGCGAGTTCGACAGCATCAGGGTCGGTCCGCCGTCGCGGCCTTCGATGGATGTGTTGAGCAGGCAACCGTCGGCATCGATCATCGGCATCGGGATTTCTCCGGTAACTTATTTTGTGTCGAGCGAAGCGAGCAGCCGGTCGATCAGCTGTTGCGACACGCCCTGATAGGCCATCGGTTCGAACAGGTCTGCAAGTTTTTTGGCGTCGAGATGCGCCGTGACCTTCGGATCCTTGGCCAGCACATCCTGCAAATCTTTTTTCTCTGCGACTGCCTTCTTGCCCGCGGCCTCCACCAGATGATGGGCCTCGCTTTTGCCGATCTTTTCGGCAAGCGCCATCGTCACGGCTTCGGCCATGATCAGCCCGTGAGTAGTGCCGAGATTGACGCGCATGCGCGCCGCATCGACTTCCAGCCCTTCAGCAATATCGACGATCGCCGTGAGCGCGCCCGATGTGACGAGCAGCAAGCTCGGCAATGTCGGCCATTCCGCGTGCCATGGCCCTGCGCTGCGCTCGTGATCTTGCACTTGGGCCGCAAAAATCGTCGCCGCCAGGTTGGGCGCCATGGTGGCTGCGGCCAGCGCGGTGGCGGCGGCGACCGGATTGCGCTTGTGCGGCATGGTCGATGAGCCGCCGCGGCCTTCGCCCGCTGGCTCGAACGCCTCGGCGACATCGGTCTGCATCATCAGCTGGATGTCGCGGGCGATCTTGCCGCATGTCCCCGCAACGATCGCAAACACGGACGCCGCCTCTGCAATGCGGTCGCGATGGGTGTGCCAGGGCGCATCGGGCAGCGGCAGCTCAAGCTCCTGCGCAAGTTTCTCCGCGACGAGCCATCCTTTATCGCCGAGCGCCGCCAGCGTGCCCGCGGCGCCGCCGAACTGTAACGCCAGTGCCTCGCTATGCAGTCGTTGCAACCGGGCGCGAGAACGATGCAGCGCGGCGGCATATTCCGCAAGCTTAAGCCCGAACGGCATCGGCAACGCATGCTGCAGCCAGGTGCGCGCCACCATGGCGGTGTTGCGATGCTGCCGCGCGAGTTTGGCGAAGCCTGCGATGGCGCGGTCGATATCGGAAAGCAGCGCGTCGATGGCCGCGCGCAGGGTCAGCATCGTAGCGGTATCGATCACGTCCTGGCTGGTGGCGCCCCAGTGCACATAGCGCGCGGCATCGGCGTCGGTCTTGGTCACGCTGGCCGTGAGCGCCTTGACGAGGGGTATCGCGAGATTGCCGGACTTTGTCGCCGCGTCGGCCAGCGCGGCAAGATCGAACGCCCCGGCCTTGCAGGCGTTGGCGATCGGGCCCGCCGCGCTTGCGGGGATGACCCCAACGGCCACCTCTGCGCGCGCGAGTGCTGCTTCAAAATCGAGCATGTGCTGAAGGCACGCCACATCGTCGCAGACGGCGCGCATGGCGGCGCTCGACAGCATGGGGGCGAGCAGGGGCGAAAGGGAAGTGCTCATGATGCGCGCGACCTAACCATTCTCGCCTGCCTCTGCCAATCCCAAAGCGCTCGCGCAAGTCTGTTGCGTTGCGAATATGCATCGCTCGTCCCCCGATGATCCTCTTCCTTTTAGGGCGGCGGTGCTTTACTTGGGGCAAGACGACGAGCGAACCGGGAGGCACCACCATGGCCATGACGATGAACGGCGAAGTCCAGCTTGCGGCGCCGCGCGAGGCCGTATGGGCCAAATTGAACGATCCGGAAGTGCTCAAGACCTGCATCCCCGGCTGCGAAGAGCTGGAAAAAACCGAAGACAATGGTTTCCGCGCGGTCGCCAAAATGAAGGTCGGGCCGGTGTCGGCCCGCTTCAAAGGCCGGGTCACGCTGAGCGATCTCGATCCACCCAACGGCTACAAGATTTCAGGCGAGGGCGAGGGTGGTGTGGCAGGCTTCGCCAAGGGTGGCGCGACGGTGGCGCTGGCCGACAAGGACGGCGGCACGCTGTTGACTTATAATGTCGAGGCACAGATCGGCGGCAAGCTCGCCCAGCTCGGCCAGCGGCTGATCAACGGTTCGGCCAAGAAACTGGCCGATGAATTTTTCGCGAATTTTGCCAAGGCGGTGCAGGGCTAGTTTGACGGCTAGCCTGACCGAATCCCTGATAAGTCACGTCAAGCCATGTCCCAGGTGAGGTTGCTCATTGCCGGGATGGCCCATATTATGCCTTTGGAATGATTTTAATGACTGTTCCGCCGATATGCGGCGGTGCAGATGAAGAGAGTGCTGAATGGCCAAAATTTCGCTGATTGTGAACGGTAATCCCGTCAATGCCAATGTCGACCCCCGTACTTTGCTGGTGCAGTTTCTACGTGAGAATCTGCGCCTGACCGGCACCCATGTTGGTTGCGACACCTCGCAATGCGGGGCCTGTGTCGTGCATCTCGACGGCAAGGCAGTCAAATCCTGCACCACGCTTGCGGTGATGACTGACGGCCACGAGGTCAAGACGATCGAGGGCTTAGCCGCCGACGGCGCGCCGCTGCATCCGATGCAGGAAGCATTCCGCGAGCATCATGGCCTGCAATGCGGTTTCTGCACCCCCGGCATGATCATGACCGCGGTCGATCTGGTCCACCGCAAGGGTCACGATCTCAGCGACCACACCATTCGCGAAGAGCTCGAAGGCAATCTGTGCCGCTGCACCGGCTACCAGAACATCGTTCAATCGATCGCGGCGGGCGCCAAGGCGATGGCGAACTCCGATCTCGCTTAATTGATGTCACCGCACGGCGCTTAGGGATATCTCATGTACGAATTCAAATATCATCGTCCGGCGACTGTGCGGCAGGCCGCCAATCTGCTGATCAAGAATGAAGACGCCAAGCTGATCGCCGGCGGTCACACGCTGGTGCCCGTCATGAAGCAGCGGCTCGCGAGCCCGCCGCATCTGGTCGACCTCTCCCACATCGAGGGCCTCGACGGCATCGAGATGAAGGGCCGTTCGCTGGTGATCGGCGCCACCACAAAACACGCCGATGTCGCGACCTCCGCAATCGTCGGCGAGGCGATCCCGGCGCTGGCCGAACTCGCAGGGCTGATCGGCGATCCCGCGGTTCGCCACAAAGGCACCATCGGCGGCTCGCTCGCCAACAACGATCCCACCGCCGATTATCCCGCGGCATGTCTTGCGCTCGGCGCGACCATTGTCACCAACAAGCGCCGGCTGAAGCCTGAAGAGTTCTTCCAAGGGCTATTTACGACGGCGCTCGAGAGCGACGAGATCATCACCAAGGTGATGTTCCCGGTGCCGAAGAAGGCCGCCTATATCAAATTCCGCAACCAGGCTTCGCGCTATGCGCTGGTCGGGGTGTTCGTCGCCAAGCGTCCATCGGATGTGCGCGTCGCCGTCACCGGCGCCGGTTCGGACGGCGTGTTCCGCGTCACCGCGTTCGAGGAGGCGCTGAAGAAGCGTTTCTCGCCCAAGGCGCTCGATGGCTTGACGGTGCCCGCGGACGGCCTGAACAGCGACCTGCACGGCAGCGCCGAATATCGCGCACATCTGATCTCGGTGCTGACGCGCCGCGCCGTCGAAGCCGCAACCGGCAAAGCGTGACGTTGTTAATTCACAGCGTATCAAGACTGGCTCTCCCATGAGTGCATCGGCGTTACCTTCTTCTGTTGACGCAATGCTCGAACTCCTGACCTCGCGCGGCTATCTTGCGGAGCGCTCGCTGGCCACGGTGGCGTATCTGTCGCTGCGCATGGGCCGGCCGCTGTTTCTGGAAGGCGAGGCCGGCGTCGGCAAGACCGAGATCGCCAAGGTGCTGTCGGCGGCGCTGGGGCGAAAGCTGATTCGTCTGCAGTGCTACGAAGGGCTGGACGTCGCTTCCGCGGTCTATGAGTGGAATAGCGCGGCGCAGATGATCGCGATCAGGCTTGCCGAAGCCGCTGGCGATACCGATCGAGACCAGCTTTCCAGCGATATTTTTGCCGAACGCTATCTGATCAAACGCCCGCTGCTGCAGGCGCTGGAACCGGATGTAGCGGGCGCGCCGGTGCTTTTGATCGATGAACTCGACCGCGCCGACGAGGCATTCGAGGCTTACCTGCTTGAGATTCTGAGCGACTTCCAGGTGACGATCCCCGAACTCGGCACCGTCAAGGCGCCGCATCCGCCGATCGTGATCGTCACCTCGAACCGCACCCGCGAGATTCACGATGCGCTCAAGCGCCGCTGCCTCTACCACTGGGTGGATTATCCGAGCGCCGAGCGCGAGCTGGCGATCATCAAATCGCGCGTGCCCGGAATCTCCGCTAAATTGTCGCAACAGGTCGTCGGCTTCGTCCAGGCGCTACGCGAGCAGGATTTTTACAAATCGCCGGGCGTTGCCGAGACCATCGACTGGGCCACCGCGCTGACCGAACTCGACGCCCGCTCGCTGACCCCGCAGGTGGTCGGCGATACGCTGGGCGCGCTGTTGAAATACCAGGACGACATCGCGCGGATGCAGGGCGACGCGCTGCAGAAGGTCCTCAAGGAAGCGACGAGCGAGAATTAGCTGGTCGTCATTCCGGGGCGCGCAAATCGCGAACCCGGAATCCAGAGATTACAGCACGAGATTCCGGGTCCGCGCCAAGCGGCGCGTCCCGGAGTGACGAAGGTGAGAATGACCACTCCGTCCACCACGCCCGCCACCGGTCTGATCACAGACAACGTGGTCGGCTTTGCCCGGGCGTTGCGCGCCGCGGGAATTCCGGTCGGGCCTGGCGCCGTGATCGATGCGCTCAATGCTTTGCAGATGATCGAGATCGGTAACCGCGCCGACGTCTTCACCACGCTTGAAGCGGTTTTCGTCAAGCGCCACGAGCATACGCTGGTGTTCGCGCAGGCGTTCGATCTGTTCTTCCGCGCCGCCGAGGACTGGAAGCACATGCTGGATTCGGTGCCGCTGCCGGATCAGGCCAAGAAAAAGCCGCCGCCGGCGTCGCGCCGCGTCCAGGAGGCGCTGTCGCAGCCGTCGATGAGCGAAACGCCGCAGGCCCAGGAACAGGAAATCAGGCTTTCGGTATCCGACAAGGAAGTCCTGCAGAAGAAGGATTTCGCGCAGATGAGCGCGGCCGAAATCGCGCAGGTGACCCGCGCCATCGCGCAGATGAAATTGCCGCAGGCAGAGTTGCGCACCCGACGCTATCAGCCGGATACCCGCGGGCTGCGGCTCGACATGCGCCGCACCCTGCGCGGCAGTTTGCGCACCGGTGGCGACATCATCGATATCCGTCGCCTGGGGCTGATCGACAAGCCGGCGCCGATCGTGGCGCTGCTCGATATATCCGGCTCGATGAGCGAATACACCCGCCTCTTCCTGCATTTCCTGCATGCCATCACCGATGCCCGCAAGCGCGTGTCGGTGTTTCTGTTCGGTACGAGACTGACCAATGTGACGCGGGCACTGCGGGCGCGGGATCCCGACGAGGCGCTGGCAAGCTGCTCGTCGGCGGTGGAGGACTGGGCCGGCGGCACCCGCATCGCCACCTCGCTGCATACCTTCAACAAGCTGTGGGGCCGGCGCGTGCTCGGGCAGGGCGCGATCGTGCTATTGATCTCCGACGGGCTGGAGCGCGAGGCGGACGCCAAGCTGGCGTTCGAGATGGACCGGCTGCACAGGTCTTGCCGCCGCCTGATCTGGCTCAATCCGCTGCTGCGCTATGGCGGCTTCGAGGCCAAGGCGCAGGGCATCAAAATGATGCTGCCGCACGTTGACGAATTCCGCCCGGTACATAATTTGAGTTCAATCGAGGGGCTGATCGCGGCACTTTCCTCGGCGCCACCGCCGCATCATCTCAGCCACATCCGCCCCGCAGCTTGAAAGAGGCTCCCATGCTCAATCGCGACGAAGACATTCTCAAAGCGGCTGAGGACTGGCAGAAGGCCGGCCACGGCGTCGCGCTGGCCACCGTGGTCGAAACCTGGGGCTCGGCGCCGCGGCCCGCCGGCTCCAGCCTCGTGATCAACGATGACGGCACATTCCTGGGATCGGTGTCCGGCGGCTGCGTCGAGGGCGCTGTTGTCACCGAGGCGCTCGACGTGATCGCCAGCGGCCAGCCGAAAATGCTCGAATTCGGCGTCGCCGACGAGACCGCGTGGAATGTCGGGCTGTCCTGCGGCGGCACCATCCGCGTGTTTGTCGAGAAAGTCGGCCAGTCGTGAAATTCGAGACGCTTGCCGAAGTCAATGTCGAGCGCGCCGCGCGGCGGCCGGTGATCGTGGTCACCGATACCGCCAATGGCGAGCAGCGGCTGGTCAAGGCGAAGGATATCGCCACCGATCCGCTAAGCGCCGAACTGTCAAAACAGTTGCGCATGGGCAAGAGCGGCATGATCGAGGCCGGCGGCAAGAAGCTGTTTCTCAATGTCTATGCGCCGACCGCTCGCCTCGTCATCATCGGCGCGGTTCATATCAGCCAGGCCCTGGCGCCGCTGGCGCGCTCGCTGGACTATGACGTGACGGTGGTGGATCCGCGCACCGCTTTTGCCAGTCCCGAGCGATTTCCCGATGTGCCGCTGATCGCGGAATGGCCCGACGTGGCGCTGCCGCCGCTCAATGTCGATCACTACACCGCGTTCGTGGCGGTGACGCACGATCCCAAGATCGACGATCCGGCGCTGCTGCACGCGTTCGAACGCGACTGCTTCTATATCGGCGCACTGGGCTCGCGAAAGACCCACGCCAAGCGCGGCGAGCGCCTCAAGGCGCAGGGCGCCA
>JAQGKC010000130.1 GCA_028290305.1 Bradyrhizobium sp.
GAATACCAGCCGACATCGAACTGCACCGACGTCAGCGGCCCATCGGCCTCGTTCGATTTCACGTCGAGGCGATAGCGGCCCGGCTGCGGCGACAGCGTCAGCCGTGACGGCTTGTCGGCGGCGATAGCGAGATCGCCGTCGGCGACGCGCGTGGTCGTTTTGACCGGCTCATAATCCCAGGACGAATTCTGGCGATACCATTGATAACGGGATTCGAGCTTCAGCAACTCGTAGCGCAGCCCATCGCGCGCCAATGACTTGCCGTCGGGCGCGACGAACACGACGTCGAAAGCGGCCTTGTCGCCTTCCGCCACGCTCTTGTCGCCGAACAGCGGCTTCACGCCGATCATCGCCGCCGCCGGCGCGACCGGCAGCACCAGTTTACGCTCGACCGCGCGGCCGCCGGCCTCCGCCATGCGGATGAAAATCTGGGCCTCCTGCGGACGCGTCGATGTCGGCGGCTTCGCCAGGCTGACGGGGAAGTTCGCAACGCCATTGGCGTCAGCCTCGGGCAGGTTTTCAATTGGCGTGCGCTCGTTGCTGATGGTCTCCTCGTCGGCGACTCCGAACTGGTAGCCGGCATAACCCGGCCGTTCCGCGGCCGGCGCAACCAGCATGTCGCCTTCCAACTGCAGTCCCGACGCCGGCGCGCCATAGAGGAAATGGCCGTCGACTTTAAGGTCTACAGGAGCATCAGCTTTGATCGCTTTATCCTTGCTGGATATGTCGAATTCGATGCGTTCGGGAACGTAATCCTCAACCATGAAGGTGGCTTCACCCACCGGTGAGGCCTTGGGATCGGTGAATGCCCGCACCCGCCAGGTTCCGCTCGGTACGGCGGAGTTGAGCGGTATCGCCATGCTGCGTCCGCCAGCGCCTTGATCGGCCAGCACGGCGCGGCGGAATTCGACGCCGTCGGGGCGCTCGATCACCAGCGTGAGCGGTCCGCCAGTGACGGCATTGCCCTGACCGTCGCGCAATAGCGCGGTGAGGTAGACCGTCTCGTTGGAGCGATAGACGCCACGCTCGGCGTAGACGAACGCATCGGCGCCTGCGGGCACAGCCCTGCCAGCGACGCCGCGATCCGACAGATCGAACGCGTCGGATTTCAGGCTCAGGAAGGCATAGTCGGCTTTCTCGCTGGTTACCGTCAGCATTGCCGGCGACAGACCGCCCTCGCCGCGCGCAAGGCCTGCCTCGAACAGCACACGACCGGACTCATCAGTCTTGCGGGTGGCCAGGACCTCGTTGTTGCGCGCGATCAGCCGCACCTCGGCCTTCGCGACGGCGTCGGTCGACGCCAGCGAATTGACGAACATGTGGATGCCATCATTGCCGGAGAACGCTGTGAGGCCGAGATCGGAAACAATGAACCACTGCGTCGCCAGCGAGTTGTCGTCGTCGCTGCCCGGGCCTTTGGCTGCTGCGGTCATGACGTAGACGCCTGGCTGGAGATCGCCGAGCGCCTGATCGACCGGAAACGCCGTGGTGACGTCCTGATTGAGCGTGGTCGCGGTCGCCAATTCGCCCGACCAGACCTTCACGCCCCGCTCATCGCCGAGGTCGGACAATTGGTATTTGTTGAGGGATTGCTGGAAATCGCTGCCGATCACGGTGTTGATCAGATTGCGGTCGCCGATGCGGAACACGTTCACCGACACCGCCGGGGTGTTGACGCTGACCAGGGGAATGCCGCGCTGGCCGGTGCGCGGCAGTACATAGGCCCGCCCGGTGAAGCGCACGAACGGCTTGCGGTCGCGCACATAGATGTTGAATTCAGCGGATTTCGGTAAGCTCTCCTTGACGGTGGACGGCAGGCCGGCGCGCAGATTGATGTTGTAGCGCTCGCCGTGCTTCAGGCCATCGACGCAGAGTTGCTTTTCCTCCGACGACAGGGCCGGCTTGTCGGTGCCCGCCAGCGCCAGGAACGGCGCAAAATCGGTGCGCTTGGCAAGGTCCTCGGAAAACTGGAAACAGGCACGCGGCGAGGCCGAGTCGGAATCGACGGTATAATCCAAAAGCCGGAAGCCATGCTCGTCGCGCATTTTCTCGTACTGCCCGCGCACGTCGGCGACTTCGCGCAGGTCGAGCGACAGCCGCAGCGCATCCAGCGCCGGACGCCACAGCTTGCGCTCGGACATCGCGCGGCCGAGCACGGCCAGCGCATCCGCCTCGTCGCCGGCGTTGCCGGCGCGCTGATAGGCGATGTAGGCCGCGGTCGAGGCGCGCTCCAGCAGGAAGGTCTCTTCGCTGCTGGTGGCGGGGCGAATCTGGAAGATGGTGCGCGCCAGCCGCAGCCAGTTGGCGCTATCGTCAGGCGCGGTGGCGGCGATTTGTCCAAGAAGCAGCAGGCCTGTCCGGAAGTCGCTGCGTTTGAAGGCGGCGTCGGCATCGGTTCGCAGCGTCGCCCCCGACTTGGCGACCGGTCCGGCCTCGCTCTTCATCTGGGCTTCCAGCTTGATCGCCGAATCGGCCAGATCGTCGCGTTTGAAGGCCTTGTCCGCCGCCTGCGCCGTGACGAGGCCGAACGCCAGCGTGGCGCAAAGGGTCGCGGCGCGAACCAAACCGATCATGATGGAGCTCCCTGCGGACAACCGCCGCGTATCGAACAGAAATGCGCGAAAAGGTGACGGACTCATGGCTACGGAACAAAGATGCGAAAAGGTCGCATACGACATGGCCGAGGCTGGTCCCTGCTACGCCGGCAGAGGACCGCGGCGCAGCTTTGCGTTGATGGCGGACCGAAGGCAATGGCCCGCCGCCCTGCTTTGTCGAGAGGGCGGAGAAAATGGTTCGGAACGGACTTGGCGGCAGAGCGGATTTTTCATATTGGCAATGCTATGAAGGCCCTGACGGTCCCATAGCTCAACTGGATAGAGTAACGGATTTCTACTCCGTGGGTTGCAGGTTCGAATCCTGCTGGGATCGCCATTACAAACAATTTCAATAACTTACGATCCGTCAGACAGGACCTCTGAAAAGTTAGACATTCCGGCCGCAATTTTCCTCTCGGTTTTTTGCTCGCTTTGTGTTCGATCACCTTCTCAGCGGCGCGATCTGCGGCGAAGCGTTTGTCGGCCTTATCGATGTACTTTTGCAGCTCGCTCAAAGTGAGATGACCACTGCGCGACTGTAGTTCGAGGATGTTGCATCCGGCTTCGGCCGTGATGCGCAGACAGCCCTTGCGCAAGCCGTGCACGCCGCAATGCAGTCCGGCGGCGATGTTATACGGGATCCAAGGGCGAGTTCCGTTGTTTGCTCTGCGATCATGTCCTTGAGGTTTTCGACAGCTCAACCGAAGTTGCTTTGCGGCTCACGGTGCAGCCCGAAAAAACGCGGAATAGCGGGGACAACAAGTTTTCAAACTGATGCAGCTCGGTCATAAATGCTCAGCCGGTCAGATCAGACGCGCACATCACTCGACTGGTAAGGCCCGGCGCGGACTCGACGGGGGAACGCAGCCGGGCCGCGTACTTCAAGGCTTCACAAATCTAGAGCAGACTTAGGTTGCCGGCATTTGAGGGAGCCGACCACGGAAATACCAACGCCGCCGAGCGATCATGTTCCGCTCGACGGCGTTGTGCGTTCTGGCCGCCTCAGTTGGCGGCCTCTTCCATGGTGCCAAAGTTTGCACCAAAGCCTGACTGTCCTAATTCCCCGCCTCGAGTGTCCTAATTAGGACAGCACCAGGAACCCCGGGCAAACCCTCTCCGGGTCCCGCCTCAGTTTAGCGACAGAGGCGTCGGACGCTGGCCGGCTACTTAGGAATCGTGCTCGATGTCACCACGTCCAGTTAACCTGCCAATTGCCGTCGAATTGAGCGATATCGACCAAAGCATTGTAGTAGCGGGTGGCGTCACGATCGTAAGTTTTCCGCACGTAGCCAGAAACTTCCGCCGGTCGTCGACATCCGGCCTAGGCGTCGAACGGCCTTCCTCTGCGGCTGGCATTTTGAGATTCTCCCAAAATGAATGAAAGAACAATTGCCACGATTAATTCCATCGAACCGAAAAATGTCGATATAATTGAATATCTCCACACTACATACCCGACGAGAGGCCGCGTCAACGCCAGCCGCTGAAACCCGCCGGCGCGAACCGGCGGGCTTGGCGTCATAAAACCTTCAACTTTTGATCGAACCCATTTTCTGGGCGCGCATATAGCTCTTGCATGCGCTGCGCATGTCACCGTTCGACATAGCGGTATTCGCCACGCCGATCTCCTTCTGCATAGCCATTTTGCGCGGACCGTCCGGCATGGTGTCGACGGCGGCGACAGACTTGGCGATGTTCTCACTGGTGCAGGCCATCATCGCGGCTGATGCCGGGCTAATCGCGAGCACTGCTGTAATAGCTGAGGCAGCAAACAGAATTTTCATTTTGTTTCTCCCTAGGCAGCCCAATGCTGCTCGATAACGATAGCCAAGGCTTGCGGAGGGCACAATTCGGGCGTCGTGCGGTCGCGGCATTTTGATCGGCATGAGCGCATGCCACGGTATTGCGGCAAGCAAAAACCCGCCGGCGTGCGTTTCGATCTTCGGATGATCGCATACCGATATCTAGAACCCCAGTACCTTGACGACGCGCTTCGCGGCCGATTTTTGCGCCGCCGTCTTTCTCACTATCGAACGATTGAATCCCCCGAGAGAGTTGATCCACTCGAGGGCTCCGTTGAGGGCTGCATCCATGAGCACACTTTTACGGACATCACCCCAGATAGCGAGAGTACCAAGATTCTGAATTCGATGGAGATTGACGTTCATGGAGATGGGCCGCCTGGGAATATAGTGATGAGGAGAACTTCAATGGTTCAAAGATCCGAAGATCTTTTCATATTGTCCCTCACCCACGTCATCAATAAGGGTTTAGCAACCGCAGGGCGGTCCGCAATCATCAAGATTCGTGATGTTGATGGACTCGCTCAGCAACTTGCTGACGGCAGATGCGGGCCTATTGACCGGTTTTGCGGTCGGCAAGATCACCTATGAAGAAAGACTTTTCGATCCGCGCAATGGAGGGCTCGAACCCGATCCGTTTAAGAAAGGACGGCAGCTCAAACATGAGAAAGAAACAAGAATTTGTTTTTCGGCGCCGAGCATTCTAACAGAACGCATCGATACTGATCTGATCAAAGAATATCGTTTTGGACGCGCGTCAAACTTACGGGCCTGAACAACGCCCCCTTGCGCGCCGCTCTGGTTGCGCTTGGATGCCTCCGGGCTGGCTGGGGGATTACCGCCGGCCGGCAGGCGGCTCTGACGGAATCTCGATTGCGCCGGCCTTGGACACCACCGCGGCCGTGATCATCCTCGCGTTGCCGCTATCCTGCGAATTGTTGCCCGCGCCGAGGTCGCTAAAGAGGATAGCAGTTTGACCCACGACTGCGACAATTGCGGCTGCTATCACGGGTATCAAGTCGCCGCGCCGATCTTTTCTTTGGGCGTGCATTGTCTGTCTCCTAAGCCGCGCAGCGCTACTTCGGTGGTTGTCTCCTTGTATTGAGATATAAGAGACAACCGCACCGTCACCATTAAAATCTTCCTTAAGCCAACAATCGCCCTCTGGGTTGCGATTGGAAAATCCGCCGGCGTGAACCGGCGCCCTCGCCTCTCATCGTCACTTTAGGAAGCGGCCCGACGCGCGACGATTTCCGGACGACACACGTCGGGCTCCCCATCCAAACCGCAAGCTGTCGCTCGGTACTGGGCCTGTTTCGCCCCCTAGTGGCCTAGCTCGAAAATAGCAGTGACCTAATTTGATTTTTGTCGTGGAACCGGGCGGTCCGTTTGGTATTTTAGTATCTGCAATTTCGCTGAACACCCTGCCTTCGGGACATCAGGGAGCGACACATGCCTAAGATGACGATTGAGCAGAAGTGGCATCAACAATCGGAGGATGCCAAAAACGAGGCTCAAAAACTTCCCCGGGGTAAGGAGCGCGATGCTCTCGTGAGGAAGGCTCGGCAGTTAGAGACCGCCTCCCAAATCAATCAATGGCTTTCATCACCAGAGTTACAGCCGCCGAAGTAAGGCCGCCTCAACTGACGGCACCAGCGCACAAATCGTTCCAGACCATGAACCTTATCGCTTCCCGTGCAGACAGATAGCTACCGGGGGATTGCGCTGTCCGGACCCAAACCAACGCCACTTAGCATTATTCAGCTTGGTGGCGTTGTGCATTTAGCCCTGCAAAGAAAACGGCCCCAGCTCGGGGGTACAAGCTGAGGCCGAAGTTCAGAAGTGCCGGGAGGGAGCCGGGCACAATTCTGATGTGGGTTTGCAATCCGCCGCCGCCATTAAATTCTGTTTTAGAGTTTGAAGCTGTGCGCGGCCAAAGCCACCCTCGAGCGGGGTGTTCGATATTGGACACTTCGCCGAACGAACGGCCAACATCTCACTTGCGGACGCCCTAAGCTGGCGCGCGATCGATGACGCAAATCCGCTTATCCCTGTCCGTCCTCGAGACCATATTCCCGATAAATGGTCAGTGGATCGACGCCGGGAAACAACCTGCACTTTGCCTGGGCTAGATGCAGGTTGACGGTTCCCGGCTGACAACCGGCGGCCAGAAGCTTTCGGACATCGTCCATATGAGTGCGTGGCTGGTGTTTCGGCGGAAGCTGCTCCAACGCGACCAGCGCCGTTGCCAAGGCTTCCGTGATAACCCATTCGTCGTGGCCCGTAATTCCCTTTTTTGCCATCAGACCATCCGCTTTTTCGGTGGTGTAAAGGCCCGACGGCGCGAACCGGCGGGCTTCAAAATTGCCAATTGGTATCAGGCGTTCGCTGTATGTCCCGCAACGCGTCCATGGCAGAGGCTATGATGGCGTCACCCTGGCCGTCGTCCATAATGCGTGAACACCGCGCATGCCGTCGCGGCGAACTGCCCACCGACGTGAACCGAACGCTTTGATGACCTCTCCTCATCCGGATGCCTCCCAAAAGCAATAGCCCAGCTCAGGAGCGGCCGACCTAGTCTTGATCATAGCCGCCAGAAGCGCATATTCGCGGTATGGACGAAGATCATGAAAGCTTCGAGGATGACTTCCTCGTAAAGGAAGTATCGCTCTTCATTCTATCGCTGGCTGTTCTGTGTGGCCTATTTTGGCTGTCTGTGACCTGACCGGGGTGCGGCGGCCGTGTACCGGCGTACCGCACTCACCGCTTCATTCGTTACCTTAGGAAGCGGCCCGACGCGCGACGATTTCCGGACGACACACGTCGGGCTCCCCAACCAAACCTCGAGCTGCAAGCCTTCGGCACGGCCGAATCTAAACTATGCGAACTTCGTGGCAGAAAATGCGCCAACCTCCCTTGTTCACCGCGGAGGTTCACTCCGAAAGGGTTCGGCGAGCAAGGCGGTGGGGAAACTTTCAGATTTAAGCTGGCCAGTATCCCAGTTGGTCCAAGAGCAATTTGCCTGATCGCCGTGGACACCGGTGACGGTCATCAATGGGCCTCCCGAACGCACCCGAACAAGATCACCAGCCCGTAACGGAGGAATGGCCCCGCTCCGCATTACAGTGTTCGCAGGCGCAGAGTCGGAAAAGGCCGGAATCGACAGCGGCACACTAAGCGCAATTCCGAGCGCTACCGCAATTGCGCTCAAGATGTGTTTCGAGAACGCTGGCATCTTGAACTCCATTTAAAAATTTGTATGTGGCTTGCAGCATTCGCTGCGCGTCATTGCCGAAACATATTGGCGAGCGGTGAAAGTAAAAGTGGCTATCAGCCAGTTGTGAAAATGGCCGACGACCGCACCGAATAAAATTCAATTTAATGGTGTCGACGGACCGCTAATCTACACTGGCTTCACACTGCATTCGGCGTTCTAGCGAATTCATCATGGAGCTTTTCCCATGTCGAACACGTCGGTAAAAGTCGCGTTAGCATTCTTCGTGGTCTTGGCCTCCGCTCCCGCTTCATTTGCGCAACACGCAGGCTCGGCGGCAACGGGAAATGTGCCAATCGCGACAACCGATCCGAGCGGGGTGGGGAAATGCTTCCAGCGTACTCCCGCCACGGCGCGCAAGCGTCCCAAAATCGTTCGTTCCACCAGCGTTTGCTGGGCCCCGCCGGATACCACTGACGGTCCCGAAGTTTAAGTGATGCGAAGGGGAGACTCGCGACTTCCGCAGGCGTGGTGGCGACTATCAGCCCAAGCCGGCGGCGGTTCGGTCAACCCTTTGGCCCTGAGGCGTTATCCAGCCAATACCGGGTCTGTTCGTCGGTCCAACCGGGAACAGCGTAGCCCTTGGGGACGATAACACGTTGGCCCGGACGTGAATGGCGCTCGGGCGGTTTGAAACGATGCACCGTCGCGGCGTTCGCAGAGGCACACAAACTGATCAAGAGGCCCAAGGCCAAAACAGATCGCATCGTATTTGCTCCCGCCCCGTCCCCAAGAGCCGCCTCGTCAGCCGAGCCGGGGAGGCAATAGCAAGGGCGTCGGGGTCTTCGCAGTTCCGGAATTAACCCGCGGGACTGGTATTCAGCTTAACACGCGAGTTTGGTTGCGGGCCGCGTTCGAAATCCTATCGTCGATCGCAGTCGTGTGGATTTGGCCAGCGCCCACTCGTCGGCCATGCGTACCGCCGGATCAGGGGTCGCCGACCTTCCAGAGAAGGTGGCGGCCCCGCCCAAAAAGTGGTGCAGCGGAACCGGCGCCCCAGACTAAAGCGCGGTCTCCGACCTCTGATTCGTCGTCCGACTTATCAACATCCGCGATCTGCGGCGACCGGATCTCGTGTTCGACTCATCGCGCAAGGATCATCATTGGGGACGCCGTAAGCTGGCGCGCGATCGATAACGTTAGCCAGCTTTCGTACGCGTGCAGAAAGCGGAAATCCTGTCAGCCGCGACCTTAGCAGGTCCAACAATCAGGCGGGGAGCATCCGGATAGGCCGGTTCGCCACGTCCATTTACGTACCAGCGGCTCCTCAGGAAAAGGCTCTCGACGAGATATGGAAAATCCAAGGAAGCCCGGCCGACGGGCGGCTTGATCACCCGGGCGGCAACCCCGGGAAACTTCAATCTGTAGATTTTTCCAACGTGCAGCATACCGGGACCCAAGAATTCGTCCCTCGTAGCACCACGGGTTTGGCAGGTAAATTAAACTGTCGTAAATTTGTCGTAAACTTGGAGCTTTCCCCGATAACCGGATGTTGATCGATTTGATTTCCCGGCAGGGAAACCCGCCGGCAGAGACCGAAAAGGGCCTACCGCTCTTCGTCCGGGTGGGGCAAACTGCGAATTTGCAGGACGCTCTCGTTAGCCGCGCCGGTGCACACCAACCCTGAAGGGAACGACGGATGTCGACTTCACTACGAATTCTCGCCGTGTCGGCTTTGTTGACCGCCAACGCGGCCATGTTCACCGGCACCGCCAGAGCGGCAGATATCGTCGAAGCCGTGCCCGGCGGCGCGACCCAGCCCGTCTACTGGAGAGGAGGTCGGCACTATGGCTGGCATGCTCCCAGCGAACTGATAGTCGGCGTGCGGGGCGCTGGTCCGTTGACCGTACCGTTCTACGGCGCGGGCTGGTATCCTGGACCCGCTCATTACTATGGTCCGCGGCATCCGCTGTGCTGTCGCGCCGGAGGGGATGCGGTGATCTCGGTCAGGTACTAGTCACGTTGAGGATGCACATAGCGGTCGTCAGGAGGCGACGCAGCGGGCACCTGATTTGCCTTGCGATAGAAAAAAGCCGTCGCCGGGATAACGGTGATGGTTTTTCTGTCGCTCCGCAGCGCTCTTTTAATGCGAAGACCAATAGGGGGTAGCCCGAATTCGCGGCACATGACGCACCGCTCCCGGCCATAATGGCTACATCGGTACCCCCGCAAAGGTGCCATCAACGCGGTTGAGCCCGCCAAAGGCCCATCGCGCGGATCTTCGGCGCCAACCGGGAAACACGCAGGCTTTCGCACCATATAGCTCAGCGCTATTGTTCGCCCGCTTTCCGCTTCGCTATCGAGGACCGGCATGACTGAAATCATCCATCTCGGCTCACTTGAGCTTAAGTTCCTGCGAAGCAAAGAAGACACGGCTGGCAGCCTCGATATGTTTGAGATGACACTGCAGCCGAACGCGCGCATGCCGATTCCTCACTACCACGATCGCTGGGATGAAACGATTTATGGGCTGGCCGGCATCACGTCGTGGAAGATCGACGGTAAAGATGTCGATGTCGGGCCTGGCGAGACCGTCTTCATCAAACGCGGCGTCGTTCACGGGTTCACAAATCGCTCGGCTGAACCGGCGACTTGTCTCTGCACCCTCACCCCGGGCGTGCTTGGCCCGCAATATTTTAAGGACATGGCCAGCTTGCTGGCGGCAAGCGCCCCTGATCCGGCGAAGATGAAAAAAACGATGTTGCGCTACGGGCTGATACCGGCACCTTCATCCTGAAGGCGGGCTCAAACATCCACCCCCTCTCTCGGAGCGCTTTCGCGTACCCACAACCTGCGGCATCGTTGATCTTAGCGGTGGCCTAACATTCGTAGGCATGATCTTGGCAGGGAAGTTCCCCCGCGCAGCAGTGGCTTGCGTGCCCATCCAGGTTGGGCAACATTCCAAGCAGTGCGGACCTTGAAGGACACGCTTTGTGAGATTGGCGGCTCGATCACTCGGATTGTTAATCGCCGCTTTTTTGGCGTTCACTGTGCGCGCACAAGCCCAGGATTATCGCGCGGACCCTGACCTTGAGCTCCAGCGAGAGCAGTGGCGTGAGCACGTCCGCGAAACGAAACGCCGGGTTCAGCAAGAGGCCTTGCAACGTCGGCTTGAAAATCCCCGCGGTCGTGTCGAGCCTTCGCAAGAAGACGAAGCCCGTCGCGCATCGGAGAGTGTCGTCAACGACGATAGTCTGGCGCCTGGGGACGTTGTCATGACCGACAAGGGAATGTTTGTGTTCAAGGGACGAAGCGATGAGGACGACAGGGCTCCAAATTTCGAACCTGTCGAAAGCTCGTCGGGGCTGAAGGCGAATGGGAAATGAGCGTTTGCGAGCGCAACGAGCAAATGTCAGCTCAGGACCGGAAAGCGTCCAAAGCGTGGGCAATGAGAATGCCGATGCTTAGAACAACAAAAAATGTTGTTATGGTCTCAAACATGGACGGTCCTGTGCAATTGATCTCAGTGAAAGATGGGCTCCCTGCACAGTCAAAAGAATTCCATTGAGCGGAGGAAATTCGTCCTCGCCAGATGATTTTCAGCAACAGAGTAACGTGACCTTCGCCCGGCCCGAAAGATTGTCGAGCCCTCACAGCGGCTTTCGCCGTGTTCGCTTAGCGTGACAAGCGCGCCGGAATGTTCGGTTCCCCGATCTCGGAGGATGTAGCTTGCCAGCATCGTTCACACCCGGAACATGTCTGTACGAACTGCCCGGTTAGCCTCTCTCCAAAAGAGGAGCGATGCAGATCCTTTTGGTGTTGCCGGTCACAGGGTTGCGATCGGCGCGCGACGCAGGCAATGAGGCAGAGATATCTGACGATATCTTGATCAGTATTCAAATCAGCGAACCGTCAAAACGAAATGAAGCTTTAATCTTCGTCATTATTCGGCGCAGGAAGCGGTCGTTGGAATCGGCGCCGCGGCTCAATGTTTTGAGGCGGGAAAAATACATCATAGCAGGGCCGGCTTAGCCGCGGGCCGTTGCCTCGCAGGCAGGCCGTGATCCGATCGACGTCCGGTATGTAGGTCCCGCAGAGGCGAAAGACGTCGGGTGTGCAAGCCTCTTGCTGTTGCTCCGTCCCTTGAGCGATCGCTGACGTTTCAGCGCAGAACGCAAAGGCCGCCAGTACCGCGACCCTACTGACCATCCGATAGGGCGGCATGCCAACCTCGTTCGACAAAAACCGACTCGATCATCTCGACCTCAGTACCCGATCAAGGTGGCGAATTCCGGGCTGACTGCGTACTGGTGCCGGCCTTGAATGCAGCGGAGTGTCGGTTCAATTGCATAGCGCAGAAACAATCCGGAAAAGTACACGCGTTACAACAAACTCGTGAGCGCCATGGCAACATGGCCCCGGTTGCGGCAGTTTCGTATTGGCTGGCATGAGAGGCAAGACCGCGTCGGCTCGACGTCGAACGGGTCGATCGCGATCAACGGGTTCCCGCGACGCACCTGATTTGCCTTAAAATCCACCCTACTGGCGTGCTTTGGTGCGTGATCGCCATAAGGTAGCATCTGGACATGCCGCAGGGTTTTCTTCCCCGAATTGAATCGCTGCGAGGGATCGCCGCCCTGATGGTCGTCGGCTATCACGTCCGCGGCCAATTCTCGGCGAGTCCCGCATACGATTGGTTTGACGGTTTCGCCTTCCAGATATTCACAGCCCTCTCGAATGGTGTCGGCGCTGTCGTTATCTTTTTTGTGTTGAGCGGCTTCGTTCTTGCGCGTTCGCTCGACGCCAATCCAGACCCCACCAGGTTCTTCCGCCATCGCATCTTTCGGCTGTTTCCCGCGGCGATCTTCGTGGTCACGCTGCTGACCGCGCTTCACTGGCAGTTTGGAATCTACGTGGGTTATGAGGCGTCTTTCGACGTCGTTGACGTCATCCTGAACTTGCTGATGATCAAAAGCGACATCAACAGCGTGATGTGGTCGATGACGGTCGAGTGCGTGGCAACGCCCCTGATCTTGTTGAGCGTCTGGTTATTTCACAGGCATGGCGAGCGGCCACTTTGGATTTTGGTCGCGATTCTTCTCGGCCTGTCTTCTTTTGGACAATACTCTCATTTGCTCGGCGGCTTCACCACGCTTGCACCGCTATATGCTTTCGTCGTCGGAGTGCTGATACATTTTCGGGGCGCGCGGATTGCATCACTGATCGGCCCAAGGCTGCACGCCGCATCGATCATCGCAATCGCCATCTTCTGTTTCTGCGGAACAAGGACACAGAGCGCACTCGTTTTGATGCTGGAATGCCTGAGCGCAGCAACATTGGTCGCGCTGATCGCTTACTGTCCGACTGCCGGCCTGTTCGTTCCGCTTGATTTCAAACTCTCCCGCTTCTACGGGAGGATCTCGTACAGCTTTTATTTGCTGCACCTCCTGGGTATTTTGTTTGCCAACCGAATCCTTGCTCTCTTTGGCGTTCCGCTTTCGGCATTTCCGATCGTCGTTGCGACCATCCTGGTAACTGTGGTTTCGATCCTGATAACGACCCCGGCCGCCTATTTGTCCTGGCGTTTCGTTGAGGTTCCAGCGATCAACTTCGCAAAAAATATACGGCCGCGCCTGCTTCGGGCGACCTCAACACCCGGATAGTGGCTAGCGTCTCAGACGCCATTTTCGTTGCCGAAGGGATCCGCGGGACCGGCGGTGCCACAAAGAATTGGTGCTTTTCTGCCCGAGATCCGAAACCGAGTCGGTTCGGCTGCCACAATTTCCGTTGGTGCGATGCGAATTCGTCAAGTCTCGGCCGCAACTTTTTTGCATCTTGGCGGCGATAAAAAGACTCAATTCTCACCTGCAATGAAGCGTCGAGCAATTTTGGGGAAAATTCCGATGCGCAAACGATGGTCGATTGCTATCCACCACGAAGACCGGGGCGAAGATTCCTTGATCTCGGAAGATCACTTCATTCACTTCGCGGACGTTCATGAGAGAATGAAGAAGAACAAGGACAAGGTTTTTGTCGTCAGAATTCCTGTGACGGCGAAGCCAATGGAGGTTCAGGCCTTCAACAACCTTCGACAGTTGGGCTATCGCGTCGAGACCATATAGCCGTCCGCTCGAACAAAACCCGCCGGCGCGAGCCGGCGGGCTGCTTTCGTGTATCCACGGGCTGAATATCAGTATCCGCAGGTGCCGCAGCGCGGGGCAACCGGGATGTAGTAGGCGCGTGCCGGCGCGACCATCTCAACGCGCTCGCGAACATCATACTGAGCCGGGATCTTCTCGTACTGAACACCTTCCGGCGCCACCATGACGGTCTGTGGCACCATAACGGTCCGATATTGCGCCGGCGTGCGATGCGCGATGACGTGGCCGGGCGCGACCATCACGGTTTCCTGGACGGTACGGTACTGCGGCGGGACGACTTGCTGCTGATAGCAGGTCACACAAGGCTGCGGCGGCGCATAGCAGCTGTAACATCCCGCGGACGCAGCGGTCGGCAAGGCAATAGCGGCGACGGCTGAAGCGATCAGCGCTGCATGAACGCGAGACATTTTCATTCCCTGTGTGCTTTCGAGTTGCGATCTGCTCACATGATGAGTTGTGCCATTTCGATCATCAACGAAAGACGCGAGTTTACCTTTACGGAGATCATTAACAGAGCGTTGCCGAATGCGCGGTGCTACGGTTGGTCACCGCGTATTCGACGCGAGCTGATGTCCTGATTCCCCCTCCCCCGAATTATGAATTATAAGCTCCTCGGACGATAAGGTGCAGGACCGGCCGGGCAAGCTTTCGCCTCGGTGCCTTCACCGCCATGCGAGATCGTCAGACATCACGTAAATCGTGATGGCCGCCAGACACACCGCGACCCCGATCCAGAATATCGGCGAATGATGGATCTGTCGCCAGTCGCGCGGACCAGGTTTCATTCGATCACCTCGTTGGCTTGTCGTGGGCGCGGGCAGCGCGGCGGCATCTCATTCATTGTGTCATCGCATTGCTGACGCCGTGCCAGATTTGGTCCTTCAGGGCAATCAGCGGCGGCGGCGGCAACGTCGCCGGCGGCTCCGTTCGCTTGACGCCATCGACGACGAGGCTAGCGACATCGATTTCTCCATCGGTATAATAGGGATCTCCCCCGCCATTCCGGCCGAACAGGGTTGGGCCTATTCCTGAAATCTGGAACAGGGCGTCGACCATCCCCGCCTCGCGCAAATCCTGCATCAGCAGGTCACGCTCGGCATCGATGTCTGGACCGATATGATGAGTGACCTGCCCGGTATAACGGCTCAAGCCCACCCCGCGGTCAAACGTCACCGCGCCAAGCCAGACCGGACGGCCGTTGGTTCCTTTTTCAAGGACCAGCCACAAACGGACGTGATGCCGGCGATCGGCGCTCCTGCCATCCGGTTTCTCAAAAGCGAGCTGTTCCTTTTTGCCCTGGTAATAGAGTGGGCTGACAGGCGCATCGTGGTATGGCCGGTCAAGCACCACGCTGCCGACAATCTCGATACTCGTGCGCAACGTCACCGGGTCGGCCGGAAACCAGCCGGCCGCGTGCATGGCGCGAAGCACATCTTCCTCGCTGCCAACAAGCCCGACATTGAGCGCATCGCCGGGAATGCCGGTGCTGGTACGCGTCACCATGGGCAGTGAAGCAAGGCCGGGTTCATGCTCGTGGTGGCTCCACAGGGCGGGAAGCACGACATAAGCCAGCATGAGATAGGCGATGGCCGCGGCCGCGAGAATGAGGAACCCGCGTCGCCTGTCTGGGAGCAGTTTCATTCAAATCGCTCTATACCGTGAGAGACGTATGGGTGGGTCTCTCGGCCACGGCGGCGCTATGAAAATCCCCAAATGATCAACATAAAATGACGAAAAATATGGGTTTTTTAACTCCGCAGGTCGCTGAACCATATCTATCCGAGTCGCTGGAATCTTGCCTGCAAAGTCAAAAATGAGGGGTTTCCGATTCAGCCACTCGCTGGCGGATAGCCGAAGCATCAGTTTTCATGCGACATCACGCCGGTCAGCGGATAATGGGTGGCTTCTCGGCGCGTGCGGCGGTAAAAGCCGGTCCAGATCGCGCAGGCGCCTTTGCACTGCGCTGACGCGACGCGAAACCGATCTCAGCAAACACCGATTTCACAGCAAACAATGAAAGCGACAAGGCCCTAGCAATGAGTGGATTCAAGGAACCTAGCTTCGCAGACCGGCAGAAGGCGGCTCAGGAAGCGAGGCAGAACATCCTGAACAAGTTTCGCGCCAAGCCGGGTCCCGACGATCCTTTGGTCATGCAGCGGCAGGCCGAGCGTGAGGCGCAGGCCGCCGAGCGGGCCAAGGCGAGAGAAGCGCGCGAGGCCGCCAAGGCCGAACAGAAACGCCTCGAGGCCGAGGCGGCAGAACAGGCCGCAGCCCAGCTTGCGCGTGAAAAAGAAGAAGAAGCTGCCAGGGAAGCGGCGCTTGAAGCCGAACGCAAGGCCGCGCGCGACGCCCGCTACGCCGCCCGCAAGAAGAAGCGCAAATAGCCGCTTGCGGTAACGCCGTCGCACGGCGTCGCCCGTAACCGCTCAGAACCAAGCCAGGCTCGCCCCGATCGGGGCGAGCCTATGGGAAGATGAAGCGGTGACGCTTACTTCTTCATGTCGTCTTTCTTCATGCCATCGTCCTTCTTCATGCCGCCCTTCGACATGGTATCCTTCTTCATGCCGTCGTCCTTTTTCATGCCATCCTTCGACATGGTGTCTTTCTTCATCCCGTCGTCCTTGCCCATCTTGTCCTGAGCGAAGGCAGCGGGGGCGAGCGCCAGGCTGAGCGAAAGAGCGGCGACAGATACTCCGAGCGCGATGCGAGTGCTGATGGTCATTGGTGGCTGATCCCTTCGAAACCGGTGTTGAAAGCGACTGATGTCGCTATGTTCAACACGATCCAGCGCCTGGGTTTGTTACCGGCCGTTCGAAATATTTTCCGCAATGGGCTTATGACGCGCGTTCCGGGGTTCAAGAGTCTGGGGTTCAAGAAACGTGTCAGCCAGGTCTTCTTCCATCGAATCCTGTTCCGTCCAATCCCACCGCGAGTGTGCGCCGCAGCAATTATCGGGGTTCCGCCGGTCGCGGCCTCGAACTATCAGACTAGAGAAAATTCGGGGCCAATATGCAATTAAGTCGGCCCGAACATTCCAATCAAAAAAACCAGGGGAGATCTCCATGTTTACACGCCGCCACGTCCTCGTATCAGCGGCGCTTGCCGCACCCGCCATCCTGCGTTTTGGGACCGGAACGGCGCGTGCCGCGACGACCCTGAAAATATCGCATCAGTTTCCCGGCGGCACGATCGACAAAGGTGATTTCCGCGACCGGCTGTGCCGGGTGTTCGCCGCTGAAGTCGCCAAGCGCAGCGGCGGCGAGATTGCCGCCGAGGTCTATCCGAATTCGTCGCTAATCAAGACCAACGCGCAATTCTCGGCGATGCGCAAAGGCGCTCTCGATATCAGCCTGTATCCGATGCCCTACGCAGGCGGTGAGTTGCCCGAGACTAACATCGGCCTGATGCCCGGACTGGTTTCGACCTACGACCAGGGCATGCGCTGGAAGAGCCAGCCGATCGGCAAGGCGCTGACGGATTTCCTCGCCGACAAGGGCATCATTCTGCTGACCTGGGTCTGGCAGGCCGGCGGTGTCGCCAGCCGTTCGCGGCCAATCATCGCCCCGGAAGACGCCAAGGGCCTCAAGGTTCGCGGCGGCTCGCGCGAGATGGACATGGTGCTGCAAACCGCGGGCGCCGCGGTGCTGTCGGTGCCGTCAAACGAAATCTACACCTCGATGCAAACCGGCGCCTGCGATGCCGGCATCACCTCCTCCACCAGCCTGATTTCGTTCCGGCTGGAGGAAGTTGCGAAGTCGCTGACGTCGGGCGCGAACGCATCGTACTGGTTCATGCTGGAGCCGCTGATGATGTCGAAATCGATTTTCGACGGCCTACCGAAAAACCAGCGGGACATCATTCTGGCGGTTGGTCTGGAATTGGAAGCCTACGGCAGGAAGGGCGCGCAGGACGACGACGCCGAAGTTGCCAAGGTCTACGAAAAGGCCGGCGCCAAGGTCAGCGCGCTCGACGTGGCCACCGTCGGTAAATGGCGGGACATTGCCCGCGACACCGCATGGAAGGATTACGCCGCGAAAACCGCGACCGCGGCCAACCTGTTGAAGCTCGCGACCGACGTCTCCGCATGATGCGTGGTCCGCTTCCGGATCAAACCGACAAAGCGAACGCCGTTGCGGGCAACATGCTCGTCGCGGCGTTCGAACGCGGACTTGCCGTTTGCAACAACATCATCGTCGTCATGGCCGCGCTCGCACTGATCGCGGCCTGCATCATTCTTAGCTACAGCGTGCTGGGTCGCGCCTTGTTCCACAGCGCGAATTACTGGCAGGACGAGGCCGCGGTGTTTCTGCTGGTCGGAGCCACCTTCTTGACCTCCGCCTATGTGCAGGGACAACGTGGCCACATCGGCATCGAGGCGTTCGTCGGACTGATGTCGCCGACCGTCAATCGTATCCGGCTATGGCTGGTCGACGTCGCCAGTTTTTTGTTCTGCGCGTTCTTCGCCTGGAAATCCTGGACGCTCACCAATGAAGCGTGGGTCGATGGTCAGGTGTCGAATTCGATGTGGTCGCCGCCGCTGGCGATCCCTTACGGGTTGATGGCCTGCGGCATGACGCTCCTGTGCGTACAAATCCTGCTGCAGATCGTCATTCCGCTCAGCGGTGCGGTGCGCCGATGACGGTACTGGGGATTGGAATCAGTTACGGGGTTGCAACCCTGGTTGCGATGTTTTCCGGGATGCCGATCGCATTCGCCTTGGGGGCGGTCGCCGTGGTGTTCATGGGCATCTACATGCCCTCGGCGTCGCTCGATACAGTAACCCAGAATGTCTACGAGGAAATGGCCTCGATCACGCTTCTGTCGATTCCGCTGTTCATCCTGAAGGGTGCCGCAATCGGCAGGTCCCGCGCCGGCCAGGATCTCTATTCGGCGCTGCACGCCTGGCTGCATCGCGTGCCCGGCGGGCTCGGTGTCGCCAACGTATTCGCCTGCGCGTTGTTCGCGGCGATGGCCGGATCGTCGCCCGCCACCTGCTCGGCGATCGGCTCGGCCGGCATACCGGAAATGCGCAAGCGCGGTTATTCCGGCGGTCTCGCGGCTGGAATTATCGCCGCAGGCGGCACGCTCGGCATTTTGCTGCCGCCGTCGATCACAATGATCCTGTTCGCGGTGGCGGCGGAAAAATCCTTGGGGAGGCTGTTCCTCGCCGGTATCGGCCCCGGCCTGCTGCTGGTCTCCCTGTTCGGCGCCTACGCGGTGATCCGCTTTCGCAAAGAATACGCCGCCGCCAGCGCCGTCTACGCACAGACCGGCGTGACTTCGGCTATCCTCAAGCGCGACGAATTCAGTTTTGCGGAGCGGTTCAACGTTCTGCCGCGGGTGCTGCCGTTCGTGCTGTTGCTGACGGGCGTGATGATCGCGCTCTACGGCGGTTACGCAACGCCTTCCGAGACTGCCGGGCTTGGCGGGCTGCTTGCGCTGGTGCTGATAGCCCTGATTTACAGCGTGTGGCGGCCGAGCGACCTGGCGCCGATCCTGAAATCAACGATCCGCGAGTCCACCATGCTGATGATGATCATCGGCATGTCGCTGCTGTATTCCTACGTCATGAGCTATCTGCACATCTCGCAATCGGTCGCGGAGTCGATTGTCGCCATGCAGCTGCCGCGCTGGGAATTGCTGGCGGCGATCCTCGTCATGGTCGTCATGCTCGGCTTTTTTCTGCCGCCGGTTTCGATCATCCTGATGACCGCGCCGATCGTCCTGCCGCCGCTACGCGCCGCCAATTTCGACATCATCTGGTTCGGCATCGTCATGACTATCGTGATGGAGATGGGACTCATTCACCCGCCGGTGGGTTTGAATCTGTTCGTGATCCGCAATGTCGCGCCGGATATTCCACTCAGCGAAGTGATCTGGGGCACGCTGCCGTTCGTGCTGCTGATGATGCTGGCGGTGGTCGTGCTGTGTTTTGTGCCCGAAATTTCGACCTTGCTCCCCAACCTGGTAATGGGACCGGACGGCGGAAGGTAACGGGCGAATATCCTACTCGCTATTCGCCACTCGCTTCTTAGCATTCAACGCCGACGCCACGCGGCTCACCGGCGGCCGACCAATCAATTTACTGATCTCGTTCGTCGCCGCCACCAGCCTTGGCATGTCCACGCCGGTCGCGATGCCCATGCCCTCCAGCATGTAAACCACGTCCTCGGTCGCGACATTGCCGGTGGCGCCGGGCGCGTAAGGGCAGCCGCCAAGACCGCCGGCCGCGGAATCGATCACGCGCGCGCCCTCTTCCATCCCCGCACAGAGATTGGCCAGCGCCTGGCCGTAGGTGTCGTGGAAATGCATCGCGAGATTGGCCATCGGCACGGCGCCGGCCACGGCGCGCAACAGATGCCGGGCCTTGAGCGGCGTGCCGACGCCGATGGTGTCGCCGAGCGAGATTTCGTAGCAGCCGAGTTCCCACAACGTCCGAGCCACGTCGACCACCGCTTGCGGCTTCACCTCGCCGTTAAAGGGACAACCGAGCACGCAGGAGATATAGCCGCGCACCCTGATGCCATCGGCTTTGGCGCGCGCGACGACCGGCTTGAAGCGCTCGATCGATTCGGCGACCGAGCAATTGATATTGGCGCGCGAAAAGCCTTCCGAGGCCGAAGCGAACACCGCGATCACCCTGGCACCCGCCTCGCGCGCCGCGTCGTAACCTTTTTCATTCGGGACCAGTACATGGAATTCGCTGTCCGGATGATGGTTGACGCCGCGCAGCACCTGATCCGAATTCACCATTTGCGGGATCGCCTTCGGCGACACAAAGGCTCCGACCTCGACGGTATGCAGCCCCGCGCCGACTAAGGCCTCGATGAACGCGATGCGATCCGAGACACTGACCGGCGTCTTTTCGTTTTGAAGGCCATCACGTGGGCCAACCTCGACGATGTGGACCTGATCGCTCATGCTGATCTTATCCGGCCACGGGCTCGATTTCGGCGAGTTCGACGCCCTCCTGCACGATATCGCCGACTTTGCACTTTATCACTTTCAACACGCCTGCGAACGGTGCGCGCAAGGTCTGCTCCATCTTCATGACTTCCAAAGTCAGGATCGGCGCGCCCTTCTCCAGCTTGGCGCCCTCCTCCGCCAGCACGGCCACGACGGTACCCGGCAGCGGGGCGACGATCTTGTCTTCGCCGACCTGTTCCTCGTCGTCGCCGCCGAAGGGATCGACCCAGTGCAGATCGAAGCGGCCGTTGCGCGTGCGCAAATATAGTTCGTGGCCCTCAAGAACCGCGATGATATGGGACTTCGTGCCGTCGAGCGTGAGATCGAACCCGTGGTCATCCTCAGGCGACGATTCGAAGGCAAATTCCCGGTCACCGATCGACAGTTTCGCGGGACCGTTGCCGTAGCGCAGGTTGACCTTCTGCTCGACCGCCTGTCCGTGCCGGAACGTGAACACCCGCTGCCGCCGTCCCACCAGCATCCAGCCCGAGGCTCGCCATGGCGAATGCGCCTCCAGCTGCGCGGCATTTCGTTCTTCGCCAAGGATTGCGGCCACGCCAGCGCAAAGCTCGAGATCGCCGGGCGCCACCGGCGGCGGCGTCAGGTTCTTCAACTCGCGTTCAATAAAACCGGTATCGATGGCATTGGCGCGCACGTCCGGATGCGTCACCAGCGCCGAAAGAAAGGGAATATTGGTGACGACGCCGCGAACGTCGGTCTCCTCAAGTCCGCGATTGAGCCGTTCAATCGCGGCGTCGCGGGTCGGCGCCCACGCAATCGCCTTGGCCAGCATGGCGTCGTAATGCGGCGAAACCGCATCGCCCTCGCGATATCCGGCATCGATCCGCAGGCCGTTCGATGGGTCCGGCATCCGCCAGATCCTGATACGACCGACCGACGGCATGAAATTCTTGTGCGGATTTTCCGCATAAACCCGTGCCTCGATCGCATGTCCGTTGAGCGCGATCTGGTCCTGCGTCAGCGGCAGTCTTTCGCCGAACGCCACGCGCAACTGCCATTCCACGAGATCGATGCCCGTGATCAGCTCGGTCACGGGATGCTCGACCTGCAGCCTTGTGTTCATCTCGATGAAGAAGACATCCTTGCCGTTGGAAACGAACTCTATGGTGCCGGCGCCGACATAATTGACCGCGGCGGCTGCCTTGCGCGCGGCGGCGCACACGGCTTCGCGTCGCGACGCGTCGAGCGTCGGCGACGGCGCTTCCTCGATCACCTTCTGGTGCCGCCGCTGCAACGTGCATTCGCGCTCGAACAGCGACAGCAGATTGCCGTGACTGTCGCCGATGACCTGCACCTCGATGTGGCGCGGATTTTCGACGAATTTTTCGATCAGCATGCGATCGTCGCCGAATGCTGCCTTCGCCTCGCGCTTGGCGCTGACGATCGCGGCTGCGAGTTCGCCTGCTGAACGTACGATGCGCATGCCGCGGCCACCGCCGCCGGCCGATGCCTTGACCAGAACCGGAAAGCCGATCTTGTCGGCAGCCTTCGCCAGCGTCGTCTCGTCCTGAGCGTCGCCGTGATAGCCCGGCACCAGCGGCACGCCGGCCTTTTCCATCAGCATTTTCGAGCCGGACTTCGAGCCCATCGCCTTGATCATGTCAGCGGTCGGACCGACGAATACCAGTCTCGCGTCGATACAGGCCTGCGCGAATTCGGCGCTCTCGGAAAGGAAGCCGTAACCGGGATGCACGGCTTCGGCGCCGCTTTTGCGCGCGGATTCAATCACGCGTTCGATATTGAGATAGCTGTCGCGCGCCCGCGCCGGCCCCAGCAAGACGGCCTCATCCGCCATGGCGACATGCATGGCGCCGCGGTCGGCTTCGGAATAAACCGCAACGGTGCGCAGGCCCATAGCCTTCGCTGTGCGGATCACGCGGCAGGCGATCTCGCCGCGATTGGCAATCAGCAGGGTGCGAAATCGCCGATACTGTTTGGGGCGATCCATCATCACATCCTGAACAGGCCAAAGCGCGTCGGCTCGATCGGGGCGTTGGCCGACGCCGACAATCCAAGGCCGAGCACCAGCCGGGTATCGGCGGGATCGATCACGCCGTCGTCCCAGAGCCGGGCCGTGGCGTAATACGGATTGCCCTGGGTTTCGAACTGCGCCCGCGTCGGCGCCCGAAACTCGTTCTCTTCCTCGACCGACCAGGTGCCGCCCTTGGCTTCGATGTTGTCGCGCCGCAACTGGCTCAGCACCATCGCCGCCTGCTCGCCGCCCATCACGGATATCCGGGCGTTCGGCCACATCCAGAGGAAGCGCGGGCTGTAGGCACGGCCGCACATCCCGTAATTACCGGCCCCGTAGGAGCCGCCGATCACGACGGTGAATTTCGGCACGCCTGCGGTCGCCACCGCCGTCACCAGCTTGGCGCCATCACGTGCGATGCCGCCGGCTTCGTATTTCTTGCCGACCATGAAGCCGGTGATGTTCTGCAGGAACACCAGGGGGATATTGCGCTGGCAGCACAGTTCGATGAAATGCGCGCCCTTCAGCGAGCTCTCGCTGAACAGGATGCCGTTGTTGGCGATGATGCCGACCGGATACCCCCAGATATGGGCGAAACCGCAAATCAGGGTTTGGCCGTACAATTTCTTGAATTCGTCGAACTCCGAACCGTCGACCACGCGCGCGATGATGTCGTGGACGTCGAACGGCTTGCGCCCATCGGCGGGGACCACGCCGTAGATTTCCTCGGGTGCAAACAGCGGTTCGCGCGGCTCGCGCATGTTCAGGGCTGCACGTTGTGGCGGCTTCAGCGTGGCGACGATGCGGCGTGCGATCCCGATCGCATGGCTGTCGTTCTGCGCATAGTGATCGGTGACGCCGGACTGCCTCGAGTGCACGTCGGCGCCGCCGAGTTCTTCGGCTGACACCACTTCCCCGGTCGCCGCCTTCACCAACGGCGGTCCGCCGAGAAAAATCGTGCCCTGATTGCGCACGATGATGCTCTCGTCCGACATCGCCGGGACATAGGCTCCGCCGGCCGTGCAGGAGCCCATCACGATCGCAATTTGCGGAATTCCCAACGCAGACATCTGCGCCTGATTGTAGAAGATGCGGCCAAAATGCCGCTCGTCCGGGAAGATCTCGTCCTGCTGCGGCAGAAACGCCCCGCCTGAATCGACCATGTAAACGCAGGGCAGATTGTTCTGCCGCGCTATATCCTGTGCGCGAAGATGCTTTTTCACCGTCATCGGATAATAGGTGCCGCCTTTGATCGTGGCATCGTTGGCGACAACAACGCATTCGCGACCCGAGATGCGGCCGACACCGGTGATGATACTCGCGGAATGCACATCGCCGCCATAGAGGCCGTGAGCGGCAAGCGGCGACAATTCGAGAAACGCCGTACCCGGATCGATCAGGAGATCGACGCGCTGGCGCGCCAGCATCTTGCCGCGCGAGGTGTGCCTGGCGCGCGACGCCTTCCCGCCGCCGCCGGCCACTTGATCGAGCTTTTCACGGAGTTCTGCGACCAGCGCCCGCATGGTCTCCGCGTTGCGGGCAAAATCGGACGAGGCGGGATCGGTGCTGGAATGAAGCGGCATGGCCTCGGGTGGTTTCCTGGGCAGTTTATGGTGCGCCGCAACTCGGCACTGGGGCTCGTGTCATGGTGTCATCGCGCCGTCACCCTAGGCAACCCAGAACTTTCACCCTGAGGGAACGCCGGGATATACCATCAGCGATTCCCAGCCCCTCAATGGGTCCAGGGTTCGACACGCCGAAACGCAAAATTGTCGGCATAGGCGGCTTGCCGGCGGACCGGCTGCTTCGGTTCGATGATCTGATAGGGAATGCCCTCGCGCTCGCAATAGGCCACAGCTTCCTCCTCGGTATCGAAGCGCAGGGTGAGCTCCTGCTTCATGTCGCCGGAGCTGGTCCAGCCCATCAAAGGCTCGATCACGCGCGGCTGTTCGGGCTCGTAATCGAGCTGCCATTCCTTGGTTTTGGCGGTCCCCGATTGCATCGCGTTTTTGGCGGGCTTAAAGATGCGTGCGGTCATGGATGGTCGGGCCCCGTGAGATAGGTGGCATGGAAGCGCGTGGTGGAGACGGCCGGGATAGTATAGGGACACCTTTCAGGAATTTGATCGGTGATTCCCAGCCGCTGGATGATACATTTTCCGCAACCGGTATAGTCATTATGCTGCGCTGTGACAATCTTGCCTCCTCGCGCGGCTGATGCCCCTGTCCTGCTGCTCGACCTCCGCCCAAGCATCATTTCGAAACGGCACCCATGAAAATCCTCGCTACCCTGCCTGAAAAAGGACGCGATCTCCGGCTCGACCTATTTCGCGGGGTCGCGAACTGGGCGATTTTTCTCGATCATATTCCCGACAACGTCGTGAACTGGATCACCACGCGAAATTACGGCTTCAGCGATGCGGCGGATCTGTTCGTCTTCATTTCCGGCTATACCGCCTCCTTTGTCTATGCGCGGATGATGCTCGAACGCGGCTTCCTGGTCGGCGCCACCCGCCTGACCAAGCGGGTCTGGCAACTCTACGTCGCCCATATCATCCTGTTCGTGATTTACATCGTTGCGATCGGCTATGTCGCGCAGCGCTACAGCGATCCGGAGATCATCAACGAATTCAACGTGGCCGGCCTGGTCGACAGCGCGGTCGAAACGCTGCGTCAGGGCTTGCTGCTGAAATTCAAGCCAGTCAACCTCGACGTGCTTCCACTCTACATCGTGCTGATGGGATTGTTCCCGCCGGTGCTGTGGATGATGCTGCGCCGACCCAACGAGACCATGCTGGCCTCGATCGCCCTGTGGCTCGCGGCCCGGTATTTCGGCTGGAATTTCACGGCCTACCCGGCCGGGACCTGGTACTTCAACCCATATTGCTGGCAGGTGTTGTTCGTGTTCGGCTCGTGGTGCGCACTGGGCGGCGCCAGGAGGTCGCGTTGGATTATCGATCAACCGTTCACGCTCTATTTCTGCATTTTCTATCTGATCCTGGCGCTGGTCATGACCATGGCCGGCAAGTTTCCGGATTTCGGCGCCATGTTCCCGGACTGGCTCTATTCGACCTTCAACCCCAACGACAAGACCAATCTTGCGCCCTATCGCTTCATCCATTTCGTCGTGATCGTGATTCTTGTCATCCGGTTCGTGCCCAAGGACTGGCCGGGCCTGGAGTGGAAGATGTTCGATCCGATCATCGTCTGCGGTCAGCAGTCGCTCGCCGTGTTCTGCGTCGGCGTTTTCCTGTCCTTTGTCGGTCATTTCGAACTGATGATGAGTTC
>JAQGKC010000136.1 GCA_028290305.1 Bradyrhizobium sp.
ACATCAACGCCGCTCCCCGCACAGGCGGCGGCGGTCCCGGCCATCCACAGCGTTGAGCAACATAGGCCCGGCCTGAAGCCGGGCTTTTTTTGCGGGCAACAGGCGAATGCCGCTTGGCTCCAGGTCCAAACAAAAGGTCCAAACAAACAGCGCCGGGAAGGTAAGGGGCCATGCCTCACTGATGCGGCCCACTTAACCTTGACCCGGCGTCCCGTTCGTGTGTTTGGCCGCTATACGGTGGTCCGAACGTGTTCCACCGCATTTAGCGGCTTCCTCTGCGGGGGTGGAGTCATTCAATACCTCCTTTGCCCGTGATTTGTCGCTCGATGCGACAGGTTGTGATGCTCCTCCCGTTGACCCGCACTGTCAAGATGGATCGCAGTGGATGGTTGATAAGCCGTGTGTCGCGAGCGGTGCGTAGGGCGAATGAGTTAGCCGCGCGCGTCGTCGGCCGCCTCCGCCAACAAGCCGCAGCAGCAAACCGCATTGGGTCGATCTGGATCGATGCCGACGGATTATGCTCGGCTCACCCGCCGAGCTCTGGCGGGGAAGCTGATATTATCATGCCGCCTCGGCGCGCGCGGCGGATGATGCTTTCGCCATTCATTGGGATTAATGGAGATCGAGAGATGATCGTACTCTCCTGGAATATGACATGGCGCACGCGGCACGTGACGCGTCCTGGTGTCGCGGTCGCCATCATTGGGATGTTGCTTGTCACGGCGTTGATGTGTTGGTCCACCGCGACGGGGGCGGCGGCTGCTGCGGCCGACCTCTATCGGACGCAGGCCGTCATCACCGGCCAAGGCGAGGCTAACCGGGTCGTCGGCTTTGCCGGCTGTCTGGAGGATGTTCTCATCAAAGTGTCCGGCGCGCTGCAGCTTGCGGGCGACCCGCGATTGGCCCTGTACAAATCGCGCGCGGGGGATTTCGTCAGCGCCTATAGTTATCACGACCAGATGTCGGGGACGCCGGTTCGCGACGAGCAGGGCACCCGCGATCGGCCGTACGATCTGATCGTCGACTTCGATGAAAAGAAGATCGACGCCCTTCTTGGAGCGATTGACCTCAAGCCGTGGCTCTCGCACCGGCCGGTGCTCGCGGTCTTTGTCGCGATGGAGCAGGGCGCAAGGAGGTACATCGTCACATCCGATGCGAAGCAGTCCGATCTGCAACGTGAATCGCTACTCGCAGCCGCCGCCAAGCGGGGAATGACCATCGTGTTACCCGATACCGCGACGTTGACGACAGCGAACATCGACGGCGCTGACTTGATGACGACGCCGCCCGCGACCTTGGCCTCGCGCGCGGCCGAGCAGGGCGCGGACGTCGCCCTGGTCGGGCGGCTGGTGTGGGTCGATTCCGAACTCGGATGGGCCACGGAGTGGCAGATGAACTGGCAGACCCGGCCGCATCGATGGCAAGCGCGCGGGATCAATTTCGACGAAGCCTTCCGGCGCGGCATCGGGGGCGCCGCTCAACTCTTGTCGGACAATGGGGATCCCGCAGAGCCGGGCACCGTCAGCAGGCAGGCGCGGTAGCCAAGTGGTTTTCGCAGCAAGCGCGGCGGAGCGCGACCGGAGGCCGCGTGTCGTCCGGCAATGTTCAAACGTGCTTCCGCGCGTCGCCATGATTTCAGCATGATTCGGGCGACAATTAGCTGGACGTAGCGCGCGGGAGGGCAGGGTGCCGAAATCCGGGTTCGCGTTGTTGCTGATGGGATTGTTCACGCTCGGCGGCTGTATGCAGGCCACGCTCGCGCCGCCGACGAGTGCCAGCATGACCCTACGGGACCGGCAGTTGCTGGCCCACCCGCCTTACGCGCAGGCGAGCATCCCCGATCGATTTCTCCGGCACATCGTCGACTATCCGCGCAAGGAGCAGCCGGGCTCGATCCTGATCGATACCGATTCGCGTTATCTCTATTACGTTCTGCCGGACGGCAAGGCGATCCGCTATGGCGTGACCGTTGGGGAGGAAGCGCTGGCCTTTTCCGGTGTCGCCACCGTCGGTCGCGTGGCCGAATGGCCGGACTGGATCCCGACACGGGAAATCCAGGCGCGGCTCGGCCCCTATCCGGCACGCGTTCCCGGTGGCCCGGCCAACCCGTTGGGCGCGCGTGCGCTCTATCTCTATCAGGGCAACAAGGACACGCTCTACCGCATCCACGGCACCAACCAGCCGGAATATATCGGTCAGGCCATCTCGTCGGGCTGCATCCGCATGACCAATGCCGACGTCATCGATCTCTTCGATCGGGTGAGGCCGGGCACGACGGTCGTCGTGCTCCCGCCGGGCCAGAGTGCGTGACCAAAGTTCATACGCCATCTTGGATGGGCTTCGCCATCACCGCGCGCGGGTTTGGTGTTTCGGAACACCCAAGGGTGGGCCAGTGGGTTTCCGCTTTGCCCGCTTTCGTGTAGCATCATCCTATGAACGAAGCCGAGACTTTGTTTGTGGCCCTGCGTCAGTCGGCCGACGGCGACGTGGTGGACATGCTCGAGCACATGGTGCGGGATGCCCCGGATCATGCCTTGAACAAAATAAACGCGCTTGATCTCGCGGCCAGAGAGGGCGTCGGCGAGGAGTGGGTCATCGCGGCGCTCCTGAATGCGGTGGGGCTCGGCATCTTCGAGATGACATGGAACGTCATGTGCCCGAGTTGCGCCGGTGTTCTCTCCGCCAATAAAAGCCTGAAGACCCTGGATCGAGCGCAGTATAGTTGCGCTTTCTGCGCCGCAGGCTACGAGACGACGCTCGACAACCTGGTCGAGGTGACCTTCACGGTCAGCCCGCGCGTTCGGAAGATCGCGGCCCACAGTCCCGACGAATTGTCCGCGGCCGAATATTATCGGCAGATCTTCTGGAGTTCGGCCATCGATCTTCCAGCCGATCTGGAGAAGCTGTTGCGGGAGGTCACGCTCGAAACTGTTGACTTGCCGCCCGGAGAACGGGCCATCCTTTCGTTGCAGTTGCCAAAGGGTTCGTTGATCGTGTTCGACCCCGTGACGCATACGGCCCAGTTTCTTGATGTCAGCGGCGAGGAGACGGGCGAGCGCCAGAACCTGTCCGTGATCTTCAACAAGGTCCAGGTTCCGGTCGACACCGTTGCCTTGCGTCCCGGGCCGCTGCGCCTGGCTTTGGAAAACCGCACCGACGATCGTGTGTTGCCGGCTATATGGGTGGCGAACCAGGCGCTGGACGACCTGCTGAAGCGACGCAAACCCGTTCTCACCGCAAAGCGTCTGCTCACCAATCAGACCTTCCGCGACATCTACCGGACCGACACGCTGGCCATCGGCCAGCGCCTCAAGATCTTGAGCCTGACTTTCCTGTTCAGTGATCTCAAAGACTCCACTGGGCTCTATGAGCGCGTCGGCGACCTCGTTGCCTTCGATCTCGTCAACGAGCACTTCAGGTTGCTGCAGGAGATTATCGCGTCCGAAAGGGGGGCCGTCGTGAAGACCATTGGCGATGCCGTGATGGCAACCTTCGAGACGCCTGACCGCGCCATCGCTGCTGCGATCCGCATGCGCGAGGCGATGAGCGATCTTGGCGCCGAGCGTCAGCATCAGAGTCTGCGCCTGAAGATGGGAATCCATGAAGGATCGTGCCTCGCGGTCACCCTCAATGCCCAGCAAGATTATTTCGGCCAGACTGTGAACATCGCGTCGCGCGTCCAGGGCCTTGCCGCCTCACGCTCGATCGTGGTGACGGAATCGGTGGTGGAGAACGCGCATGCCCGTGCCCTGCTTGAGAGCAAAGGGCTAAAGCCAACGCCCCGGCGCGTGGCCTTGACCGGCATCGCGGACAACGTGTCGATCTACGAGATCTCTTGAGCACACGTGGGATGGGTTGAGCCCTTCGCTCCACCCATCCACGCGCTTGTCAGTTCGTTTTCTCATTCTCAGTCCGTCTTTCTCAATCCGCTTTCTCACTCCGTCTTGGCGGCGGCGCGGAAGAAGGCGGCGAGTTCGGTGTTGAAGCGGCCGCGATCGTCGTCGTGACGAGGCGGCCATGATGCACGCTCATTGTCATCGAAATCCTCCCGTTGTTTTTTCTTGTGGCAGGACATCGTGCCTATCACGTGCATCGAGACGGGCGTAAGTTTCAAACGAGCGACGCGGCTGCCGACGTGCGTCCGCCGAAGCTGCCACCGCCCGGTGGAAGGCAGTGAGGGGCAAACGCCTTGCAGTCTCCGCCACTCTCAAATCCGCGCAGAGCGGATAGCCGAAGCAAAAAGCGGGAGAGAAACATGAACGGGAAGAAATACGCTGCCGAAGCGATTGGCACGTTTTGGCTCACGTTTGCAGGTTGCGGCAGTGCAGTGATCGCGGCAGCCTTTCCACAAGTTGGCATCGGGCTGGTCGGCGTGTCATTCGCCTTCGGCCTCAGCGTGGTGACCATGGCTTACGCGATCGGTCATGTCTCGGGCTGTCATCTCAATCCGGCCGTCACGGTGGGGCTGGCCGCCGGCGGTCGTTTCCCTGCTGGAGAGATCGCTCCGTACGTCATCGCACAGGTGGTCGGGGCTGTGGCGGCGGCGGCCTTGCTTTACGTGATCGCCAGCGGCGCTGCCGGCTTCGACGTCGGAAAGGGCTTCGCTTCCAACGGTTACGCCGAGCACTCGCCGGGCAAATACGGCTTCGCGGCGTGCTTTCTCATGGAGTTGGTCATGACGATGATGTTCCTCTTCATTATCATGGGATCCACCCATGGCAAAGCGCCGGCTGGTTTTGCACCGCTCGCGATCGGTCTGGCCCTTGTGATGATCCATCTGGCGAGCATCCCGGTCACAAACACATCTGTGAATCCGGCGCGCAGCACCGGACCGGCGCTGTTCGTCGGCGGCTGGGCGTTGCAGCAGTTGTGGATGTTCTGGGTGGCTCCGATTCTCGGTGGCGCACTCGGCGGCTTCGTCTATCGCTGGCTCAGCGATGAGCCGAGCGGTCTTGTCGAAGGCAAGGTGACGGCCTGAAGACAGGGAAGCACCCCCGCCTCGTCAGCAATGACAGCTACGCCGCATCAGCCGGCATTCGTCAGTGCCGGTGCTTGTGTCTCGGCTTGTGCCGATCAATGGATGACGGCTGAGCGTCGGTTTGTTGCCCTTGCTGCTGCGATTCGTTAAGTCAGCCCTTGGCGAAAAACTCGGTGCTGGTGACGAGAATGACATCGCCGTCGAGGATCGGCTTTGCAATGTTGAAGAACCGCGCCACGACCTCGGAGTTGTTGTGCGCGTCCATGGCGGCCTGATCGACGAACCGCTCGTAGGTCGTGAAGACGCTCGGGCTATCCGGATCCTGCGAGACGAAAAAACCGATCGTGCCGGGTTCGTTGACACGGACATTTTCGGCGACCTCCAACAGGGCGCGGCGCATGGTGTCTGCGTGGCCTTTCTTGGTGCGGATGACTGCAGTGATGGACAGCATGTCGAAGCCCTTTCCAGGATGAACAAGGCCTACAAAGGAGCTTCTCTCTGGCCGAATGATGTTAAACGCGCACGCCATGTTACCGTTGCAAAATGGCCTGTTTCAAAACGAAACAGGTCTCGCCCTTCTCTCCGGTTGATGGTGTGAAGTTTCGATTGTTGCGTGTTGCGAGAATCACCTAGCGTTTTTCCAAACGGAGGGCCTATCAATGAGAGCCCATTGGGAGCGAACCTTGGTCATTGCGACCTTAGCTCTTGCGATTATTGTTTGCCTTTGGGGTATCAAGATTCTTCTGGTGGCCTGAAGACGGCCAGAACAACTGCGCATCGGATGGGGTGAGCAATTTGCGAAACCCATCGCCCTTGCAAACGACCATTGACGGGTGTGCGGAGTTCATCATCGGCCGGTCGAAGGCTGGAACCCGGTGGCGGCGCCTTGTCCGATGGAAGCGAGCCCGAGCGCCCGGATTTCCGGCGCTTGCCTCGGCGGATGACGTCGACATGCGGATTGATCACAAGATGGTCAATCCTGCCTTCGACATGACTGCAACAGCACTATAACTGTTTGAAATGTCATGATAAATCATAGTTTCGATCCTCTCTTCGCAATGCAACAAATTTGCTATTGCGATGCAACAAGGGCGGCATAGATTAAAGCCTGGAACCTATCCAGGAGAATCATTGTGAAGAAGACGTCCCTTTCCATCGCAGCCGCCGCCTTGATCTCGATCGCGGGTGGCGCAGCCGGCTTCGCGGCCGAGTTGCCGACCTATGAACGGACCGGCTTGCCGATCTCGACCACGCAGCTTCAGGTGCTGGGCGCCGCGAATGTCCAGGAACAGGCGCCGATGCCAACCTCTACACTCACGCCGCTGCAGCGGAGTGTCCTGACACCGCGCGCAAAAATCACGACCGCGACGGACGCACGAGCGCGGACCGAAACCGTTGGTTCCATTCGGTGACGGACACCTCCATCGCCGTTTGACAGGAAGCCCGCGACAATGTCGCGGGCTTTTTTTTCCGAAAAGATCACGCTCAAAAACCTTCACCCATCGCAAATCTAGGGCCGGACGACGTGCCAGAGGTTGGATGGATCATCGGTGCCATTGGCGTCGCCGGGGGCCTTGTCCGCGTGCGAGCCGTAGAGCGGGCGATACCGAAACGCCCACATCTTGCTGCCATCGTTGCGGGTGATGACGGTGAAATCGCCCGAGGGCTGGGCATTGGCGGACGCCGCGACCGGAATCCAACTCTCGGTGCATTTGCCGTCGCAGGCCGACTTTTTGCCGGTGTCGTCGCGCTCGAAATAATACAGCGTCATGCCCTTGAGATCGACCAGCATCGGACGATTCTTGACGACGACCACGCGCACCGGCACGGCCGGCGTGTCTTGCTTGGCGGGCGGCGGCTCGGAGGACTCCGACCCATGTGCGTGCGCGAATGTCGTTGCCGCCGAGACCAGCATGGCTGCGGCGATCACCAGGAATCGGAACATCAAGGACCCCAACGTAAATCGTGTCTGAAGCGTCGACGACAGCGCGATGATGGCAGCCGCGGCTTAGTCCCGGGTTTCGCAGAACCGCGACGAATGATCGGCAGGCTTGACGGGAAATTAGCCATGCCGGCGGCGCCGCTGCACGGGATACCAGTGGAGCCTCCGAGGTTTGAAAAACCGCTCCCGGCCCAACGCTCCATGCGCGCTGCATCGATCGTGCTGCTCCGCTCGCGGGATCGGGTTTCAGATTCGGTTTTCAGACAGCGCAAGGGGATGCAAGGGCATGGAAGAGGATACACGTCCGCGGTCTCGCGGCACGACCAGCGCCCGAGGTGTTGAAAGCGAACCACCCTCGAGAAACAAGAGGGTGCAGGGAATGCCGGATGCGCGTTGCACCCGTAGCCGCCTGTGCAGCAAAAAGCACAGGCGTCAGCAACTACAGGTACACCGCAACAGCCGGCATTCCCTGCGCGATGGTTTTAACGAGGTCCTTCGTGCTCTTCCTGGTGACCGGGCTCTTTTGCCACCATCACTCTTGAAG
>JAQGKC010000161.1 GCA_028290305.1 Bradyrhizobium sp.
GATACATCGTGTCGTAGTCGTTTTTCGATTCGAAGACCGGCTCTACAATCTTTTCGCCCCATTGCAGCGAGCGGTTCGAGGCCGTACGCGACCCATTCATCTCGAAGCTGGTGCACGCCGGCAAAAGGTATGTGCCGTCCTTGCGTTCCGAGATCACCGACCATGCCGTCGGATAGGGATCACAGACCACCAGCAGTTCGAGTTTCTCGATGCCGCGGACCGCTTCCGGCATCCGCGTAATCGTGTTGACACCATGTCCCATGATGAACATCGCCTGCACGTTGTCAGGCTGGCTGACCTGGTCTTTCGGCAGCAAGGTCGCGTCAAACCAGCGCGTGCTGGGAATGCCCGGTGTTTCCATCAGCTTCTTGTTCGGAAAGCGGGAGTTCATCCATTCGTAATCCACTTCCCACACCCGGCACCAATGCCGCCAGGCATCTTCGGCAAGACCATAATAGAGTGGCAGCGTCGTCACATCGAGGCCGAGATCGGTAGCGCCTTGCACATTGGTGTGGCCGCGGAAAATGTTGGCGCCGCCTCCGGCGTGTCCCACATTGCCGGTGGCGAGAAGCAGGATGCAACTGGCACGGACATTCGCCGTGCCAGTCGTGAACTGGGTCTGCCCCATCGCCCAGATCAGCGTCGCAGGCTTTTCTTTGGCGAAGACTTCGGCGATGTGTTTGACCTGCGCCTCGGGCAAACCCGTGACGCGCTCAACCTCGTGGGGCGTCCACTTCGCCACTTGTTTACGGATTTCATCGACGCCGTAAACGCGCTGGCTTAGAAACTCCTTATCCTCCCAGCCATTTTCGAAAATATGCCAGAGCATTCCGTAGATCGTGGCAATATGGGTACCCGGACGAACGCGGACATATTCGGTTGCATGCGCTGCCGTTCGCGTCATCCTGGGATCGACGACGATCATGTTGGCGCGGTTGAGTTCCTTGCCTTCAAGGATATGCTGAAGCGAGACCGGATGAGCCTCCGCCGGATTCCCACCCATGACGAAAATGGTCTTGGCATTGCGGATATCGTTGTAGATCTTCGTCATCGCGCCATAGCCCCAGGTATTGGCTACGCCGGTAACTGTGGTGGAGTGGCAGATACGCGCCTGATGATCGGAATTGTTGGTTCCCCAAAAGGCGGCGAGCTTGCGATTGAGGTAGGCGGCTTCGTTGGTGAACTTGGCTGAGCCGAGCCAGTACACCGAATCCGGTCCCGACTTCTGGCGAATTTCGAGCAGCTTGTCGCCGATCTCGTCGACGGCCGTTTCCCAGGAAATGCGGGTCCATCGGCCGTTCACGAGCTTTACGGGATAGCGCAAGCGGCGCTGGCTCAGCACGTCGTCACGGACCGCCGCGCCCTTGCAGCAGTGCGATCCGCGATTGATCGGGCTGTCGTAGTCCGGCTCCTGGCCAATCCATACGCCATTCGCGACTTCCGCGATAACCGAGCAGCCGACCGAACAATGGGTGCAGATGTTCTTGCGGGTCGTGATCGTTGCGCCCGCCGGCGGCGGCGGTCCAGCTTCCGCTTTGCGCACACCACCGAGCGGCAGACTGCCAAGCGCCGCCAGCGCTCCGGCGGTGACCCCCGAGCGCATCAGGAAAGTACGACGATCCCAACCACTGCTCGATTCACTCGTTTCTGCGCCAGCAATTCCTTCGGGATGTCGATGACGTTCCGACTTCTTGATCAGCAAAGACGTCTCCCTTAGCGGGCGGGATAACTGTTGACGCGGTAGAAGTTACGGACCTCCGCGGAGTCCGCCTGATACCGCGCCCTGCGTTTGTCTTTCAGATCGACTGACTTGGCGGCCGTAGGCTCTACCGCAACGGCGCTCACGGCCGCTGCTCCAGCGCCGACCAGCACAAAGCCAATCAGATCGCGCCGGCGAATAATCGTCTTGGGGCGTTCCGCCATAAAGGCCGCTCTCCTCGACACGAACTGTGACTTCGCCGCCAGCCCGAAGCTAGGCTACGATTATCGTCTTCCGTATAGGGAACATATCACGCAGGCAGCCCATCTACAACCGCGCCGCCGGTGCGGCGCTTCTCATGGCGAGCCCAACAGAGGTCGGAAGCGTTAGTCTACTAGTTGTTTCGGACCGCGGTCACTCGCACAGATCGGCTGGTAGATCGGCTTGGTTCGGAATTGCACGCTCATATCGGGGCGAGAGCAAACGCTGTCTATCACGCGACCAGCAAACGGGTGCGCGATCTTTCGATCACGTTGGCTGCGAATCGAACAAACGACATAGCAGCTGGATCGGCCGATCAGACAGCGCCTCGGTTCGGCGCTAATCGCCTTACGCCTTGTTTTGAGCCCAGCTCAGCATCAGAAAATTGCGATCTGCCGCGATGCGCTTGTCCAGGAAGTTCATGACCGCCTTGATGCGTCCGATGTGAAGCGCGGGAGATGAATTGGGCTTTGTCGAAATGGTTTGTCCGCAAATCGATGCCAGAAGGCATTCCTGTCTTTCAGTAACTCGGTCCAGGCTTCGGCCTCTGCCAGCCAGAAGCGTTCGTCCTCTTCTTTCAGTCTTGCATGCTGGCGACAAAACGCCGCCATGGCTTTATAAAAAACTGCGCTATCCATTTACCGTCATACCCCCAATCGTGCGCGGCGCCGTGGCAAAAGCACGTGCGTCCTCGTTGCGCCCGTCACCTCAAGCCACCCCCGATCAGGTGGTTTATTCCCCCTGTCCTGAATTTAAGTAGCGTTTCGGTGCATTTAGGTTCAAAATGGTGGCGTTGCTTACCGACTGATTTGCATTATTTATGTGTTTTGGATTTCTCTCATGTCCGCGAAAGCCAACAAAATCGCATTATTTGTCGACGGAGCAAATCTCTATGCCACCTGCAAGACGCTCGGTTTTGATATTGATTACAAAAAGCTGCTCAGAGAATTTGAGAACCGTGGTACGATTTTACGCGCCTTTTATTACACTGCGATAATTGAAGACCAGGAATTTTCTGCAATCAGACCTTTAATCGACTGGCTCGACTACAACGGTTATTCGGTTGTCACCAAGGCCGCCAAAGAATACGTAGACCCTAGCGGCCGACGTAAGGTCAAAGGCAACATGGACATCGAAATTGCGGTCGATGCGATGGAACTCGCCGGGCATGTCGATCAGATCGTGCTGTTTTCCGGCGATGGCGATTTCCGGTCGTTGGTTGCGGCTGTGCAGCGCCGCGGCGTCCACGTGACCGTAGTTTCAACGATCTCGGTTAAACCGCCGATGATCGCCGATGAATTGCGCCGCCAGGCAGATGTGTTCACCGATCTCGTCGAGCTTCGGGCGAAGATCGGCCGCGATCCCGCGGAACGTCAGGTGTCGCGCGAACCGCGTCACGCGCCGCAGTTCCGGCACCGTTCGACCGCCATGGCGACGCCGGGACACGACGAGGAGTGAGGTAGCGAGGGCGACGGCTTCGCCAGCGGCGTCCTCTCACACAACGTTTAACATGGGAGCTATTTTCGTGTCAGCCCGCGAACCTTCCCCGCGACCAGGCCTGTCCCGTACACCTCAGATTTTTACCCTTGAGATTAACGGAAGGCCTACGCTTACCTTCGAAGCAATGGGACTCGCAGAAGCGTGCGAAATTTGTTTTGATGCTCACCTCAGGTCTGATTTAGGCGCACTCACGTCCGGCGGAACTCTAATCTGCGCCGAAAATGCAACGCTTGCCCCGCGGCCGGCAGTGCAAGAAGAAATCGCCGCTTTCCAGCGTGCCGTTGCACTAGCACCAATATCCGACGAGCCGACGATGGCTTTTCTCATCAAAATAGATGGCGTGATAGTGGTCGCTGTTGATTCCCAGTGAGCCTTGCACCTGACTGCACAATTCACCAAGTACGCCACCCACGCGTATGTTCGCCGAAGTAATGCGGACGGGTATATCCAAACTCATCCGGTCGCGATCGGGCATAGCCACCAAAATAATGGGGCCGCGTGTAGGCGCCGAAATAATGCGGCAACGTTGAGCCATATGGCCGCCCGGCGAAGTAGTTCGGCGGCAAACAACCGCGCGGGCCACAAACTGCGCGAGACTGTTCCACCCTACCCGACAACGGTGATGCGCTCACAAACCCCGGCACCATCACCGCTGTGATCGAGGCCATCATGGTCCCGAGAGCGACCAAGCTTATTGCCAATTTGCCAGTCATCTGCCTCCGCCCGGAGGATGCGGCCAGTCGGCGCCCTTTGTCGCGCTATCGAGTTTTGCCACCCCATGGCTGTTCCGGATAGCCTGGACCAGCATCCCGGGGGATCCGATAGGAGCGAGAAAACAGACCCATATGCTGCCGCGCGAATGCTAGTCAACGCCTACGTGCCTAAAGCCGCACCAATAGAAAGCGCCAACGAAACGATCAAAAAAATATGATCGGAATCCAAAGCATTAATCCAAGAGTGCTTTGATTAGGGTGACTGATGTCGCTTTTAAAACCTGTGGTAGCTATGCCTGACATTTTGCGGCAACTTCTTAAAGTTTGGTTAATCCAGTTTGGACAGCCTGCCACGAGCAAATCGAGGCACGCGAACGCGGTTGGTTTGCAAGTCAAATCCTGTCGCTGCGAAACCGAGGCCAATATCCCGCTCGACGCGAGCCGGCATCCGCGTGATATGTCGCCGGCTATCGCCGATCTATCCCCTGGAATTATACGATGACGCCGCCGGCTGAAATCGAACAGATCGCCAAGCCGTCGCGGGTCGCTGCGATCGATGGCCTGCGGGGTTTGCTCGCCGTGTTGGTACTGGCCTGGCACGTCTGCACACCATTCGGTGTGACGTGGATGCTGACCATCGCGAACTTGGCGGTGGCGATGTTTTTCGTGCTGTCTGGATATGTTCTGACCCGGGGGTGGGATGGAAGGCTTGGTGTGTTCCTGATAAGGCGGTTCCTGCGCCTCTGGCCGGTGTATGCTCTGTGCTTGGGCGCGGGCTACATGATAGCTGGCGTTCATCCTGTTTGGACGGAGTTCCTTTGGTACCCGATCATTGGTGCCAACGACAGGCCTGCTATCGATCCGCCCGTATGGTCCTTGTTTCTTGAGGCATATGCGATGCCTTTTATGCCCCTCATCGTGTGGGCTGGCGCATCCACATTGTCTCGGGCTGCGCTCTGCATGATCGCCGCGATGCTCGCTGGACTCGTGATCTCTCAGGCTTCCATTCTCGGACTATTCGTTGCCGGCGCTTTCCTGGCTCGCTTCGATTTCGGAAACCGCGTTCTCGAGTCGACCATTCCGCAGTGGCTTGGCCGCATATCCTACAGCCTGTACCTCACTCACTTCTTGGTGCTGGAATTGTGGACGCGGGCTTTCGGACCTTGGGGTTCCATCGTGGCGTTGCCGGCAGTCTTCGCGGTGGCATGGCTGGTGTGGTGGGGCGTCGAGCGGCCCAGCATTTGGGCATCGCGTCGTGTCAGCCAGGCTTTTGGAGGCACGAACGCGCTGCAGCCTTCCCTCCGGTTCCCACGCTGATCTACAGATGCCGGGTACCCGCGATGCTCAGTTTTCATTAATAATGCCGGCGCATGCTTCTTTCATGCCGAAGCCGACGAAACATATCGAACGGGAAGTTCGACGGGCGCGTCACCTGTCGGCTTGGATAGAGGTGCAAGGCCGTGCGAGCACCGAGTGCCGGATTCTGGATGTCTCCAGGAATGGTGCGAAGATCGCCGTCGCCATACCTTCTGCGGTTCCAGATCGCTTCGAACTGGCCTTTTTCCAAGGCGCTCAAGCGCGACGTTGCGAGGTAGTTTGGCGACACGGCAAGGTACTAGGCATTAAGTTCGGTCAGTGACGATGGCAGCACGATCGTAGCCGTCGCAGGGTAACATTAATCGATCAGGTCAAGGCGTCATTTGGTTGGAGCCGTCTCGGTAGAAGAGAGCATTCGGTCAAACCGGCATCGCCATTGCTTTCATCGTCATGGCGTCGCGCTTCGGCGGCGTTCCAAACATGCGCGCATATTCGCGGCTGAACTGGGACGGGCTCTCGTAGCCGACTTGAAGAGCGGCGCGAGTGACATTAGCGGCGTCCGCCACCATGAGCCGCCGTGCTTCCAGCAAACGGAGCTGCTTCTGGTATTGAAGCGGCGTCATCGATGTGAGCGTCTTGAAGTGTTGATGGAAAGACGACGGGCTCATGCGCGCCGCGGCGGCCAGTTCCTCGATGCGGATCGATCGAGAGAAGTTCTCGCGCAACACATAGATTGCATCGGCAATCCGCTGGGTGTGGCCATTTGGCAGGGCGATCTTGCAAATCGCGCCGGCATTAGGGCCGCTCAACAGCCAGTAATAGATCTCGCGCATGATCGAGGGATATAGCACCGGGATCGCCTTTGGCGTAGCGAGCAAGCGGACCAGACGCACGACGCATTCGGCGAGCGTGTCGCTGAGATCGTGAACGAACAGCCCAAGTCCGTGCTCAAGTCCGTGCTCAAGTCCGTGCTCGCCGTTGGCCCTTGGCGGAATGTCGAGTTGCTCCATGACCTCTCGCATCGGTCCGACATCGAACTCGAGCGTCAGGCCGATGTAAGGCTCGGTCGCAGTCGCGCGCGTCACCCTGCCAAATGCTGGAAGCTCGACGCTCACCAGCAACGCCTGTCCCTCTGCATAATCGAACACCTGATCGCCGAGCGAAACCTGCTTTGCACCTTGGCCGACAACACACAGGGCCGGCTTGTAAATCATGTGGTACGGTAGGATCTCCTTGCTCGTCTTCATCAAGACGAGGCCTTCTATAGGCGTCAAGAATAGCCCGTCAGCGCCGCCTTGGGCCGTGGTGTACTCTGCAAGGGCGGTCTTTAGTGCAGCCGACATCCAGTATCTCCGCGGCCTAGCCAGCGCCCGTCCAAAGCTTTCGCACCACACGACTGTATGGTCGTCCCGGTGACCCGACAAGCCGATTTGGAGGATTAGGCAAAAAATTTGCGAGTTCGGGCAAGCTAACCCAGGCGGCGACGCGCATCATCGCGTTCAGAAAAACACGCTTGGGAGCTATCAATGCCGACCGAAATACAAACGAATCCAATGGGAAAGGTGGCGATCATCACCGGCGCCAGCCGCGGCCTCGGCCGCAATACGGCGATCAGCCTGGCCGAGCGCGGGACAGACGTCATCATCACCTATCACTCAAATCGTGCTGAAGCCGACAACGTCGTCGCGGCGGTCGAGGCATTTGGGCGCAAGGCGGTCGCCCTGCAGCTCGACGCCGGCGACATCACATCGTTCGACGAGGTTGTGGCCGCAGTCCAGGCCACTCTGCGGAGCGTATGGTCTCGCGACCAATTCAACTATCTGGTCAATAATGCCGGCACCTATTATCGCGGTGCCATCGGCCAGATCAGCGAAGCGGACTTCGACAAGCTGTGCAACGTCCACTTCAAGGGCGTGCTCTTTCTAACCCAAAAGCTCTTGCCGCTCCTGTCCGACGGCGGCCGCATCGTGAATATCTCAACGGGCTTGGCCCGTTTTACTGGCCCAGGCAGTGCGGTCTACGCGTCCATGAAAGGCGCCGTCGAGGTGCTGACGCGCTACATGGCGAAGGAACTGGCCAGCCGCGGCATCACCGTCAACGCCGTCGCGCCCGGTGCAATCGAAACCGACTTCGGCGGCGGTGCGGTGCGCGATAATCCCGATTACAACAAGGCGGTGGCCGCGAGCACCGCGCTCGGACGCGCTGGCGTGCCGGATGATATCGGCCCGATGATCGCATCGCTGCTGTCCGACGCCAATCGCTGGGTGACCGCTCAGCGCATCGAAGTCTCCGGAGGTATGTACCTCTAGGTTCGCTTGTTTCCACGGAGCCAGCGGGCGCGCCCGGCACGAGCGGCGGCGCGCCCGCATGACGGGTTCCCGGACAGTCCATGTAGGCAAACAGAGCAACGCAATAACAAGAGAAAGTGAGTGATGCGCGATGAAGATGTCTGGAAACACAATCCTGATAACAGGTGGGTCATCCGGCATCGGTTTTGAACTCGCGAAGCAGCTTCTGGCGCTTGGCAACACCATAGTCGTGTCGGGTCGCAATGCTCATAACCTCGAAGCGGCCCGTGGAAAACTTCGGGGCTTTCATGCGATCCAGAGCGACGTCAGCGAGCCCGGTGCAATCCGCAGCCTCCATGAGCAAGTCGTCCATGACTTCCCCGCGCTAAACATGCTGATCAACTGCGCGGGCATCATGCGGAAAATCGACTTGCAGAAGGTCGGTGCAAACATAGAGGACGTCACCCGCGAGGTAGACATCAACCTCAACGGCACGATCTGGATGGACGTGCAATTCCTGCCTCACTTCAAGCGGCAAGACAACGCGGCCATCGTGAATATTTCATCAGGGCTCGCCTTCGTCCCCATGCCTATTTCGCCAATCTACAGCGCGACGAAAACGGCGATCCATGCATTCACGCTCTCGCTGCGTGTTCAGTTGAAGAACACCAATATTAAGGTTTTCGAACTGGCTCCGCCGGGAACGGATACTCCGCTATTCCATGGCGAGTTCACCAAAGGTGATACCGGCGGGATGAAGCCGATGCCGGTCGAAACACTGGCAAAGCGAGCCATCGCCGGAATGGAAAAGGACGTCCTGGAGATTCGACCGGGACTCGCCAACGCCCTGAAGCTCGGCAGCCGGATCGCACCGAATTTCATGCTTAACCAGACGAGCAAATCCGTCGATCTCATGCACGCCCAGCAGGACGGTTGAAACGTTCGGAGAGGCGGCTTCATGTGCAGAATCCCATTCGTCGCTGCGTTGTGTCTGTCCATCGGGCTTGCGAGCTGCGGCAACAGGTTCGTCGGGATCGATCCGTCGCTCACGGTCGAACAACGGGACCAGGCACAACGCGATGCGCATCGGCCGACGATAGAACGTGATGCGAGCTACGAGACCGTGACGGTCGAATCCGATCTCGCGGTCCCGCTCAACCGCTTCCCGGGCTGGTTTACCGAGATCGGCGCACCTCAATTCCCGTCATTCATGACGGGCACATCGGCTGTGTCCGGCGTGGCTCGCAGTGAAGCGCTGATCGGGTCATGGAGGAAGGTGGGAGACCGCAGACGGATCGTCTTCGCCGACGGCAAGAGCGCCATCGAGGAGATCACTGTCGATCAGAAGCCGCAGCTCTTCCAGTACGAGATGTGGAATCTGACGAACGACATGGGCCGATACATCACCTATGGCCTTGCGGATTTCAGCTTCTCCGGCGGCGATCAAGGCACTCATATCCGGTGGACCTATTCGTTCCGCCCGTTAGCCTGGCCCGACGGCTGGTTTATCTCTCGCGTCGTTCACGAAGATTTCCGCCAATTTATGGAGGCGACGCTGGCGGCCATGGAGGCGAAGGCGCTCTCCGATCTCGCCAGAAAGTGAGGACACGACATGCACAAGATCCTGCTTTACACAGCGTTCGGGTGGCTAACGATTGGTGGTTTCCTGCACTTCGTCATCGACGTGCTTTCCCAATATCTGCGCGTGAAACGGCCGCCGGGGGGTGAGACGAGCCTCTATTACGGGATGAACAGCGCCTACGCGCTGGGCCAAGTGCTCTTCGGTCTCATAGGTCTCTGGTTGGCATGGCGTGCGACGGACCTTCTAGGCGAGCGTCCGGTGGTGGCCCTTTCGCTTGCTGGTGCGGTCGGCTGGCTCGCGATCGGCTTTGTCTTCATCGAGTACTGGGAGCCGAAATTCATCGCCGCCTTGTTCGCTGTCCTCATCATCGCCGCCGCTGCGACCGCTTGAAAAGAAGCGAAGATGGCTGGCGGACGCCCGAGCTTCAGAAGCACGTCGCATCGAAGGGACGAGACAAAGCACTGGCCGCTCAATGTGGCGCGTGTCACATGCGACTCAAGGGTGAAGCCAATAGTAGCGGAAATTCCTGGCTCTACCCGGAGCTAGCCAACCGCGACCGCCTCTCGTCTGGCATTCCTGCGCAAGGCCTGCGCGGGCACGCCGAAGGTCCGGAGGAATGCGCGACGCATGCGTTCGCGATCCGCAAAACCGGTTTCCCGCGCGACAACGTTAACCGAGTGCCTCCCTTCCTCCACCATGAACCTGGCGGCCTCGAGCCGAAGCTGTTCAACGGCTCTCGCCGGTGACTGTCCGGTTTCGGCCAGAAAGGCGCGGCTGAACTGACGAGGGCTAAGGCTGGCGACAGCTGCGAGTTCCTCGACCGAGAGCGTGCTCCTCAGGTTTTGGCGGATATGCGCGAGGACCAACTCGATGCGATCGGATTTTGGCGTCATGTCAAGGAGCGCGGAATGCTGTTTCTGTCCGCCCATCCGACGTTGACTAATGACCATAAGCTTGGCAACGATTTTCGCGACCTCGGGACCCAGGTCCTTATCGATCATCGCTAGAACAAGATCGATTCCAGCGGTCATCCCAGCTGACGTCCAAATCGGACCGTCATTGATGTAGATCCTGTCCTCCTCCATCCTGACATCCGGAAACCGTGCCCTAAAACTGGCTGCTTGAATCCAATGCGTCGTCGCGCGGCGCCCCTTAAGAAGTCCGGCTTCGGCGAGAACAAATGCCCCGTTGCAAAATGAAGCGGTGCGCCTCGATGCCTTGGCAGCTTTTTGCACGAAGGCGATCAAGCTTGCGGTCGACGGGACTATTTCGAACGCAGTGATCGCGCCCACAATAATGGTATCAAAGCTCGGATCGCCGAACGCTTCGGTTTCAACGATCAAACCAGAGGAAGATCGAACAGGACCGCCGTGTTCCGACAACAGGTGGATGTCATAATGGGGATGGGCCGGAGGCGGCTTCGCGAGTCCGAATCCCGTCATTTCGAATGCCGTCAGGGGCGCAAGGCTCAAGAGCTGGAAGTCGTGCGGGACAATGAGACCTACCCGATGCATGACCGCTCCCAACGTTCGATGCTTAGATTATAGCCACGTTTCGTGCCGTCCATATTCCGCAGCCGCCCCAGGGGTAGATACGGCCCGCCGTGATGGCTGATCAGGCCCCGAAAGGTCATGTCATGAATGGTGGCAAAAACGACATACGCCGGGCCGCTAGAACCGCTAGTTTCAAAGCAAGAAACAGGTCTTGTTCTGTTCAAGTAGTCATTGGTCATGGCCGCGCCAAGACAGACGAGAGGGTATTTGACGGTCGCCAATCCGTGCCGTGGTCGATACCTGGCATTCGTCAGAGAAGGCTCTATCGGGAATTTCGATAGAGGCAGATTTCTTACGACGTAAGCTGCAAATCGCACGCTTACCTCAGCGCTTCGCATGAGGAAAGATAGGATAACGCATGTCTTTTGATCCCGCCAAGTTTTCCGAGCATCATATTCCGCGGGGAGAAGGAAGGGTCTACGCTCGAGATTACCAGGGCGACGGCCCGGCCTTTGTGCTCATGCATGGCTTCCCCGACAACCTGCACATCTGGGACGATCTGATCCCCCATCTGGTCGCGAGCGGTCGGCGCGTCGTGGCGTTCGATTTTCTGGGCTTTGGCGCCTCGGATAAGCCCTCAGGCGCCACCTATAGCTTCAAGCAGCAGCTGAGCGATCTTGAAGCGGTCGTCGAGGGTTTGGCCCTGGGGAAGATCGTCCCGGTCGCTCACGATTCTTCCGGGATGGCGACGCTCAACTACGCGCTCGCCCACCGTGCCGGCGTCGACTCCGTGATCATGCTCAACTCGGCCTATTGCGAGGACACCACGGTTCTTTGGCCGGAGTTGATCACGCTGTTCGCAACCCGAAGCATGCAGGCCCTGGCAATGGCGATCGCGCAGAGCCCCGAGCAGTTTGGCTGGTTGCTGAAATGGCAGCAGAAGCAATTTCAGGACTCCCTGCCCGAGGCGCAAAAGTCTCATTTCAATGCGTTCATCGGTCCGCTGATCAGTGACAACTTCATCGTTCAGCCCAGCGCCGGCCCCGCTTTCGTGCAGTTGGCGGCGCAGTTCTTCGATGAACTCGCCCGAAACGCCAGGCATCTGCCCGAGCTTGGGACACTCGACATTCCGGTCAGGCTGATCTGGGGAAAATACGATCCCTACATCACCGTAGCCGTGGCCGAGCGGCGCCAGTCCCAGCTGAAAAATGCATCCCTCATTGTCATACCAGCCGGCCATTGGCTGCAAGCCGATGAACCCGCGCAAGTCGCAAAGGCGATGTTGTCATGACGCGCAATATCGCAAACAAGATCGCCGTTCACGTCACCCGCTGGATCAAGTTCGCCAGATTCGGCATCTTTGCCGCAAGCCTCGTGGCGATAAGCCCGACCGCCTCGCTCGCACAGACAACCCGGCCGCTCGATCCTGCCCTTGTCGTCCCGACGACCAAGCTGCTAGCGATCGGCAGCTTCACGGCCAAGGCGACGCCGAGCCTCTCGAAACCGGTGCTTCCCTCCGAGGTGCGCGAGACCGTGCGTATGTATCTCAACGGCAAGATCGACCAGTGGTTCGTCAAGCAGGATCAAAGCGGGGTCGTGTTCATCATGAACCTCACCGATCCCAAAGAGGCTCATGAGCTTTTGGAGAAGCTGCCTTTGGGCCAAGCCGGGTTGATGGAATTCCAAATCATCCCGCTCGGGCCGATCAGCCCGCTTCGCATGCTGTTATCCGAGCCAGCAAAATAATTCGCAAACTGCCCACAAATCCAGCAAAAGGTTGAATACGATGTCCGATGTCAAGAATCCGCGTGTCCATGCCCAGATACTGCCCGCGCTCGCCGCCTTCGTCGGTCCGACGACCAAAATCCTGGCGATCGGTTCGGTGACGGCCAAGGGCACGCCCGAGGCGATCGCCCCCGTCTTGCCCTTCGAAGTCCGCGCCACGGTTCGCAACCATCTCGCCGGGAAAATCGAGCAGTGGTTCTTCCAGACCGAAGGGTACGGCGTCGTCTTTATCATGAACGCCACCAGTACCGTTGAAGCGCACGAAATTCTGGAGAAACTTCCTTTGGGTGTCGCCGGCATGATGGAATTCGAGTTGATCGCTCTCGGGCCGCTCGCGCCGCTCGCCATGCTCATAGGCGAGCCTCCGCGCGCGTGATGCGGGAGGTCAGTAGAACGAGGTGATCTCCAGGCCGATAAGGCAGACCAGGAAAAACCTATTTCTCTGCCAGAGACCCGCACACCCCGTTCGGCGCGATGTCTGGACAGAATTCGGCGTTGCGCTGCGGGCAGTCGTCTCAGCCGTGATCTTTTCGGTAGCCAATTGACCTCGAAGAACACTTCGAGACGTGGCGAAGCCATGCCCCATGAAGCCGAACATCGGCTCTGAAAAACCAATCAAGTGGGCGTTTTTAGAGCGGTTTAAGCCTGCTTTTCCTGTTACGCGCTTAAGTCGCTGAAGATTGAGCTTACGCGCGCATACGGCAAGATTCTGATCTCGCGTGCCGCCGCCCTTTGCCCAACAAATGGGCGAGGCTTAAGAAAAAACGATCTGGCTCGGACCTTCGAAATCTCGGCCGAACTTCCGCCAGTTCAGCAGAAATGCGGGGTCAGAGATTTCTTCGCGACAGGGTTGCAGGACTGGAATAGGCAGCTTTTCGTAGTGTCGGGGATTATCCGACCCAGAAAGACCTGTCTTGCGATTATGGGCTACCTTTTACAGGTACGCGCGCCCCGCGAATAGCTGGCCGAACCGGTCTCCACCCGTCGTTTAGCGCATTCCGGTACATCCGTGTTGACAAACGCCGCAGTCCTCTGCGGTGTTGCTCCATGATATATGGCCAATATACGCTTGGGATGGCGCATCCAGCACGCCGCCTTTTCGCTGGCTGATGTGAGGAACGATTTGAAATCGAAAACGCCAACGAAACGCCGATCTCGAGCAATCGAGGCAGAGGACGGTACGCTGACAGATCGCGCCTATCGCGAACTTGAAGAGATGATTGTGACGCTGCAATTATCGCCTGGAACTGTGTTGTCGGAGCAGGCTCTTGCCGTACGTCTGAAGATCGGCCGAACCCCAATTCGGGAAGCGCTGCAGCGCCTCGCGAGGGACGGCCTTGTCTTGATCATGCCTCGGCGTGGCATCATGGTCTCCGAGATCAATTTGAGACTACAGCTGCGGCTGCTTGAGGTGCGACGCGAGCTTGAGCGCCTGATGGCGAGTCTGGCAGCCGAGCGCGCCTCGCCCGAAGAACGTCGCGAATTCGCCGAGGTGGCGGAAGCGATGCTCGGAGCGGCCGCCAAAGCCGACGATATCGCTTTTATGCGACTCGACCAGCGTTTCAACATTCTGATCGCAACAGCCGCCCGGAATGAATTTGCCCGACGGTCCATGGGACTAATGAACGCTCTGTCGCGCAGGTTCTGGTACCAGCACTATCAGCAAGTTGCGGATTTACCGCTTGCGGCTAAGCTGCACGCTGCGGTCGCCGAGGCAGTTTCGCAGAAGAAGGTGAAAGCCGCGGCGACCGCGTCGGACCGGCTGATCGACTATATCGAGGATTTCGCGCGCAAGACCCTCGACACCTAGAGCCGCGCGTATTCTGATCGCAAAACCGGTGCCATTTTTGCGGAATACGCGTTGAGCGGCATCAATCGAATGTAATGACGCTCCGAATGGTTTCGCCCCGCTTCAAAGCGGCGAAACCTTCGTTGATCTCGTCAAGCGTGATGCGGCGGGAGATCAGTCCGTCCAGCATCAACGAGCCATCCAGATAGGCACGTGCAAGCAGCGGAAAATCACGGCGAGGGCGCGCGTTGCCATAGCTAACGCGGCGGATGCGCTTCTCCTGCATCATGGATCCCCAGCGAAACGATACGTCCTTGTTCACGTCGACCTTGCCGAGCCAAATGACTTGGCCACCTGGCCGCACGGCTTCGGTGGTGACGCGAAAAGCCGACGTGCTGCCAGCCGACTCGATTACAACATCGACACCGCGGCCGCCCGTCTCCCGCCTTCCGATGGCGACTGCGTCCTCCTTCGATGCATCCACGCCATGCGTTGCACCCATCCGGGCAGCAAGCGCGAGTTTCTTGGGGTCGAGATCGACGGCGATGATCGTCCCGGCGCCGGCCAGCCGCGCCCCCTGTACCGCGGCGAGCCCGACCGCGCCACAGCCGATCACCATCACGCTGTCGCCGTGCGCGACGGCGCCCAAATTGAGCGCGGCACCGACGCCGGTCATGACACCGCAGCCGATCAGGCAGGCGCGGTCGAACGGAAGGCTTTTTGGAACCGGAATAGCTTGCTGGTCAGGTACAATACAGTATTCGCCGAACGATCCCAGAAACATCAACTGCTGCAATTGACGGCCGTCAGCGAGCGAAGCGCGGCTATCTCCGTCGAACGAGCGCGCTTTGGGCCCTTCGCCGAGATATTCCTCGCACAAGATCGGCGAATCGCGATCGCAGTAAAAGCAGTGTCCGCAATGCGGATTCCATGAGAGCACGACATGGTCGCCGACTTTCACTGCGCGCGCGGCCGAACCGACTTGTTCGATGATACCTGCTGCTTCGTGTCCGAGCACGATCGGCAGCGGATGACGTAGCGAACCCTCGATTACTTCGAGATCGGTATGGCATAGTCCCGCCGCGCGAATCCGCACCAGCACATCGGTAGGTTTCAAGGCCGCGGCAGTAACAATTTCGACCGACAGCGGCGTTTGCACTGCGTGCAGCACTGCCGCACGGTACTGGAGCGGCATCTAGGCCACCGTCTTGCCGGCAAGAGCGTCGATGGCCTGATCGAGATCGGCCGAAGTCATTTCCCATTCGTTTCCGAAATTCGCGACAATAGCCTGCATGAAAGGCTCAACTGAAGCCTTTGCTTTTTCCTTGTCGCCGAGATGATCAACTAGCAGTGCCAGCGCGAGCTGGCGCGGCTCCGGACCCTCGTAGCTCCACTCGAAGCCGTTTTTGGTAAACTCCCTAACGTTCACGCAGGGATCGAGCGGCGCGCCATCGACGGTCACCTTGACGCCGTCGATGGTGCGATCTCCTACATAGTGTTTCATCCTGCTCTCCTGTCTTTCGGCATCAGTGGTCACGAGGCGACGTCAATCTTGCCGGCGATCACTCGCATGACGTCGCGGTCCTGATAGGCCTGCGCCAGCTTGCCTGAAAACATCACCTCGCCACGCTCCAGTACATAGATCCGATCGACATAATCGGGAATATGATGCACGTTGGATTCGGCAATCAAAATTCCTTTGCCCATCGCCCGGATTGAGGCGACCCCCTCCGCGATCAAAGGAATGATCGCGGGCGACAATCCCTCGAACGGCTCGTCAAGTAGCAACAGCTTTGGGTCGAGCGTCAGCGCCCTGGCGATCGATACCATCTTGCGCTCGCCGCCCGACAACTGAGCACCACCGCGCGCGAGATATTGGCGCAGTTTCGGGAACACCGTGTAGGCTTCCTCGATACGGGTGCTGGCTGGACGGCCGGACGGTCGTGTCCAGGTCGATAGTTCTATATTCTCGGCCACGGTCAGATCGGCATAGACTTCCGACTCTTCGGGTGAGAATCCTATGCCGCGCTGCGCGATCTGCCATGTCGGCAGTTTGGTCAGGTCGGCGCCGTCGAAAGTGATGCCGCCCGACAGCACTTGACGATATCCCATGATGCTGCGGAACGTCGTGGTCTTGCCAGCGCCGTTCCGTCCGACCAAGCATACCAATTCGCCCGCCGCCACCGACAGGGTGATGCCGTTGAGGATGCGGCTGCCCTCGATGTCGACTTTCAGGTTCGACAGGCTGAGCATCATGGCATCTTTCTCAGTGTTTGTGGGCGAGTTCCCACCACCGCGGAGATCATGGCTGGGTCGGCAAAGAAGGCATTGGGCGGCATATCGGCCAGCACAGTGCCTTCCTGCAGCGCGACAATGCGGTGTGAATACCGCTCGACAAGGTCCATGTCGTGTTCAACCTGTACGATGGCGCGGACCCCCGCTGCTTTGGCGGCGGTGACAAGAACCGCCATGATCGCGTGCTTGTCGCCGGTCGAAACGCCGCTGGTCGGCTCATCCAGAAGAATGACGGTGGGATTGAGCGCAAAGGCGCTGGCAATATCGAGCAGCTTCTTTTCGCCTTGCGAAAGTGTCGATGCAACCGTGTCAAGCTTGGCGCGCAGGCCGAGAACCTCAGCAACCCGCTCTGTATCCGCCTGAAGTATGTCATCCCTCTTGAGCGAACGGAACGGATTGGCGATGCGGCGCAAACGAGACGCGATGGCCACCGCTAGCGTTTCACGCACGGTCAGCGAAGGAAAGATGTTGACCAGCTGAAAGGCGCGCGACATTCCAAGCCTTGCGAGTTCGACCGGTCCCACACCGGCGATATCGCGGCCCAGAAACCGCACCTCTCCGACCGTCGGCCGCAGCAGCCCGGTCACGACATTGACCAGTGTCGTCTTGCCTGCGCCGTTGGGTCCGACAATCGAGACAAACTCGCCATCGCTGACACTGAACGAGACATTGCTCAACGCCAGGTACGCGCCGTAGGCCTTCGAGACATTGATGGTCTCGAACAGCGGCTCAGAACTGGTCACAGGTATTCGGTCGGGCTGCATGTCATCGCCCTCCTTTGCGCCGCGTAGCGAGAGCCGCGATCGCACCCGACAAGCCCTGCGGCAGGAAGACCACGAGAAGCACGAGCACGCCACCCATCACAAAACGCCAGTACTGCGTGATCGACATCACGAAGTCCTGCAGCACGACGAACGCCAGCGCGCCGATCGCCGGACCGGCAAATGTTCCGCTGCCACCAAGCACCGCCATGAAAACCAGATTGCCCGAATGAGTCCAATAGGCCAGTTCGGGGTCGGCCAGTCCCGTCGTCACGGCTAAAATGGTTCCACCGACGCCGCCATAGATCGCCGAGATCACGAAGGCTGCGAGCCGCATGCGGAAGATCTGCACGCCGACATAGGCGGCCTTGCCGGCGTTCTCACGTATCGCCCGCAGGTGCAGACCGAATGGTGACTGAGTGATACGCCACATCGCCAGACCCAACAGCGCAAACAAGATCAGCGCGTAGTAATAGAATGGGCCAGTCAGGAACGCTGTCTTGCCGCCGCGCCACTCCATGCCGAGCAATAACGGCCGCAGTACGCGCATACCCTGATCGCCGCCGGTAATGCTGTAGAATTTAAACAGAAAGGAGTGAAACAACATGCCAAACGCAAGCGTCAGCATCCCGAAGAAAATCCTGGTGTAGCGGACGCACAACGCGCCGATCACCAGCGAAACCAGTCCGGACGCCAGCGCTGCTGCGATCAGCAATATTTCGAAGCTCAGCACTCCAAATTTCGAAGTCAGCACCGCCGCCGTGTAAGCACCGACGCCAAGAAACAGCGCGTGCCCGAACGACAAAAGCCCGGTGTTGCCAAACAGAAGATTGAATCCCAAAAGCGCGATGCCGTAGCCGATAAACGGCAGCATCAGCAGCAGCGCATAAGGCGAGGCGACCAATGGCAGCAGCGCCATGACGGCGATCAGCCCAAGCAGAACCCACAATCCATTCAGCCGCGGTACCGTTCGTCGCACAGCCGCGGGGGAAACGATTTCGAGCGATGGATTGCTCACGCGGTAGCCTTCCCGAACAAGCCGGCCGGTCTGAGAATAAGCACGACGACAACGACCAGATACACCGACAGCATCTCCAGCTCGGGCACCAGCGAAATTGCTGCTGCGCGCATCAATCCGACGATCAGCGCGCCAACCAACGCGCCGCGCATGCTGCCAAGCCCGCCGATGACGACCACCGCGAAGGATTCCACCACAAGGTCAACCGCCATATCGAGCGACGCCGCACCGGATGGCACCACCAGCGCGCCCCCGACCGTGCCCAGCATGCAGCCCACGGTGAATACAAGCGCGAAAATCTTTGAGGCGTTGACGCCGAGTCCCTCAGCCATGTCGCGGTTTTCCGCGGTAGCGCGCACGATACGCCCGGTTTTGCTCCGCTCGAGAAAAAGGCCGAGCGCCGCCGCGATGGCAAGGCTTGCCGCGATCACCAGCAGATTGTAGGTCGGCACCCGAACTCCCAGAATATGCGCCGTGCCGTACGCGAGATAGACGTTATCCATCGTTCGCGGCGTCGCGCCCCATAAATAGCGAAACGCATCCTGAAACATCAGCAGAAAGCCGAAGGTGATGAGCAACTGATAGCTTTCGTCGCGGCGATATACCGTGCGCAAGACGCGTTCGATCGGCAGTCCGAGGAGACCAATCGCCAACCCGGCTACAATCAGGACCGGAAAGAACAGCAGCGGCGGCATGCCAAGCTGGATGGCAATACCGACCGCGGTAATTCCGAAATAGGCTCCTAAGGCGTAGAAGGAGCCGCAGGCCAGATTGACGATCTTCTGCACGCCAAACACAAGCTGCAGCCCGGCGGCCACGAGAAACAGCACCGCCGCGTGGAAGGTCCCGCCAAGAACGACATCCACAAATTCAGTCATGCCTCAGACCGGCATCTTCGCGCTCTTGATCCACTCCCAGAAATCTGCGCCCGGCGGTTTTTGCAATTGTTCAGCCTGGAAGGTGTCGATCGAAGCCAACGTCGGAAAATCGTATTTATTGGTGTTCGTGGACGGGCCCTGATAGAAAACCTGTTCGGCGATCTTATCTTTGCGGAAACGTCCCTTGCCGCCGAGACTTTCAACCTCCAGGCCGGGCATCGCTTCCGCCACCTGTTCCGGCGTTGGCCATTTGCTCGCTGCTTTTTGCGCGGCTTCGACGCCAGCCTTGTAGGTGGCGAGCGCGAAATACGCCCTGTCTGCTTCCCAGTGCGGTACTTCCTTATATCGGTCCACGTAATCCTGAACGAACGCCTTCTGCAGTGAAGACGCCTGCGGGTGATCGAAATACAACGTGTTGTGTCCGAAGATCACACCTTCCGGCATGAACTCTTTCTTGAGCTGATTGATCTGCCATCCGGCTGCCGGCAACACCATTTTGACGCCTTCGAACAGACCGGCCGCATTTCCCTGCTTCATAAACACGGGCAAATCGGCAAACAGCATCGAGGAAAAAATAAGATCCGGCTTGGCGGCGTTGAGGGCGGCGATATGTGAGGTCAGGTCCATTGTCCCAACCTTCGGCCATTGTTCGGCGACGAACTCCGCCTCGACGCCGTACCGGGCCAGGATTTGTTTGAACGCTTCCCAATTGTTGCGGCCATAGGAGTAGTCGGGATTGATTCCAGCCACGCGCTTGAATTTGCCCTTGAAATACTTGATCGCCAGCAGCGAACCCATCACCGCTTCGCATTCGTTATCGGTTGAACGGAAAACGTAGCGCGGATTCGGCATCATTTCCTTGACGCCGTCCTGCGTCGTGCCATCCCACATGACAAGAAGCGCCTGCTCCTCCTCCGCTACGGGTGCGACCCCGAGGCTGACGCCGGTCGAGATCAACCCGTGAACGGCCTCGACCTTTTCTTGAAGGATCAAACGTCGAAAGCGCTCGATGGTATCTTTCGGATTGGTCTCTTCTTCGATCACAAGCTCGATCTTGCGCCCGGAGATGCCGCCATCCCTGTTCATCCGCTCGGCCGCCCATTGGACCGCGCGAATTCCGCACTCGCCGGCGGTACCGGCAGCTCCTGATCGCGGCGCAACAATTCCAATCCGAAGCGGTTTATCCTGCGCCAAGGCGGGGGCAAAAATCCCCGGAGCAGCGGCCGCCAGGATGCCAGTACCGGCGAGTCGGGAAAAATTGCGGCGCGTGAACTTCATGAATGCCTCCCGTTATCCACGCGCATCTGTCGTGCGCTCGTTGCCATACCATAAATATATCAGTGACATCGCATCAAGCGCTTTTTTCAGGCAACGCCCGCAAACAAGCCCAGAAGCTCGTTGCCAGATCTAATAGATTGATGATATATCAGATGGAAAATCACGCGAGACGGAGGCGACCAGATGGAACTAACGTCCAGCCAAATGACGGAGCGCCAGCGGAATTACAGGGCGACGTACCGCCACCGCATCGCAGGATGGTACAATGGCTGGCTTCATGCCTTCGTTATCTATGTGATCGGATTTACCGCGCTGTCGGTCTATTTCGCCAACATCAGCGACCTGCGCTGGTGGGAGCTGGGCATCGTACCTGTGACTTTTCTGTGCGCTAATTTCTTCGAATGGTGGATTCATCGCTTCGTGATGCACAGGCCATCGCAGGTAAAAGCGTTCCGCGCTATCTACAACCGACACACGCTGATGCATCACCAGTTCTTCACGGAGCAGGAGATGCGCTTCGCCGACCATAACGACTGGCGCGTAACATTCTTTCCGCCCTACGCCCTGGTGACCTTCACGATGATGTCGATCCCGCCCGCTCTTATTCTAGGCTGGTTGATTTCGCCGAATGTCGGTTGGTTGCTTATCTCGACGACGACCTCGATGTACCTGATCTACGAGTTCATGCACTTCTGTTGCCACGTCGATGAAAACTGGTTCGTGCGTAATGCTCCCTTCGTCAACACGATCCGGCGTCATCACACAGCCCATCACAATCAATCGATTATGATGGAGCGAAACATGAACCTGACGTTCCCGGTTATGGATTGGTTGTTTGGCACCTCTGATCTCGATCGCGGTCTGATTGGCCATCTCCTGAACGGTTATGACACGCGCTTCGTCAAGACCAATATGCGCAAGACCTCGCGCACGCCTAAACCGGACATGGCACAGCCCTCTGCGGGATTCATCGCACCAGCCGAATAGCGCGGCGTCCCATCGTTCGCTGCGCAACCGAGCGGAGAGGTAGTGATGAGTGTCATCGAGCCGAACTGGATCTGCCTGCTGTGGTTCGCCGCGTTCGCGACCATCTGTACGGTGGCTTTCCTCGTCGTTGCCGGCATGTTTCCGCTCCGCTCCCGCCCGGATTCAGCGAGGTCAAGCGCCGCGACGCTGCTGATTGTGGTCAACGCCGTTTTACTGACAGCACTCTTGATGGGCACGGGACTTTACGGTTACGCCGAACTCAGGTGGAGCACATTGATTGTCATAGCGGGTCTCGTCGTTCTGTTCGCGCCTGGACTTTTCGAAGTTTGGCCTTCGTCGTTACGTGATGGAAAGACCGGACTTGTCGTACTAGTCGGCGTTCAGATATTGGCTCTCGCAACCCTTGCGAAAGTCGCGTGACCGTCATGGGCAACATGTCGTGAATTCGTTCGGAGAATACAGCGATGCCGGTAAAAATTAAGCTTGGCCTTTCACTGGTTGTCGTCCTCGTGACGGCCATTGCTTTTTACTCTCAACACATGCTTGGGCATGATCGCATTCAATACGTCGTCGCATTCCTCGGCTTTTTCATGATTTTCGCCATGTGGCTGTTTCCCGAAGTTAAGCGCGAAGAGTCGGCTGGCGCAGTTCGACGAGACGCCCTGCCACGATAGGGACACGGTGCACTCGATCGTACAGTGCTGATCGAACCCGCTCCCTAGTCGCGTCGTTACGATCGAGCAAGGCACCTGTTTCCGCGATTGACGTGAAATCGCGATCTCCCTCGCTCAATTACCGAGTCCTCACGAGAAATCCTGCCTCAATGTCGCTCCGATCCCCTCCAGCGCCCAGTCGACCTGGTCGCTGGTGATCACCAGTGGTGGGGCAATGCGGATTGTGTGTTCATGGGTATCCTTGGCAAGGATGCCTCTGTCCTGCAGCGCCTCACAGTAGCGACGTGCGTCGCCTGCTTCGGGGTGAAGCTCGACCGCCATCATCAACCCGCGTCCGCGCACCTCACGAATCGTATTGGCGCGGATGCTCCTTAGGCCATCGAGGAAGCGCGCGCCTTGGACGGCTGCGTTCTCAATCATCCCTTCCTCGACAAGCACGCGCAGGGCTGCCCGCGCCACCGCACAGGCGAGCGGATTGCCACCGAAGGTCGAGCCGTGTTGGCCGGGTTTCAGGGTGCCGAGCACTGCGTTGTTCGAAAGCACGGCCGACACCGGATAGAAGCCGCCGGACAACGCTTTGCCGAGTAGTGTCACGTCTGCCTCAATGCCATCATGCTGCTCCGCGAGCAATTTACCGGTGCGGCCGAGCCCGGTCTGGATCTCGTCGAGGATCAGCATCACGTCGTGCGCGGTGCAGAGCTCGCGTACCTTCGTGAAATAGCCTGATGGCGGGATGATGACGCCGGCCTCCCCCTGGATCGGCTCGACGAGGAAGGCGACCGTGTTCGGCGTGATCGCCTCCTCCAGCGCCTTGGCGTTGCCGAAGGGGATGATCCTGAATCCCGGCGCGAACGGCCCGAAATGCTCGCGTGCCGACGCATCGGTGCTGAAGCCGACGATACCGAGGGTCCGTCCGTGGAAATTATCGGCGCAGACGATGATCTCGGCCTGCCCATCCGGCACACCCTTCACCTCGTAGCCCCATTTGCGCACGGACTTGATCGCGCTCTCCACCGCCTCGGCACCGCTGTTCATTGGCAGCACCTTGTGGGAGCCGGTCAACTCTGCGATCTGCTCGTAGAAGGGGGCGAGTTGGTCGTTGTGGAAGGCGCGGGAGGTTAACGTCAGCTTGCCCGCCTGCTCCACCATGGCGGCCAGGATCTTCGGATGGCAGTGGCCCTGGTTCACCGCCGAATAGGCGGAGAGGCAATCGAGATAACGGTTGCCTTGCGTATCCCACACCCAGACGCCCTCGCCGCGCGACAGAATGACGCCGAGCGGTTCGTAATTGTGGGCGCCAAAGCGTGCTTCCGTCGCGATGAAATCAGTGACTGGTGGATTCATCTTTCGTCACTCCAATTGCAGCGTGGTTTGCCCGCAGTGTGCAGCACGAAACTACGGGGCCGCTTCCGATTTGCACAACTGAAAGCTTTTGACGTCGCGCCGATGCGCTTGACGATTTGCAACGACTGGCCTGGACGTTCTGTGCTCTCGCAGTTTTGGCCCGATGTGGAAGGGCATATTGGAGCACATTGTTACCCTCAATGAAGGATTGAAAACTAGCCAACGATCTTCCGGGGCCGACTGAGCGGATCGGATCTCAGGGTTCCTCCACGTCGCTTATAACGCCGTTTCAAATCATCGACGAATTAATTGATGAGGTTGTCTCGCATCGTGACGCCGGCATACTCCGTGCGCAACAGAGCGCGCTGCTATAAGCCGCGCAGCCGCACGCTCCACAGTACGAATCCGTGTTCTGGCCGGTCTAACCCAGCTCTGGGCAAGAAAATTCTGATCGGAATACGACCACGCCCCTTCAATCATACGATGGAAGTCAGAAAAGGAATGAGCGCCTCCGCCAAACGAGCAGGCGCGGAAAGCTGAGGGGCGTGGCCGGTCGGTAAGGAGACCACCAATGTACCGGGCGCGAGGGCTTGCATGGCGCGCTGCACAGGCAGGATCACGGATCGGTCATCCAAGGCTTCGACATAAAGGCGCGGGATTTTGCCGTAACGCTCGGCCGTTGCGAGCGTTGTCACCGCGCGGCCACCTTCGCCCTGCGGCGTCAATTGTGCGGCGGCGGCTGCCGCATCAGTCTCCGTGCAATCGTGCAGGAAAATAGCGATAGCCGCCTGGGCCGGAACGCTCGACACCCTGCGGTCTGCCGACCATTCGAGGTGCGGCCAGATGCCGGAGGCTTCGGGATGCTGCTGCCTGACTAACGTGACGAGATTTTCGAAGCTTGTCCCATCCGGCAACATCATCCCAACGACATATACCAACCGCGATACACATTCGGGCCAGCGCTCGGCGAAAGCCGTTACCAGGAGTCCGCCGCCGGAATGGCCAACCAGACTGACCGGCCGGTCGAGGGCGCGGATGACGCCATAGACATGCTGCAGGCAAGCCTCGAACGTGACGTCGGCAGGATCTGAACCACCGACACCGTTGCCGGGGAGATCGATGGCGTAAGCTGCCAAGCCCGCCGCCTGAAGATAGGGCATGAAGCGCGCCCAAGCCCAAGACCCTTGCCAGGCACCATGGATGAGAATGACGGGATCGAAGTCAGACATGCCTGATAAGCGTGGAAGCCCTATTTGTAGGTCCGCCGGTACATCTCCCTAAGATGGCCTTCGACCGTCGTACGCGGATATTTCGGGATGTCGCCACTCTCCAGGCAAGACGGCAGGCATTCGACCTCCTGGTCGGGATTGCCGGAAAAGAAAAACGGTACGGAATAACGCTCGCGACCCGAAGCGTTGACGACCCGGTGCACGGTCGAGCGGAAGCGGTCATTGGTCCAGCGCGCGATCATATCGCCGAGATTGACGACGAAGGTACCTGGAATTGGGGTGGCATGAATCCACTCGCTCTTGGTTTTTCCCTGAACCTGGAGGCCGCCGACCTCGTCCTGCAAGAGCAGCGTCAGGCCTCCGAAATCGCTGTGCGCGCCAGCCCCCTTCTCGCCGGGCGCAGCATTTGCAGGCTGCGGGGGATAATGCAGGAGTCGCAGCGTGGCATGCGGGTTGCTACAATAGACCGCGAAATAATCCTCGTCGAGTTGGAGCGCCAACGCCAATCCCCGCATCAGCTTCCGGCTCAGACCGAGCATGGTGCTGAAGTAGGTTTCGGTCACCGGCCTGAAGTTGGGCATGCCTGCGGGCCAGAGGTTGTTGGGGCCGTGATTGAAACGCCGCGCCACCACCCGGGGATCGTCGAGCGACAGCTCGGGCCCAATGTAAAAGCTCTCCTTGAGATCGGGCGGCGCCCCGACCTCCAGCGTCTGCGCCCGCATCGGTTCGAAGCCGCGCTGGCAGAAGGAGAGACTTTTATCGACGGCACTTTTCACCGCCGCGGGGCTATCGAAGAAGCGCTTCGTTTCGTCGAAAAGCGCATCAATTAAAGCCGCCGACACGCCGTGGTTCGCGATGTAAAAGAAGCCGTTGTCGAGACAGGCCGCACAGAGACGTTCGGCAACAGCTTTCCGGTCGGTCAACGAACCGGATGAGAGGCCGCCGATATCGATGATCGGCAAAGAGGAATTCGAGACGTGGATGGCTTCGAGTGCGGATTTCATGGCTGATAAGGACGAGCGATGATCGGGGTTAGAACTTCGGCTTTAGTCAAGAAATGTGCCGGCGCCATCTCACCGAGGCGCCGGCACAGCTTCAATCCTCTGGCGTCGAACTCAGACGTCGCTCACTTGGGAACGCTGCCATCTATGCCGTCGACATACCAGTTAAGCGAGTTGAAGGTGGCGTCGGGCATCGCGGCGTTGGCGGCAACCATTTCTTTGCCGGTATTGTCCTTGATCGGTCCGGCGAAGGGGTTCAGCGTACCGGCGACAATCGCGGCTTTCTTCTCTTCGAAAACTTTCACGGCGGCGGGCGGGATATCGGGATTGAGCGGCGCCATCACCACCATTCCTTCCTTGATGCCCCAACGGGTGTGCCGATTTCCGGTCCAGCTACCGTCCAGCACTTTCTTGGTTTCGGCGATGTAGTAGCCGCTCCAGTCTTCCGTCGTGCCCGAGAGCTGGGCCTTCTTGCCGAAGCTGGACATATCGGCGTCAATACTGAAGGCGTATGTGCCTTTTTCTTGCGCCGCCTGAATCGACGCCGGCGAGTCGGTGTTCTGCGCGACGTTATCGGCACCTTCCGCAATCAGAGTATCGGCCGCTTGACGTTCCTTGCCGGGATCGTACCAGGTGTTGACCCAGATAGCCTTTGTCTTGACCTTCGGATTTACGGCCTGCGCGCCAAGGGTCATGGAGTCGACGTTGCGAATGACGCTGGGAATCGGGAAGGACCCGATGAAGCCAAGCGTGTTGGTCTTCGTCATCTGGCCCGCGAGGGTACCGATCAGATAGAAGCCTTCCTCAAAGCGCGGCTCATAGACAGAAATATTTGCCGCGGTCTTGAAGCCGTTGACGTGCTCGAATTTAACATCGGGAAACAGCTTGGCGACTTTCTGGAGTGGCTCCATGTAACCGAACGAGGTTGCGAAGATCAGCTTGTTGCCGTCGGCGGCGAGCTGACGAAAGACCCGTTCGGAATCGGCGGTCTCGGGGACATTTTCCACGAAGGTGGTCTTGATCGCGGAGCCGAGCGCTTTTTCCAAGCCCAGCCGGCCCATATCGTGCTGTTGCGTCCAGCCGCCGTCGCCGCGCGGACCCAAATAGACGAAAGCGACCTTAAGAGGCTCGGCGGCGAAGGCTGCCGCCGGCGCTGCCACCATCAGACCCGTTGCAATGCATAGAGGTAAAGATTTCAAAGTTTTACTTAGCTGCATGATGCTTACCTTTTTGGTTAGAGCTTGGAACTGCTTGTGGGGACTGGACCGCGAAGCCCTCACGCGGCCGAATGAAAGCTGCGGCCAAGAGAAGCCGGTTGGTTCAGCAGAATCGTTTTGGGATCGCGACAGATGATGACCAGAACGATCACCGTGGCTGCGTAAGGCAACATCGACAAGAACTCGGTCGGGATCGGCAGGCCGAACCCTTGCGCGAACAGCTGAAACTGGGTGACGCCGCCGAACAGATAGGCCCCGATCACAACACGCGCTGGCTTCCACGTACCGAACACGACAAGCGCGAGCGCAATCCAGCCCTTGCCGGCCGACATGCCTTCGACCCACATCGGCGTCTGCACCAGCGACAGGTAGGCGCCGGCGATACCGGCGGTCGCGCCACCAAACATCACCGCCAAATAACGGGTCGCCAAGACCGGTTTTCCGATGGCGTGAGCGACACCCGGCGATTCCCCGATCGCGCGCAGCGTCAGGCCTGCACGGGACTTCGTCAGGAACCATTGCACGCCGAGGAACAGCGCGACCGAAAGATAGACCATGATGTCGTAATGGAACAAAAGATCGCCCAGAACGGGAATGGCGGTCAGTCCAGGAATTGTGATCGGCGACAGCCGGTTCACCGGCAACCCAGCCAGATTGTAACCGACGAAGGCTGACAGCCCGATCCCGAACAAAGTCAGCGCGAGACCGGTCGCCACCTGATTGGTCTGCAGGTTCAGCGTGAGAAAACCAAAGATCAGGGACAACGCAACTCCGGCTGCAGCCGCAGCAATGAACCCGACCGTATCGCTGCCGGTTGCCCGGGTAGCGGCAAAGCCGGCCACCGCGCCGATCAGCATCATGCCTTCAATGCCGAGATTGAGGACGCCGGATCTTTCGACGACGGTTTCGCCGAGCGCGGCATAGATCAGCGGCGTGGCTGCTACCACGGTGCTGGCAATCATTGGAATAAGAGGATTCATATCGCGCTCTCCACCGGTGCCGCCGGTTTCGCCGCGGTACTCTCGACTACTCCGACCCGCTTTAGCCGGAAGGTGATGAACAAATCCGCGGCCAGCAGGTAAAACAACAACAATCCCTGAAACAGTCCGGTGATCGCGGACGGCAATCCCATCCCCATCTGCGCCGACTCGCCGCCGAGATAAAGCAAGGACATCAGCAACGCGCCGAACACGACGCCGATCGGATGCAACCGTCCGATCCAGGCGACAATGATCGCGGCGAAACCATAGCCCGGCGAAATCTGCTGCTGCAGCCGTCCAATCGGGCCCGCGACTTCGCAAATGCCGGCAAGGCCGGCGGTAGCTCCGCAGAGCATCAGCGCGATCCAGATATTGCGCTTCTCCGAAAAGCCGGCGTAGGCCGCGGCGGCGGGTGCAAGCCCTGCTACCTGCATCCGAAAGCCGGCAAAGGTCTTCTGGGAGAACACCCAGGCGACCAACGCCAGTACCAGGGCGTAAACGATACCCCAGGTCACGCGCGTTCCGTTGATAAGAACCGACATGGTCTCGGCGTCCCCGAAGCCTTGCGACTGCGGATAGTTTTGTCCCTGGGGATCGCGCCATGGCCCATGCACCAGCCAGGACAATAGCAATTGGGCAATGTACACCAGCATCAACGTGACGAGAATTTCGTTGGTGTTGAATCGGGTTCGCAGGAACGCGGGGATCGCAGCCCAAGCCATCCCGCCGAGGACTCCGGCCAACAGCATCAGCGGCATCGCAAAACTGGAATCGCTTTCACCGAACCAGAGCGCGACGCCACCTCCGGCGATCGCGCCCATGGTGAGTTGCCCCTCGGCGCCGATGTTCCAGACGTTAGCCCGAAAGCCCAGGGCCAGACCTAACCCGCACAGCAATAGCGGCGTCGTCTTCAGCAACAATTCGCCAAAGCCGTAGGTCGTCGACAGCGGCTTGATAAAGAACAGATAGAAAGCTTCCACCGGATCCTTGCCCAACGCGCTGAACAACAAAAATCCAGTCACGAGCATACCAATCGCCGCCAGCAAAGGCGAAACGACACTCATTGTGGAAGAAGGCGTGGCGCGTCGCTCAAGCCTGAACATAGGCAGCCTCCAGGTGCGAAGCCGCCGGAGCCGAGCCGTCGCTTACGCCATCACCGAATTTTCCGCTCATCCATGTCCCGATTTGCTCGATCGATGTCTCGGCTGGCTTGACCGAGGGCGAAAGCCGCCCCCCAGCCAGCACCGCGAGCCGATCGCTGATCGTGAAAAGCTCGTCGAGCTCTTCGGATATCACGAGGAGCGCCACGCCCTGGTCGCGCAGATCAATCAACGCTTGCCGGATCAGTTGTGCAGCCCCGACATCCACACCCCACGTTGGCTGGGCCACGATCATCATTTTGGGCTGCAGCATGGTCTCTCTTCCAACGATGTACTTCTGCAGATTTCCGCCTGAAAGACTCGAGGCGACAGATTGCTCGTCGCCGCATTTGACCTTGAAGCGTTCGATGACGGCTTTGGAAAAGGTCTTCATGACCGCAGGATGGATCATTCCACTCAGCACCATGCCCTTTCGTGCGCCAGTGAGAAGGGCGTTGTAGGCCAGACTCATCGGCGGCACCGCTCCGCGTCCGAGACGCTCTTCGGGAACGAAGGTCAGCCCAAGCGCGCGGCGCTTTGCCGGATTGAGATTGCCAACGGGTTGCCCGAATAACCTGATCATCGATCCGCCGCTCAGACGTTCGCCCGAGAGCGCTGTCATCAGTTCTTTCTGACCGTTCCCGGAAACGCCGGCGATGCCTAAGATCTCGCCGCCCCGCACCTGCATACTGATATCCTTGAGCGACGTGCCAAAGGGATCTGGCGTCGCCAGCGTCAAATGCTCGACATCGAGCCGCACCTCTTGGGGTTCGCGCGGGGTGAGATGGCATTCCGCCAACTCGCCGCCGATCATCAATCGAGCGAGACTCTCGTTGGTCTCGTTCCGAGGAATCGCGCTGCCGCTGACACGCCCACCGCGCAATACCGTCGCGGTGTCGCAAAGCGCACGTATTTCGTCGAGCTTGTGGCTGATGTAAAGAATGCTGCATCCTTCCGACGCCAAACGACGAAGGGTCTTGAACAAGATCAAGACGGCCTGCGGCGTAAGGACAGAGGTGGGTTCATCCATGATCAGAAGCTTGGGCTCTTGAAGCAGGCAACGCACGATCTCGACGCGCTGCCTCTCGCCTACGGACATGCTGTGAACGAGACGATACGGGTCAATCGGGAGCCCATATTTCTCCGATACCTCGGTTATCTGGGCCGCCAGTTGCCCCGTCGGGACATGCTCGTCTAATGCCAGGGCGATGTTTTCCCAGACCGTCAGGGTCTCGAACAAGGAGAAATGCTGAAACACCATGCCGATCCCCATGCGCCGGGCTTGTGATGGCGCGACGATGGTTTCGTACTGACCATTCCACATGATGGTTCCGACATCAGGTTTGGTGACGCCGTAGATGATCTTCATCAGCGTGCTTTTGCCGGCACCATTCTCACCCAACACCGCATGAATTTCGCCCGGACGGACGCTCAAGGAGACGTCTTCGTTGGCCACGACGCTCGGGTAGCGCTTGGTAATGCCGGTAAGAACCAACCGCGGCTTCAGATCTGCCAATTCCGAATGGTCCATGTTTTCAATCAGCCCCGGCCATAGATAACGCAGCGGCAGCTGCCGCCTTCGAATGCACAAGCAATCCGCGCGCCAAGCCGGCGAAGCCGGCTCGATTCAGCGGTTAAATCCGACCGCCGGACGCCAATTGGAGCCAAAATTCAGTGGCCGGCGGGCTAAATTCACCAGCCGGCCAGGCCAAAAATACCTTAGGAGCAGCAAAACCGATTATTGCGATCAAACTGCAACGTCGCCGCCGGCCCTGTCCAAACGATCAAATTGGCTTCCGCGGCCGGCATTTCGGCGCTGGCTCGCTGATCCGTGGACCATGCGATCTCGAGCAGCCAAGCTGCAAATCAGCGCTTAGCGATCAGCGACAGCCGTCACAACGGCGTAGCTTCAACTCAAAAGAAAAGCGGCGCCTTCGAAGCCGCGCCACAAGTGTCTGGATGCCGCAAAATGCCACAACCGAAAATCGTCTGAATTTAATAGTACCGCTCTTGGACGTAGGGCGTCCTCGTAACTCTTGCAGTCTTCGCGGAAATCCACGTGACGCCGCGCTCGATGCAACGCGACCATACGGGTGTACATGCAGGTATCAGAACGCGAGGTGGGAAAAGCACCTGCGTCCCGCTTATCGCGTGAAGATCGCCGTCGCGCAATGTTGCAGAAGCAGAATATGCCAATTAGCATCCACCCTTGCTCATGAATTCCTTTTGGGCTTAAGGAGGTGGAATGCCTTACGTTCAGGCGCTTGACGGCACTCAACTTTATTACGAAGAGACCGGGACCGGAAGCGCCGTCATTTTCGTCCATGAATTCGCCGGCGACCACCGGACTTGGGAGCCGCAGCTCAGATTTTTCTCGCGCTCGCATCGATGCATCACGTTCAGTCAGCGCGGCTATCCGCCATCTGATATTCCGGAAGATCCAGCGCGCTATAGCCAGAACATCGCGCGTGACGATATTGCTGCCGTTCTCGATGGATTGGGAATCGAGCAGGCTCATGTCGTCGGTCATTCGATGGGTGGCTACACCGCGCTGCATTTCGGCATCCACGCGCCACAACGCTGCATCTCGGTGGTGGCCGCTGGATGCGGCTGGGGTTCTCTCCCGGATGCCGAACGTTCCGAGGCGATGAAGCGGCAGGCCGCCGAGACCGGCAAGATGTTTGCCGAAGAAGGTATTACGTCGGCGGCGGCGAAATATGCCGACGCGCCGATGCGTCAGGCCCATAAGAATAAGGACCCGCGCGGTTGGTCCGAATTCGCACGCATGCTCGGCGAGCATTCCGCGGTGGGCCATTCGCTCACCATGTTCGGTGTGCAACTCAAGCGCCCAACCCTTGGGGAAATGGAAGCCGAACTGAAGCGCTTCACGCCGCCCTTGCTTGTGATTGTCGGCGACGAAGACGAACCGTGTCTTGAAGGCAGCTTCTTTCTGAAACGCACGGCACCGACCGCGGCTCTCCTGGTCATTCCTCGCACCGGCCACAACGTCACCAGCGAAGAACCGGACGCATTCAATGCCGCGCTGGCCGAGTTGTTTTTCGCGGCGGAATCAGGCCGCTGGCTCGCGCACAAGAAGGCCACCTAGCCGTGCGGAATCGATGAAAACCTGGATTCGCGATCCGATCGCAATGCTGGCGGAAGGAGGCAAGCGCGGGCTTGTCGTCGAGAATGGCAAGATCATCGAACTTGTCGGGCAGGATGGCCCGGCAACACCCTGCGACGAGATTTTCGATGCCCGGCGGCACGTCATCATCCCAGGCCTTGTCAACGCTCATCATCATTTTTTCCAGACGCTGACGCGCGCGCATCCGCAGGCCATCAACAAGGACCTGTTTCCATGGCTGAAGCAGCTTTATCCGATCTGGGGCGCAGGTCTTGATCGCAATAGCTTCCGTCTCGCCGTACGCGTCGCGCTGACCGAACTGCTGATCTCCGGCTGCAGTACCGCCTCGGATCACTTGTTCGTCTTTCCGGACGATATGGCCGACGCCGTTGACATCGAGGCCGAAGAAGCTTCGAAACTGGGAATGCGCATCACGCTGACGCGTGGTGCCATCAATCTCGGCTTTACGGACGGTGGCATTGCCGACGAACGATTGATCCAGGACTACGACACGGTCATCTCCGACTGCGAACGGGTTCTCGCCAAATATCACGATCCGAGCGAAGGCTCTTTCCTGCGCGTCGCCTTGGCCCCGTGCGCTCCTTTCAACGTCACCAAGCAACTCATGATCGATACGGCTGGTCTCGCCGAGCGGCATAATTGCCTGCTTCATACCTGGGAGAAACCCGCGACGAGGATGCTTATTGTCTTCATCACTTTGGCTGTCGACCACTCGACTACCTCGAAGAAGTGGGTTGGCTGAATGAACGCGTCTGGCTGGCGCACGGCATCCACTTCAACGATGCGGAGATCGCGCGTCTCGGCAAGCATGGGATGGGAATTTGCCACTGTCCGACATCGAACATGGTGCTGTCGTCGGGCATCTGTCGGACCAAGGATCTGGAGGCGGCCGGCGTGACAGTTGGCCTTGGCGTCGACGGCTCCGCCTCGAACGATAGTTCGAACCTGATGGAGTCGGTCCGACACGCCTTTCTGCTGGGGCGTCTAGCCTACGGCGCATCCTCGATCACTCATCTGGATGCTTTTCGGTGGGCGACCGAAGGATCCGCCAAGTGTCTCGGACGCCGTGATATCGGCAGAATAGAAGTTGGGCGCCAGGCGGACCTCGCCTGCTTCACCTTGGACGAATTGCGGTTTTCCGGAGCGGGTGATCCGATTGCCGCGCTCGTGCTTTGCGGTGCGCACCAGGCCGACCGGGTGATGATCGGCGGCGAATGGCGCGTTACCGATGGCGTGCCGGTTGGGATGGATCTAGCGCGGCTGCGTTTCGAACATGGCCGAGCAGCTTCCGCGTTCATGACAAGCATATAGGTCAGTTGCCAAATCTGGCGCGTAAACGGTCGATGGTATGCAATTGCACAATTTTCGTATCTTTGTGCTCAATCGCTGATCACACCATCGGATCCGACCCGAAAAAGTCAGTGAAGCCGACGACCACCCTGCTCAACGGATCGGCTTGACCACCAATCTTCCCCAACCATACTGTTCATGACAATTCCGGCTGCAATGGGTAAATGCCTGGCGTCGGATTCCAGCACGTTTTGCGGAGTCCTCCATGGCCAAAGACGGAAATGCCTACCTTTCAAGTCTGCGCGACAATCGCTCTATCTACATCGACGGACGCAAGGTCGTTGATGTTACGAGCGACAGTTGCTTTCGGGGCGTAGTCGGCACTGCCGCCACCCTTTACGATTATCAGGCTGCGCCCGAAAACCTCGAACAGATGACGTTCCAATCGCCGACCAGCGGCGAGCGGGTCAATTTGGCCTGGCAGCTTCCAAAGACCTATGGAGACCTGGTCAGGCGCCGTCAGGCCATTGAAAAATGGTCGACGCTTTCATGCGGCATGATCGGCCGATCGCCAGACCACGTCGCGTCCACGCTGGCGGGCTTCCGGATGGGAATCGCGGCCTTTCGCGATTACGACCCGGCCCGCGCGGCCGCCCTGGAATCCTATTTTCAATACGCCCGGGATAACGACCTTTTCCTGTCCTACGTCATCATCAACCCGCAATCCGACAAAGCCAAATCAGCAGGCGGGCAACCCGATCCGCATCTTGTGGCGTCCGTCGTTGACGAAGATTCAGGGGGGATAACCATTCGTGGCGCGAAAATGCTGGCCACCAGCGGCGTCATGGCGAACGAACTGCTGGTTTCGGGCTTCCAGGCATTGCAGGCCGGAGACGAAGCCTACGCTTTCACGGCCGTCGTTCCGCTGGGCGCCAAGGGCCTCACCTTGATGTCCAGGCGCAGCTACGAACAAAACGCGACATCGACGTTCGATTACCCGCTTTCGTCCAGGTTCGATGAGAACGACGCTGTCGTCCACTTCAACGATGTCAAGATCCCCTGGGACCGTGTCTTCGTCTTCAAGGACCTGAGGATGGCGCATGCGCAGTGGCACGATACCAGAGCCCATGTTTTTCAGAACTATCAGTGCATCGTCCGCCTGATGGTGAAGCTGAGGTTCATGCTCGGGCTGGCGCGTAAAATCGCCGAGACCAACAACATCATCAACTATCCTCAGGTGCGGGAGACCTTGGGACTGATGGCCGCGAAGGTCAGCAACATCGAAGCGCTCGTGATCGCGATGGAGCTCAAGGGCGAGAACTTCGGGGAATTCTATGTACCAGATCGGGCTATGCTTTGCGCAGCTCAGGTCATCGCCCAGACGACCTATCCCGAGATCGCCGAAGCGATCCGCTCGCTTTCAGGCGGCGGCATGATCATGGTCCCGTCATCCTACGCCGATTTCGCAACCCCGGAAACCAACGCCATCATTCACAAGACGCAGCGGTCGCCGATTGCGACGTCGGAACAGCGCGTCAAGCTGATGAAGCTCGCATGGGACGCCGTCGGCTCCGAATTCGGCTCGCGTCACCTGCAATATGAAATGTTCTACTCAGGCGCTCCTTTCGTGACGCGCGGAAATTCCTTCCGGTTTTTCGATTGGGATGACGTAAAGGGCGCCGTCGACCAGTTCATGGGCTCTTACGGGTTGCCTGAGGGACATCTGAAGCTCCCCGACGCCGCTGAGTAGTTGCAACCATGTACAGTGTGGAAGAAATCAGGCGCCTCGCATTCGTCGAGCACGGTCCGTCCTCGCTAAGACTGATGAAGGATGGACCGCTGGTGGACCTGTCATTTGCGGCGAAGGACCTTATCGATATTGCGGGATACAAGTCCGCCTGGGGCAACCCGGACCGGTTGCGCGATGCCGATCCCGCCGTGACGACCGCGCCCGCCGCGCTGGTACCGTTGGTGGCTGGCGCACATCTCATCGGAAAGACGCATACGGACGAGATCGCCTGCGGAATGTTCGGAATGAATCCGCATTTCGGCACGCCGATCAATCCCAAGGCCCCGACCCGCGTTCCCGGCGGATCTTCGAGCGGTTCTGCCTCCGCCGTGGCGGCAAACTTTTGCGACTTCGCACTCGGCACCGATACCGGCGGGTCGATCCGCGTCCCCGCGAGTTTTTGCGGGCTCTATGGCTTGCGCACCACATATGGCCGCTTGTCAGTGGCGGGAATCATGGCGATGGCGCCGAGCTTCGACGCCGTCGGCTGGCTCGCGCGCGACGCGACGACGTTGAAGCGCGTCGGCGAAATCTATTTCGGTCCGATCGGAGAATTCAGGTCTGTACGATTGATGCTCGCCCGCGATGCGTTCGATATCCCCGTGCGCCATATCGGCGAGGCGCTTTTGCCGGTCGCGAGATCGCTCGGAAGCATGACCGAGCTGACCTTGTTTGCAGAAGGCGTCGAATACTGGCTGGAGACATTCAGGCCGCTGCAGCTCTACGATCTCTGGTCGACGCTCGGCGCCTGGGGCAAGGTGCCCGGGCGGACGCTCAGCCCAGCCGTGGCGGAAAGAATCGAACTCTCGTCACACGTCGACTCCACAAAATTCGCGAGCGCTGTCATCAGACGCGAATCCCTGACGGACCGGCTGGCGACGCTGCTCGGCAGCGACGGCGTATTGGTCCTTCCGACCGCGCACGATCTCCCGCCGCTTCGCGATGCGCCGGTGTCCGCGCAGATCGAGTTCAGGGAAAAGACACTCGCTCTCACCTGTGTAGCGAGCCTGTGTCGGTTGCCGCAGATCAACATCCCGGCCGTTATCGTCGACGGCTGCCCCGTTGGCCTGTCGTTCATCGCCGGCCCGCGGGGAGATCAACTGCTACTGGATCTCGCTGAAAAGATCGGAAATGCCTTGCCTGTGGCGTCGCTCGCAAGATGAAGGCCAATAACGATCGCGATTTCATCGGCTACGGCAGCACGCCGCCAAATCCGCGGTGGCCGAACGGTGCGCGCCTGGCGCTGGTGGTCGTGCTCAATGTCGAAGAAGGTGCGGAGCCGTCCATTCCCGATGGCGACAATGCCACGGAAACCGCCCTCACCGATGGTATTCAACAAGAAGTGCCCGCAGGCACCCGTGATTTCGTCGCGGAGTCACTGTTCGAATATGGCTCGCGAGTAGGCTTCTGGCGGATCATCAACCTGATGAGGGAACGCGCTATACCGGTCACGGTCAATGCGTGCGCCCAAGCAGTTTTGCGCAATCCTCAGATCGCGGAAGCGATCAAGCAGTATGATTTCGACCTTTGTTGTCACGGCGACCGTTTCGTCCGGCATTTTTTGATGGCCGAAGACGAAGAGCGAAAAATCATAGCCCGTTCCGTTGCCGGCCTCGAACGGGCGATCGGACGCCGGCCGCTCGGCTGGCAGAGCCGCTACTCCCCCAGCCGAAACACCCGCGCGCTGCTCGTCGAACACAGCGGCTTCCTCTACGATTCGGACAGCTACGCCGACGACTGGCCTTATTGGGTGAAAGTCGGCGGGCGCCCGCATCTCATCATTCCCCACAGTTTCACCAACAACGACAACCGGCTGGCTACCGCAAAACTCGGTACCGCGAACGATTTCTATAATCACTTGGCATCGGCGCTGCGCGTGCTTTACGCGGAAGGCGCACGCCACCCGCGCATGATGACGGTCAGCCTGCACAGCCGCGTTTCGGGCCAGCCTGCGCGGTTCGAGGCCGTCATGAGGTTTCTCGATTTCGCTGCGACGCATGAAGGAATCTGGTTCGCCAGCCGCTCAGACATTGCCCGTCATTGGATCGATACCCACCCCGCGGAGCAATATCGATGAAGGCCAATGAAGGTCTGCTCCTGACCGGTGGGCTTGTCCTCGATCCCCAGTCAGGAAAGGCCGATCTCAAGGACCTGCTGATCGAAGACGGCAAGATCGCCGAGATCGGTGCGCCCGGCTCGTTGGCTGCCACCACCGCCAAGCAGCACGACGCCTGCGATCGCCTGATCATTCCCGGTCTCGTGAACGCCCACACCCATGGCCATGCCAATCTCATGAAGGGCGTTGCCGAAGCGTGGACCCTCGAGGCTTCCCTGACAAATGGACCATGGCTCGCCGGGCCGAGAGATCCCGAAACGATCTATCTGTCCACGTTGCTCGGTGCGATCGACATGCTGTCGAAGGGCTGCACCGCCTGCTTTGACCTCGTCTACGAATTTCCACGGCCGACCAAAGAAGGTTTTCTAGCCGCAGCGAGAGCTTATGCCGATGCCGGCATGCGCGCTGTGCTTGCACCGATGGTCGCCGATCAAAGTCTTTTTAAGTCAATTCCGGGATTGGCCGACGCGTTACCCGAAGATTTGCGCCATTCAGTTGCCAACTTCGACTTGGCAAGCGGAGAGCAGACCATTGCCGCCGTGGAAGCGATTGTGGCCGCACGAACGGAAATGCCGGATTCCGTAACGATCGCCATCGCACCCACGATTCCGCATCACTGTTCCGAGCGCTTCCTGAGGGATTGCATGGACATCGCGGATCGGCATGAACTTCCCATCCACATGCATATCGCGGAATCCCGGCTGCAGGCTGTCGTCGCCCGGAAGATCTATGGCCGCTCCGCGGCGCGCTATCTGGCCGATCTCGGCATGCTCCGGCCGCGCTTCACCGCAGCACATTGCGTGTGGACCGACGAGCACGATCTCGACCTGCTCGCCGAACATGGCTGCTCCATTGCCCACATCCCCGCCAGCAATTTCAGGCTTGGATCCGGCGTTGCGTATGTCCGGCCCATGCTGGAGCGGGACATCAATGTGGGCCTGGCAACCGACGGCGCCAATTCCTCGGATTCACTCAGCATGTTGCAGGCGATGCGGCTGGCATCCTTTGGCGCACGGATATTCACTGGCTCGCGTGACGGCTGGCTGCACGCAACCGAGATCGTCAGGCTCGCGACACAGGGCGGCGCGAAACTTCTGGGACTCGAATCATGCGGTCGAATAGAGCAAGGCGCTTGCGCCGACCTCGCGTTATTCGACCTTGGCCACATCGATTTCGTCCCCGGCACCGATCCTGTCAATCAATTGGTGACATCAGCCGATTCGGCATCGGTGACCGACGTGATGGTTGGCGGCATGTTCAGGGTACTCAACCGGAAGATCATTTCAGTCGATCTGACCGACCTGCGCCGCCGCGTCCACGAGAGCGTCGCAAGGCTTTCCGCAGCGACCAGCCAGTCCCGGGCCCTGGCAGGCCGGCTTGAACCGCACGTCGTCGCCTTTGCCCAATCGATGTCGCGTGAGCCGCTTTCGATCGAACGCCGCATCCAGCCGGAGATTGGGTAATCTCATGGTTGCAGCGGAAGAAACAAATTCCGATCTCGCCGAGTTGGAACGGCGCGTTCGTTTTGAACTGGACTGCCTCGGATACCCGGCCCGGCCGTGGATAATTCCCGGCAGCCGAAACGGCACGGCCGTACATGACGTCATTATCGTCGGCGGCGGCCAGAGTGGAACATCGATAGCGTTCAGGCTGTTACGCGAGCGAATAACAAATCTGCGCGTGCTCGACCGGAATCCGGCAGGCCTTGAAGGACCGTGGCTGACCTTCGCCCGCATGCATACGCTGCGCACGCCAAAGATCGTGACAGGACCGGATCTAGATATTCCCAGCCTGTCGGCCCGCGCCTGGTGGCAGGCGCGTTTCGGTGAACAATCGTGGGAAGGATTGAACAAGATGCCGCGCGAGTTGTGGCAGGCCTATCTTGTGTGGGTCCGCAAGACGGCCGGCATCAACGTCAGCAACGAGGCCGAGGTCACCGACATCGAACCGCTGGATGACGGCCTGCTCGCGATCCACGCGAGAATCGGCGGCGTCACACAGAAACTGCTTGCCCGCAAGGTCGTGCTTGCGACGGGCATCGAAGGATCCGGCCGCTGGTTCGTACCGGCCGCGATTACAGATGCCCTGCCCCGAAAATGCTACGCTCACACCTCCGAGCCAATCGATTTTCCCTTGCTGGCAGGAAAGACGGTCGCCGTGGTGGGCGCCGGAGCCTCTGCCTTCGACAATGCCGCGATGGCGCTCGAAAGCGGAGCGGCGTCGGTCGAACTCTTCGTCCGCAGGAAGCAGCTTCCAACCGTCAATCCGAACCGGTGGATGGAGTTTGCCGGATTTCTTCGCCATTTCGGCGATCTGGACGACGAACGAAAATGGCGCTTCATGAAGATCATTTTCGACATGAACCAGCCGCCTCCGCAGGAAACCTTCGACCGCTGCACCCGTCATGAAAATTTCTCCATGCGGCTCGGCTGTTCGCTTGAAGACGTTCGTTTCGAGAATGAAAAGATTCGGCTGCCCACGTCGGACGGCACGGAGGCGTTCGATTTTCTGATTGCGGGGACCGGATTTACCGTCGATCTCGCGGCGCGGCCTGAATTGGCGCGATTCCACGACAAGATCGCTTGCTGGTCCGATCGCTATCGTCCGCCGGCTGGTGAGGAACATTCGCTGCTTGGCGGCTACCCTTATCTTTCTCCCAGTTTTCAGTTCACCGAAAAGTCCAAGGGATCAGCGCCGTTTCTGGCGAACATTTTCAGTTACACCTTTGCGGCCATGCCGAGCCTTGCCTGCTCGGCCGGTATCTCCGCGCTCAAATTCGGAGTTGACCGGATCGCCACTGGAATTAGCCGCGGGCTGTTCGTCGAAGATGCCGACGCCCATCTGCAATCGTTGCGCGACTACGATGAGCAGGAGCTTGATCCCATAATCACAAGAATTCCCGGGGGGGATGATCGGCCATGGTGACCGTTGAAGATCGATCCAAGCGAGTCCTCGAATCGGCGCTCAAGATCGAGAGCCCGTTTCAGCTCGACGAGACATTGTGCCTCTATAGTCCGCAGGACAATGTCGACTCGCTTGGGCATCCGCGCATAGCCGAGTGGCTGGACTTCATTCAGAACGAATACGAGCCCGAGCTTCCCGAGGCCGAACGTCGCGTGCTGCTGTTCATGCCTTGCACCAAGACCAAGCCCTATCCTTTTTCCTCCGAGCATATGGCGATCAATCAGCGGCTGCTAGACGAAGGATACCGGCCATCCGGCCGCTCGTACCTGCCTCAGGAATTGCAGGCACGGCTCGAACCGCCATTTTCGCCCGAGGTTCTGAACTTATCGCCGCTCATCGACAACAGCGGGACGGTTCTGCACCGCATGGTCATTTCGGAACCGATGGCCGTCGTGCCTTATGAGCATATCGCCGAATTCCGCGGAAAGCCTTCTCCGGCGGTCGCATATGACGATCCTGGGCTTTTCGAGAACAGGGGGAATGCAGTGTCTCCCTGGAGACCGGACTCGCATGACAGCGACGCGCTGGAAGTGGGGCGATGAAGAGCGCCGGCAATATGTCGCCATGCATAATGAGATGGCGCGCATATTGGCGAACCTCGTCTCCCGGATCGGGCGAAACTATACCGACGTGATTTCCTGGGTTGCCCCGGGCCTCACCCATCGAAGTTTCGTGCTGGCACGGGACGAGCGCGCTTTTCATCACGTTTCCACGTCGCGGAAGGTGGGCGCCAAGCGGCTAGAGCTGATCGGCGCCAACGATCACCTCTCTGCAGAACGCAGGATCGCCTGCCTTCCGGTGCCTGACGACTGCAAGACCGCGATTGCGCGTCTTTCGCATCGCCTCAAGATCGATATTCCCCGGGCAACAGCCATCTACGCGCGCGGAGGCGCCAATGCTACTCCCCTCGCCTTGCCAGAACTGCTGGATGTTCTGATGAAACGACTGGCCCACAACCACCTCAGTGTCGAAGGAACGAAAAGTCATGCCCGCGTTGCCGCTCAAAATAGGCGTTAGCGATTCCGACCGGACCAGGCCGATCGCCAGTGGCGAGGTATCGATCGAAGGGGTTGCCGCCGAGGTGACGCTGATGGGCGTACAGGCGCTGTTCAACCAGCAACTGACCGAGCACACTTTCGACTGCTGCGAATTCCCGCTCTCATCCTATCTGAGATCCCTGGAACGTCCGGAAAGACCGTATGTCGCCGTGCCGGTATTTCCTTCACGGCATTTCCGGCTCTCCGACGTTTTCGTCAATGCGGCGAAGGGAATAAAGAAACCTGCTGACCTCGCCGGCAAACGCATCGGCGTTCCCGTATTCGACATGGCTGCGGCGGTCTGGCTTCGCGGCATCTTTCAGGATCATTTCGATCTGGCGCGCACCGCGCCGATTTATGTCGCGGGAGGATTGGAGGCTGCCCGCACTGGAGACGAGCATCCGCAGTTCTATCCCGACCGCTTCAAACACGAGCAGAGAAACGACAGGAGTCTGGCCGTTCTGCTGGCGGAGGGTGAAATCGATGCGTTGTACACGGCGCGAGCGCCCAGCACCTGGCCCTCGGCGTCGGTGAGCCGCTTGTTCGACGATCCGATGCAGACAGAGCTCGATTATTTTTCGAAGACCGGGATATTTCCGCCGATGCATGTCATTGCGGTCAAACGGACACTCGCCGAATCCAACCCTGGTCTGATGATAGCCATCTTCCATGCCTTTGCGCAGGCCCAGAAAATCGCCCGCGAAAGGCTGTTCGATTCAGCCGCGCTGTGCACGATATTGCCGTGGCAGCTCGAAAACCTGCTTTTGACGGAGCAGCGGCTTGGCAATGATTACTGGCCGGCGGGGCTTGCGAAGAACCGCGCGATGCTGAAGGTCGTCACCCGCTACATGGTCGAGGATGGTCTGATCGCGACCGAATTTTCGCCCGAGGAATTGTTTTCCGACGCCGACATCTTGAAAACGTAGGAAGAGTTTCGTCGCGATATTATTCCCAGAAGAAACGCAGGCAGCCCGTCATCGCCAGAGAAGCCACCACCGCGAAAACCGCGCGGGCGGCATTGGCTTCAACGGCTTCAAAGAGGTGTTCAATTGTTCGTCGCATACAAATGCCTCGAAGGTTTTAGCTGCGCGTGCGTTACTCCGGAATTCGCACCTTGGTCAGTCCCGAGCTACTGAAACAATGCTGAGACATGCCGGGAAGTTCCGGTTCTCTATTGGTGGCCGGTGAGCCTCCGTTTCGGGAAGTTTGGCGCATAAATATTGCTCAATGGTTGATGACCATCCAGGGAGATGCGCGTGAGCGCCATTCCTGTATCAAGTGACCGCAGGAAATCTCGCGCCTCGCTCCCGCACGAACAGCATGCAGAGCGCGCCCAGCAACGGACCGGCAGCCAAAGTGACAAATGCCATATAGAATGAGTTGGTGGCCTGAAATGCCAGACCGACCACAATCGGCACGATGACGCTGCCCAATTGCCAGAAAGCTGCGGTGATACCTGTCGCGGCCCCGGCGCGCTGCAGGCCCACCGTCTCCGTGACCATCGCTCCCATCAGCGGGCTGTAAACGAACGCCGTGACACCAAGAATTGGCGCCGCAAATCGAAATTGCAGTTCAGTCGACAGCAGACCGAACAACAACAGCATGGCTCCGAATGCGGCCAGGCAAATGATGATCGGGATCTTGCGAACGCCGCCGAACCAGTCAGACAGCAGGCCGACGAGCGGCTTGCCGGCGATCGCGCCCGCTCCGACGAGCGCCACGATAAAACCAGCGTTGACGGGCGACAGTCCGTGACCACGGATCATCAGGGCGTTCGCCCAGAAGGCAAAGCCCCAGGTCCCCCAGAACGCGCCAAAGCCAGCCAGCGCGAGAAAGATGAGATCGCGTTTCTTCAGGAGAATCGCCAGATCGGGCTTTGTCGTGATCATGACCGGTTCGCCGTCGGGTTTATCGCGCAGCAGAACGTAACTCAAAATCCCGATCAGGATCGTAACCGACCCCAGGATCTGATAAACGGCATTCCATGAAATCGTCTGCAAGATCGTTGGAACGATCGCACGTTCGACTCGGCAGCCTCTAGGCTGGTCCTCTGGGAAACGTCCATCGAAACTCCTCCTCAACTATCTGAACTTGCGATCTTCTGGCGAGCCGCTTAATGAAAGTGCCGTCGTCGCATGACGAGGCAGACGACGATGCGGTTACATGTCGGTCCCCAAATAGACGCCGTTATGCGTGAGAGTCCTCTGAAGCGCGCCGACATCGACATCCCGGCACGCACCGTTGCTCTGGACGACCATTGCTGCAGCGGTCCCGGCAGCTTCGCCCATGACGAAACAGGCCCCGGAAACGCGGGCGGCGGATTGTCCGCGGTGAGTCATTGACGCACAGCGGCCGACCACGAACAGGTTGTCGACCTGCTTCGGCAGCAGCATTCGGAACGGCAGATGATTGAAGCCACGGCTTCCCGGAATGTCGGGCCAGCGGAAAATGATGTCGCCGGCGACATGATCCTCGATCGGCCAGCCGTTGACGCCGATGGTGTCAGGGAAGCTCGCGCATTGCAGAACATCGTCTTCGCTCAACTGATAGTCGCCGAAGATTCGGCGGGTTTCGCGAATGCCCAGTTGCGGCGGCAGATCGACGACATAAGCATTAGCGAAAGCCGGCACGTTCTGCTTGAGAAACTCAAACGTATCGCGGACCTGCCGGCGTCCCTCGATCTCGCCATAGGTAAGCTGGTCGGCATCGGTGCCGTCGACCGCGCTGCCATCGCTGTTGCCGACCTGGGTAATGTTGGCGCGCCATTCGATCCCGTGCTTTTGCGGGCGAACGATGGGCGTCTGGCGCGGAAATTTTCGCCCAGTGTCACGCGTCGCGGCCTGCATCATGCCGGCGATCGGCTCCCACGCCCTCGCCGCTTCCGCCTCCCGGTCGACATCATTGATGCGGAACATGGTCGAGGGAAACATCATCGAACCGGCGCCGTCACCGAGTTCGTAAGGCGCGCCGGCCCATGCGGCGAGATCGCCGTCGCCGGAACCGTCGATGAAGACGCGGCCGCGCACCGCACGCCGGCCGGATTTGGTTTCGATGAAAAGTGTATCGATCTGCCGCGTTGCACTCATCAATACACCTGCGCCGAGACTGTGAAACAGGATCTTCACCCCGGCGTCGAGCAACAATTGATCGGCCGCGAACTTGTAGGCCGCAGTGTCGTAGGCCTGGGCCTGGATTTTGCCGAAAACGGTGTGAGGCTCCTTAAGGCCGTCGAGACGCGCGATGCCGTCGAGCAGATCGTCCGCGATCCCATGCACGACCCGATCGATGCGGCCGAAACGGTTGGCATGCAGGCCGCAGAAATTGGTCACCCCCGCGGCGGTCCCCATGCCGCCGAGGAAACCATAACGTTCGATCAGCAGCGTCGTAGCGCCCGACCGTCCGGCGGCCACCGCGGCAGCGATGCCGGCAGGTCCGCCGCCGAGCACGACGACATCGAACGTGCCGTAAAGTTCGGTGCGGCGCGCAGGCTCGGCGACGGTTTCAATGCCACTCATGGATAGGTCTCCGTAAGGCGGAAAAGACAAAAAAATCAGACCGCCGACGCCGGTACGCCCTGCCGGCGGCTTTCGCCGGCCGACGACGCCGCGCGGGCGAGGCAGGCTTCCCGGGTCGTAAGCGCTCCGTCGGCATCGAGCAGGCTTCTTACACTGGCGGCAGGAATGCTGTGCACGGCATTGGCGTGGCTGATGGCGACAAGCGCCATCGAACCCGCCGCCTGACCGAGCGCCATCGCCGTCGCCATATGGCGCGCGCCACCGTTCGCGGCGCGCGTGGCCGAGATGGCGCGACCCGTGACGATCAGGCCTTCCACACCGGCAGGCACGAGACACCGCATCGGAATCTCGAACGGCGCGGGCGGCATGAACAGTTGGATTCCCGTTCCCTGCGCGTCGTGGATATCCATCGGCCCGCAGCCGAGCGCGATGCTGTCGGGAAATATGACGCCTGACAGAATGTCCTGTTCGGTCAGCGTATAATCGCCGACGATCCGGCGGGTTTCGCGCACACCAATCCGGGGGGCGATCGAGGCCAGCACGGCGTTTTCGAAGCCCGGCACATCGCGCTTCAGGAATCCGACGATGCATTTAACCTGCTGACGCCCGATCCTCTCCGCGGCAGATGCCTGGCAGGGATCGAGCGGATCGATGTTCAGAATGCGGCTCATCAGGCAGATCGCATCAACGCCGCCCGGCGTGCTCATGAACGACAAGCTTTCCCAGAAGATCTCGCCTCGCCGCACGCCCTCGAGTGCAAGAGCCCGTTTCTGGTCCCGCGGGATCGAGCGAAACCGGGCCACGTCTATGTTCGAAAGCCGGAATACCAGGCTCTGCGGTTGCCGGCCACCATGATGGGTTTCGTCGTCCGGACCTTTCATCGTCACGCCGGCCAGAAAAGACGGCGTGGCATCGCCGCTGGCATCGACGACGACGCGCGCGCGATAGGCACGCCGCCCGGCCACGTCCTCCACGATCAAGCCGCTGACGCGATCGTCGTCCTTCAAGACACCGACGACATTGCTGTGAAGAGCCACGTCAACGCCGGCTTCGTCCGCCCATTCGTCCGCGACCCACTTCACTACCTCGGGATTGAACGGGAAGTTATGGATTTGAACGGGATTGGCCGAGGCCTCCGCAAGCATATAATTGGCGAAGCCGTCACTACCGCCGGCAGCGACGATGCGCTGCGTGAATTCGAACGGCAGACCCCACACCGCCTGAATGCCGTGGTTGAAGAAGCCGATATACTGGGCGACATACCCTGTCGTCGCGGTGCCGCCGAGGCATCCCTGCCGTTCGAGCAAAAGAGTTTTCGCGCCACGCCGCGCAGCGGTGACCGCAGCAACCAGACCCGCGGCGCCGCCGCCCGCAACGATCACGTCGTAGTCCGCGGCGACGGCAGTATTCAATTGCTCGGCAATACGACCGTTCGCCTCGTCGGCGGCGGCCAAATGTCTGCCATCGCTAGCCATCGAGATAACTCCCTGAGTTTTCTTCGGGTTTCCTGGCCTTGCCCGCACAAGCGGCACGGTCGGCTGAAACTCAATTTTTGATTTGTGCACTCTATGCACGTTAGTGCATTAGATGTACATTGACGCCATCGGGCTTGTCAAATGAAGATCGCGGGCCCATTCCGGTCGTCCGGACAGCGTACCCGCATACGGTCATGATGCTCAAAACAACCGAAAAACCGCGCAGTCAGTCGTTCGTCACCGCGTTTGCACGCGGGCTGACGGTGATCGAAGCGTTCGGCGGCGGCGCGGAGACGCTCAGTCTCGCCGAGATCGCGGCGAGGTCCGGTGTCGACCGGGCGGTCGCGCGGCGCTCGTTGTTGACGCTGATCGAACTGGGCTACGCGGTCTTCGAGAAGAAAAACTATCGTCTGACGCCGCGGATTTTACGGCTCGGCTACGCTTATTTGTCCCAGTCCGGGATGGACGGCCGGCTACAGCCGTTTGTCGAGGCCGTCGCGAAAAAAACCGGAGAGTCCTGCTCGGTCAGCATTCTCGACGGCCTGGAAACGGTCAGCGTGGCCCATGCGCCTTCGATCCATAAAATGGGTTTCCTGCTGAAGCCGGGCACGCGAATGCCGGCCTACGTCATGACCTCCGGCCGGGTTCTACTAGCCGCCAAATCCGACGACGAAGCGATCGCGCTGCTGCGGCAGATGGACCGAAAAGCCATGACCAAGACGACGCGGACGTCGCTCGGCGCGCTGATGGAATCGATTCGAAAAATCCGCGACGCTGGATATGCGACGATCGAAGAGGAGCTTGAAGTCGGCTTGCTGTCGATTGCGATGCCCATCAGGAATCGCCGTGGCGAAACCGTGGCATCGCTCAATGTCAGTTCCAGCGCTGCGCGCACCACGTTGGCGGATCTTTGCAAGACCGCCCTGCCGGTGATGCGACAGACGGCGATCGAGATCGGAAGTGTTCTGCCATAACGGAGGATGAGTAGCTGACGAAGCCGAACGATGTTTATAAGATCCGAACCGATAACGATCATCCAATCCCAAATGGACTTTCAACGGCGACCAGGGGCCCTAGTCCCGGAAGCCAGAGGGCGGATCAGGGATCGTGCCGTGACATCATACTGGATCAGCCGTCCGAGGGCGTGACGGGTTGCCTTGTTCTTGAGTGGACCGAGGGACCAAGCTCGCTGCTTGATCGTTACCAGGATCAGCGGCAAGCCCGAGATCCGTAATTCCCGGTGTCGTGCCGGCCATTAGTTCCCCCACCTCGCCCCGCACGTTTGCTGCGAGATGCCAAGCCCAAGCCGATGAAATGATGGTGTGAAGGTCGGAAAACTCCGGCTCGAAATTCAAAACCGATCTTGCAGCAGAGGAATCAGCAACCAGGACGGCTGGATCCCCTGGTCGGCGATCCCTGATCGTGTAAGGCACCTGCCTTCCGGCCGCTTTGGCAATTGCGGAGAGTACTTCCTTGACTGAAAACCCATTGCCCGTACCGAGATTGTAGGAGCCCCCTTCATGTCCTTGCAACAGAAGCCGCAGTGCGCCCAGATGGGCTCCGGCTAAATCGACCACATGGACGTAGTCCCGGATGGCCGTTCCATCCGGCGTGTCATAATCGTCCCCGTAAATTGAAAATTCGTTCAGGTTTCCAGACAGGGCCATCATGGCACGCGGAATCAGATGGGTCTCAGTCGCGCGCCATTCTCCGATGCCAGCGGTGGCATGTGCGCCGCTCGCGTTGAAATACCGCAAGGAGAACGAAGTCATTCCGTACGCGGATCGGTAGTCCGAAAGTATTTGCTCGACTGTGAACTTGGAGCGGCCATATGGATTTACCGGTTGGCACCCGCGCTGCTCCGACAACACTCCGCTGCCTTGATCTCCGTACACAGCGCCGGTGCTGGAGAACACGATTCGTTCGCATCCAGCCTCTTGCATTGCATCCAGAACGGCAACGCTGCCGACGACATTATTGTGGTAATATTTCTGCGGGTCTGTGATCGATTCACCAACCAGGCTTGCCGCCGCAAAATGCATGACGGCAGCCACCTGGTGAGATTTCAGCGTTTGAATAACTTTACTCTTGTCCCGAATGTCACCGACGATCAATGGTCCCCACTTAACGAAGCTCGCATGTCCGGTCGACAAGTTATCATAGGTAATTGGCAGGAAACCAGCGTCCGCCAAGGCCTTGCACGAGTGAGAGCCAATGTATCCAGCTCCTCCCGTCACCAGCACCGCGCGTGTCATGAAAGTCCCTTCACTAGGTCATTGGCTTGAATTTCGCCCGAAGGCTCTGCGAGTCGATGCGCAAGTTCGTCCAACTCGACCGAAAGAGCTTCGCGCCAAGACGGCATTGCAATTCCGAAGGTATCATTGAGCCGGCTATGATCGAGCCGGCTGTTGTGCGGCCGCGTTGCCTTGGTTGGATAATCCGCTGTTTTGATAGGAACAATATACTCAGTCTTGACTTCGATACCTCGGTCCTTCAACCCCGCGAGAATGGCTGTAGAAAAACCGTGCCAACTGGTCTCTCCAGAAGCTGATATGTTGACCAATCCGGCGTCACGATCGAATGACCTGCCGCCATCAGACATCTCCATCTTCAGGATTTTCATAACCGCAGCGGCAATAATCCGCGCCGAGGTTGGCGCGCCGAATTGGTCGGCGACAATCCTCAATTCCTTCCTCTCCCCAGCCAGCCGCGCGATCGTCAGCATGAAGTTTTGCCCATGGTTGGAATAGACCCACGATGTCCGAACGATCAGATGCGGACCGCCAACCGCCCGAATTGCAACTTCGCCCGCGAGCTTCGAAGCCCCGTAGGTTGAGAGAGGCGCGGGCGCGTCATCTTCGCGCCATGGTGTCGTTCCCGATCCGTCAAACAGGTAATCGGTCGAAAAATGAACGAAAGGAACTTTATGGCGAGCCGCCCAGACGGCCATGGCGCCGGGAGCATCGGCATTCACGCGAAATGCCAGCGGCCGCTCGTCTTCAGCCCGGTCCACCGCGGTATATGCCGCGGGATTGACGATGAGATCGGGCTTCAGACGATCAAATGCTTCAGAAATTGTCTCGGGTCGCGAAAGATCGAGTTGACTACGGTTCGCGATGAGTACGTTTCCAAGAGCTGCAAGCGGAGCGGAAAGAGCCCGGCCTACCTGCCCCGTTGCGCCGGTCAGCAGAATCCGCACTTAATTCACTCCATATTTCGGAAGCGAAGTCATCTCAGCCAACCGGCGCCCGGCAGCATCGCGAGTCGAGATCGCCGGCTCTTTCACCCCCCATTCTATTGCAAGATCGGGATCGTCCCAGCGAATGACCGCTTCATCATCCGGACTATAATATTCGTCGCATTTGTAGAAAAAGTCTGCGGTCTCCGAAAGCACAACAAAACCATGCGCAAAGCCGCGCGGCACCCATAATTGCCGACGATTTTCCTCGGTGAGTTCGACCGCTACATGCCTGGCGAAAGTCGGGCTGCCTATCCGAACATCGACCGCGACATCAAGCACCCGTCCACGCAGCACTGTTACCAGCTTTCCCTGCGCCTTTGGATTCTGGATGTGAAGACCTCGCAGCACACAGCACGACGAGCGTGAGAGATTGTCCTGCAGGAACGGCATTTTTATTCCTGCCGCCGCGTAGCGCTCCGACTGGAACGCCTCCAGGAAAAAACCGCGTGGATCCCCGAACACTTTGGGCTCGATGATCACGACATCGGGGATATCAGTTCGAATGACTTGCATCAGAATCCTCGCATTGGTCAAACTTTAGCAAACCCCTTTATCTCCTCTGCATTGACTATCCGGTATAAAAAATCCGTAAAATCATTATGAGGTGGTCCATGAAGGGTATCATTCTTGCTGGCGGTACGGGCAGTCGGCTCTATCCGATCACCACGGTGGTTTCAAAACAGCTGCTGCCTGTTTTCGATAAACCAATGATTTATTACCCTCTTGCCACGTTGATGCTCGCGGGCATTCGCGAGATTCTCATCATCTCCACCCCGCAAGATCTACCGCTGTTCGAACGATTGCTTGGGGACGGCTCGAATATCGGGCTGGAATTGTCCTACGCGACACAAGGCAAGCCTCGTGGCCTCGCAGACGCCTTCATTGTCGGACGCAAATTCGTCGGAGACGACGATGTTGCGCTGATCCTCGGTGACAATATTTTTCACGGCCATGGCCTCCCCGATCTGATGAACCGGGCCGCGATGCGGAGCAATGAAGCGACGGTGTTTGGCTACGTCGTGAGCACCCCGGAGCATTACGGCGTGGTCGAACTCGATGGTCGCGGACGTGCCATCAGTATTGAAGAGAAGCCCGTGAAGCCAAAGTCGAACGTGGCAGTGACCGGCTTGTATTTCTACGACAATGACGTGCTCGACATCGCAGCTTCCCTGAAGCCCTCAGCGCGCGGCGAAATCGAAATCACCGATGTAAACCGGGCTTATCTCGAGCGTGGCGACCTCTTCGTCGAGGTGCTCGGCCGAGGATTTGCCTGGCTGGACACTGGAACCCACGAGACACTGGTGGAAGCGAGCCATTTTGTGCAGATCCTCGAACAGCGGCAGGGTTTGCGCATCGCATGCATCGAGGAAATCGCGCTGCGTCTACGTTACATCAGCATAGATCAGTTTCATCAGCTTGCGCAGCAAGCTTCGAAGAGCAGCTATGGGCAATATCTGTTGTCCGTCCACGGTTCGTTTGTCTCGGATTCGAAAAGCACAGGTTCGCAATCATGGGTTTCGACGGCTCAACTATTTTCGTAACGGGTGGGGCCGGCTTCATCGGCTCTGCTGTTGTTCGGCACTTGCTCAGCCATACCGGCGCATACGTCGTCAATATCGACAAACTGACGTATGCTTCAAATCTGTCGTCGATCCCCCAGGCGGTCGGGCATCCCCGCTACGCCCTCGCTAACGTAGATATCTGCAATGGGCCTGCGCTCGGTGCTCTGTTCGACGGATATCAGCCCAACGCCGTCATGAACTTGGCGGCGGAGAGCCATGTCGACCGGTCCATTGACGGTCCGGGCGAGTTTATCCAGACCAACATCGTCGGAACATTTACGCTGCTTCAGGAAGCATTGCGATATTGGCGCGGCTTGACGCCGGCGCGACGCGATCCATTTCGCTTTCATCACATTTCGACCGATGAGGTTTACGGGTCGCTCGGCGCTGAAGGCCTGTTTACCGAGGCGACCGCTTACGCGCCGAACTCGCCATATTCCGCCAGCAAAGCCTCGTCCGACCATCTGGTTCGAGCCTGGTACGAAACTTACGGCTTGCCGACGTTGGTGACGAACTGCTCCAACAATTATGGACCGTATCATTTTCCGGAGAAGCTGATACCGCACATCATTATCAAAGCGCTGGCCGGTCAACCGCTGCCCGTCTATGGCGATGGCCAAAACATTCGCGATTGGCTGTATGTCGAAGACCATGCAAAAGCTTTGGCGTTGGTCCTCGAACGCGGTGAAGTCGGAGAGACTTATAATATTGGCGGGCGCAACGAGCGACGAAATCTCCATGTGGTGGAGAGTATTTGCGACTTGCTGGACCGTAAGCGACCATCAAAGGACGGGCCGCGCCGCCAACTGATATCTTTCGTGACCGACCGCCCGGGTCATGACCGCCGTTACGCCATCGACGCCACCAAGCTCGAACGCGATCTTGGCTGGCGTGCTGAGGAAACTTTCGAGACCGGGCTCGAAAAGACGGTGGAATGGTATCTCGACCATCAAAACTGGTGGCAGGAAATCCTCGATCGCGGTTACCAAACCGCGCGCATTGGGTTGGTCCAGCGGAGTGAGGCGGCAGCGTGAACCGCACATCGCGGTGCCGTTCCTCACAGGCGAAGAGCGACAATTGACCGGGTGCCGAAGGCTTAGTTGGCGATCCGGTTTCCGAATTGCGAAATGGCACTTCTATGTTGGATTAAGTTGAACAGCGGATCGCCCGTGGAATCGAAGGCAACTTCGACTTCCTCGAGCACCAGCGGCACCGCGTTTGCCACCGCGCCCAAGTCGAATATGAAGCCGTGAGCGCCATCACCAACTCCAGCCTCGAATAGATCCTGACGGAAGCCATCTGCGACGAGCGTGGTAAGGATCTCTCCCTTGTGCCGTACGATCACCGAAACACGTTCAGTCGGCCGCCCGGTATGCCATGCCCATCCCCCGATGGTGGATCCCGCTACGAAATCCAATACGCCCTCGAGGCGGGCGGCTCCCTCCAGGACGGGCAGCATGATGTCGGCCCCGACAACTCTCACTGCCATCTTCTGGGCATCCAGCGGCGTCCCGTAGGGTACGGCCAGTTCGAACCCGAAATCATTCCGATCGCATGAAATTTGTTGCGCGACCTCCAATCTTTCGATCGTCGCCGGTGCCGATGTGATCTGTCGCTCTCCCACGTAGAGTTCGACGACATGCCGTCGATCCGGCTTCTTCTGATCAATAACCCAACCTGTGATTTTTTCCCGATTGATCCGTTCTACAAATCCAAGAACTGCCATGCGCACTCTCTTCGACTGTTAGGGAAATACCATCAGCTTGCATAAGCGACTTGACGGACCGGCTGATTGTAGGTCCCGGCGACGAGAAGCGAGTTGTTGGCCATGTAGTCCAGAAAATTACAATAATAGCCGGAGTATTTTTCCACGAAGTCCTGCATTTGAACGCGGGAGTACAATCGGGGAATGTCGATGTCCCGATCGCATGGAATATCCTGCCAATGGACAACGGGCACGCCCATGATATCCGCCATCTCCACGGTACGGGAATCATGCACGATCAGCGCGGCGGGTGTTCCGGCGATTAAGGCCGCGATGGTTCCGTGGATACGGGTTCCGAAACAGAAGGACCGCTGCTTCATATAGTCGATCCAGTCCTGGTACAGCGTAAAAACCTGCCCGTGACGGATCAGGAAAGCTTCTGCCTGGTCTGCCTGCGTTGCGCCATAAACGGCCATCACCGCCTGCTCCGCCCTGGTCGGAACTGGCTCGCCTGTTCTGTGATGCATGATGTAATGGATGTCGGCAATTTCGGATTGCAATACGAGATCGATCTGGCGGCTGATGGCCTGTCGATACAGGAACGTCTGGAACGAATCCGCTTTCTCAAAGCCATGTCTTGTGGCGTGCATGCAGCAGGCATCAAACCTGGCTTCATTCAGAAGAGAGGCACTTGGTCCCTCTCGGCCGATCAGCATCAGCGAGGGGCAGCCAGTCGGCTGAACGTTCTTGATGCCGTACCGGCTGAGAACTTCACAACTAAACGTGCCGCGAACCGACATACTCGCGGAGCGATCCTGCACAAGGCTGAGTAGCCGCAGCGTGCCCTCGGTGACGTTCGGTATCTCTTTGGAATTTGACGCCTGCGCACCCACCCCGATCAGAAAAACCGGCAGCTTGGTCTTCTCAAGCCGGTCTGCGAGCCAGCCAAAATCATCGAAATGATTGACCCAGTTCGCCGCCGCCAGGACGATGGCATCATGCCCCTCGATCTCTTCCGGCGAGAGGGCAAACGAACCCCATTTGGCGCCGTCGAGGACGCGGGTCAGCGACTGGGTAAACATCATGTTGCCAGTGTTTTGCCCGAGACAAAGCATCGTCTGCTCGACGGTCGCCTCCTCGCCACGCTGATCCACCTGGCGGACACCAACCACGAGTGCGTTCCGAAACATTCAAATAACTCCGAGCATCGTCATGGTGTTAACCCGCTCTGACCGATATTCGCTTAGTAATTCGCTCTGTTTGGTTTATCAATTTAGTGAACAGATCGTTATAAACTTGAGCAAGCCGCGTCATGCTGAAACGGCTGGAAGCTTCGACGGCGTTTGCGCGCATTCGCTCGTAACGAGCCGAGTTCCGCAGCAGACCTGCAATTGCCTCTGCCATGGCATAGACGAGATCAACGCGACTTGCCTGATGGGGCACGAGAATGCCAGCGCGTTTCTTCGCATCGTCACCGAGTATGCTTGGTATCTCACCAATGTCAGTTGCCACAACGGGCTTGCCCGCCTGGAAACACTCTACCAGAAAAAGAGGAAAGGTCTCCCCGCTAAAGGTGCTGGGAAAGACGGCCAGGTCGAAGCACCCAAAATAACGCGAGGGATTGTCCACGTGGCCGAGGAAAATGACCCAGTCGAGGGAACCGTAAACGTGGCGTAACTCCGCCGCACTTGGCCCATCGCCGATCAGCACCAGCCATACTGGCTGGTTCCCAAGGGCTCGCACAAGCTGAATAGCCTCAATGGCCAAACGCCAGCCCTTTTCCGGGATGGCACGCGAGCACAGAAACGTAACGAAACCGCTTCCGGGAATTCCATGCTCGCGCCGGAAATCCGCGCGGCCAATGACGCCGCTACTGACGGCCGGAACGGCGTTAAAGCTGCGCTCGAACCGCCCTTCCGGAATACCCGCCTTTTTCAACAGAGTGGTGTTTTTCGCCGCAAGAAATAGCCAACTGTCCACCGTCCGGCGCAAGTAGTCGGAGAAGTCTGCCGTCAGCAGGTCCGGAACGGTCTCGTAGCCGCCGTGCAATGAGCTGACGTAGGGAATGTTGACATCTATGTGCTTGCAATAGAGCGAAAACTCCACGCTCACATTATGCGAATTGAATAGCTGGATTCCGAAGCTGCTTAGAAAGGCCCCGAAGCCATCGCAGACATCCGGCCAATACACGACGGGTATGTCGGAGCGTAGTCTGGAGCGCACGCTCTTGCGGGAGCTGGCCAGTTCATCCTCCATGACGAGATAGGTCACATGAAGACCGAGCTGCTTTAGTCCATTGGCCAGCTCAAGCGGCAGGATCTCGCCTCCACCGACTTCGAAACTGTGGGCCGCGATGCATATCCGCAACGGAGGCTGGACGGTCCTATCGGGTGCAAGTCGCGTCAAGAGATCGCCATGTTGCCGATCGGGAAAATAGCCAAGCAACGTATCGACGTGGGCCCGAATCGCAGCGTCGCCGACGGTGTATTCGGACGACAGGTCCTCCAGCACCATCCCGTGCTCTTTAAGGTGGCGGTCTGTAAGAAAAGCGCTCCTCGATGTACCGGACCGGCTCAGCCGGAAATAGGACTTTGCCTCGCATTCATAAGCGATGCTGCCGCCGCGCAGCAACAACGCATAGAAGTACCAATCGCCCGCAAATCGATACTGCAGCAATCGCTCGCGCTCCCTCTCGGAAAGCTGGGGCCTGCGAAATACAAAGCCGGAAGCGTTCGGGACCACGTTTCTAATGACAAAGTCCCGCTTGAAAGCCTGATAGGCAGGTACAACGCACGAACTGTCCCAGGAAAAATTCAATAAATTGTCGAAGTATGTGTCGAGATCGGGCAACATCTCGCCATTGTCGTCGATACACCGGATGTGGCCGAAGGCGCCGGCGACGTCTCGTCGCGCGAGGTAGGGAGTAAGCTTGGCCAGAAAGTCCGGATCCGCGGAGTCATCGGTCTCCGCAATCCAGATTAATTCGTTGCGAGCCAGCTCCAATCCCTTCAGCCATTGCCGAAACACGCAGCCGGAATTTTCCTTGTTGAGAATGATTCTGTAAGGGATATCCGATTCGCTGAGGATCGATTCAGCCAGGGCAACACTGCCGTCGGATGAGCAATCGTCCAGGAAAATGATTTCGTCAGGCCTATGGCTTTGCGCCAACACGGATTCGATGCGTTCTTTCAGGAAGCGTTCATGGTTGAAGTTCGGAAAGATAACTGAAACAGGCAGAGACAGCGCCTGCTCGCGGCGAACGAAGGCGACCGGCACACGCGTGGTGCCTGCGGCCTGCGTCACCGCACGGGCTGTGGCGTTGAGATAGGCCGCACCAAAATGGACGTCCGGTTCAAGATAGGCGCCCTCTGCCCACTCATTCCAGGCGTTTATTGCGACGATGGGTTTGCCAAACACGGGTTTTGCGGTTGCCCGCTCGATCAGCACCTGAAGCCATTGCTGATATTTCTTGGGGGATATGTTCTCAAGCGACAGACCTCGATTGGGACGCCGGGAATCATTGTCCCAGCTCGGCACTACAGTCTTGATCAGCGGGAACGGCTTCTCGCCCTCATTCAGGGAGGCCTCGCAAAAGTCATCATAGTCGATCACACGCCCGGTAAAGTCGGAACTGTACGCGTCGGGCGTCGGACGTCCTGGCAGATTGTCCGAGAGCTTGTGTGGCGGAAATTCAATAGCTCCGTCCAGGCCAAAGGGCTCCGGATCTTGCGCGCCAAAAGTTTGAGCCATGAAAATAATGGGGTCGAGACCATGCTGGCTCTTCAACAATTGCCGCCAGCGCGCGATCGTTACCTTCGGATCGGGAATGTGGATCGGATTGTAGATGATGAACAAAGGCCGCCCTTGCAGCCTGACGTACCGGCGGTCGTCAAAATGACGCGCCAGATCGCGCACCAGCGCCTCTTCGTCCTCCTCTCTGTAGTTTTGCTGCAATAAAACTGAGGTTTCGGCGCCATCCCAGGTCCGCGTCCAGTTCTCGTTCGCCCAGATCAGAAGGAAGGGCATATCGACATCAGATTCAAGCAACGCCTCAAGCGGACGGTCCAGTACGCGTTTTGTATTGAACCAATAATAGTAGTAGGCGAACGCGTTGATGCCGGCCGACTTTGCCAAGGTAACTTGTTGCGTGAGCACGTCAGATTCCATCAGGTCATAGAATCCGAGGTCGCGCGGGATCCGGGGTTGATAGTGGCCGGGATACCGCGGCAACCCACGCGGCATCTGCCGCCATTCCGTAAAACCCTTGCCCCAAAACTTGTCGTTTTCCGGAATTGGATGGAACTGGGGCAGGTAAAAGGCGAGCAGCAGCGGCTCCTGTGCGCTCGAATAGGACTTGCCCTGCTCCAGAATGCTGGCATCGAACTCTTCGAATTCCGGACCACGTGAGGTGAAATGCGAATGATCTTGCAGGAGCTTGTTGATGGTGCCGCGCACTTGCGGCACCTTTGATTTGGCATCCTGAGGGGGCAGTTCCTGTGCGCCAGGGAGCCGCGTCGGAACGTTCAAAAGCGCGCGAAATTCCGGAAGCTCTTCCTGCAGCGCCTCATCGAATTTCATGATGAAGCCGTACTGGCCGGTACCTTTTCCCCATTTTGCAAGATCCGGGCGCGGTTCGGCGGCCCGCACACGTCCGATGACGCGATCGCCGAGTACCGCCTCGATCAGAACGCTCTGATCCGGCGCCTTTGGCGCCCACGCCCAACCGGTGGCTCCCCAGCGCGTGAGGTTGTCCACATGCCCTTCAACTTCCAGATTGCGCGCCGGTTGAGCGTTCCGTGAAGCGGCGGCGATGGACGGCGGAAGCTTTGTGGCCCCCTGCAAAGATGCATCACCAAAGCCCACGCCGCGAAATTGCGGGGGCTCTTCGCCCTCCAGCAAATGGTCGAACGTAAGCGTGAAGCCGTAGAGACCCGTCCCTTTTTTCCATTTCAGCAAATCAGGCCGAGGCTGCTGCGCCCGTGCCCGGCCGATGATTCGACCTTGATGGACAGCCTCGATTTCCACGACGGTCTGCGGGGCTTCCGGCAACCAAGCCCAACCGGAAGCGCCCTCTCGCGTCAGCGTATCAACAAATCCTTCCATACGCGGCATAGCGCCCGTCGGTTTGAGTGACCGTATGGAATCGTCAACTAGGCCGGCGGGTTCATTCATTGCAATGCTCGCATGCGCGTTCTCTGCCATGGCGTTCGGACTAAGTTCGGAGTGGGCGCCATCAGACATTCAGCTGCAAACCCGAACCCGCGCGTTCGCAGCCATAAACCGCGCCGGCAATCTTGCACCGACGCATGCGTTCGATTTTAGTAAAATTTGGCAAGCCGGAAGAAGGCGCGCAGATATCAGCTTCACACTGCCAGGTTTGCTCGTCTGCTTCCGGTTCATCTTCGCTTCTCCACGATCATGATGAAGTAAAATCCCTTTCTCAGAACATAACTCGTCCGTCTGCCGGGCGCTGATGCCTGATATGTTTAATCGAGCGTCTTTCTGCTCCATTAAAAAAGCTTCAAATTCTCATTTGAACGATCGGGCCAAGAAGAACCGAAGTGGGAGATTGGATACTCTGCTTTCCGGTCACCAAAATTTCGGTCATGGCCGTCGTCACAGCGCGACTTCTTCTGAGCGTTTGTCATGGCGTCTGTCGTTGCGCAGCGGATTGGCCAAAACAGCAGCACCAAGCCACTGCTGGCTGACTTCATCGAGATATTGCGCTTGCGAGGCGAGCGTCGCCGGCGGCAGCGACCACCGCTCGCGAATCATGCGATGGATATAGTTTATCTCATCGAGATATTGTTGCGCGTCCGCTGAATCGGTCACGTCCCGAGGGTGACGTCGATAGATATTGAGCGGTTCGGAGACGAAGGCGAGTTTAGCTCCCGGCGCAGACAGGCACTCGAGATAGATCCTCCAATCCCCCACTACACGATAGCGATCAAGTTCCGCTTGGCAGCCGGCAAGCGCCCGTATCAACGCCTCGCGGCGCCAGAGTACCGAACTGACGTTCAGAATAGGGTTCTTGATCGAGAGAAATCGCGAGATGAATTCATGACCGTCAAAGATTTCCGATCTCGACATCGTATCTGGTTCGATGATGGAGAAAAATGGCTTGTAGCCGGTATGCAGCGCGGGTGCATCGAGGGATTTGGAGACACAAAAGCCCATGCTGATCGACGGGTCGGCCGCCATCATTGCAATCAGGCTGGAGAGGAAGGACGGCTCCGAAAGATCATCCGCCCTCGCGATCCAGATAAACTCTCCGGTCGACAGTTCCGCGGCTTTCACCCACGGCTCAAATACCAAGCCGGAACTTACTTCATTGATGACGAGTGTGAGATCGCGCTCGTGCTCGTCGGCAATCGCCTCAATCACCTCGACGCTGTCGTCGGACGACGCGTCGTCGAAGATGATGATTTCCTCAAGCGGATGGCTTTGAACAAAGATGCTGGACAGCCGCTCCGACAGACAGTGAGCGCTGTTCTGGTTTAGAACAGCGGCGGAGATCGAAGGCGTTCGCGGCAGTGCCAGATGCAGGAGGTCGCGGACATAGGGCGTGAAAGCAAAACGGGACTCGCATACAGCCTTCGTCCGTTCGCGCTCGGCCTGGTCGACCCCGTTCGTCAGCAGCGTTCGCAATTGGGCGGCCATCGCCTGGGTGTCGCAATAGGCAATGACATAACCGAGCCTGGCCTCTTTGAGGAATTCCGGAATGCCACCCGAATGGTCGAACGCGACCACCGGGGTTCCCGCATGCATTGCCTCGATCGCGGGCGCGGGGAAGGGATCTTCTCGCGAGACCAGCGCGAACACATCTGCGATCCCATAGAAAGCCCCGACATCGTGCCGGGCACCGGCCAGGTGGAAGGATCCGGCCGCGGCGGCTTCATCGATCTCTGCTGCTAGCCATTCGCGCAGTCCGGGCTCGATGTCGCCGAGCCAGACGAAGTGGACAGGTTCATGAGCCGTGCGCAACAGACGCCAGACCTGGAGAAACAGGTCGAAGCCCTTGCGCAAGTCCGCATAGCCCGCCCCCAGCACCACCGCGGCATTCGACGGTATCCCCAATTCCCGCCGTAACGCGGCCGTCTCCTCGTCGGTCGCGGCCTCGGTTTTGTGGATTCCCTGCGGCCGGATCAGCGATTTATCATCAGCGGCAATGCCGAGGGCCTCGGTCAGCCAGTCGCGCATGAACGCCGAAGCAAAGACCGCACAATGGGCGCTGCCGATGGCAGCGCGAGCGGATGATTCCAGACCCTTGTCGTGCAAGGCTCGGGGCAATTCGTGTACCAGAAGGACCGTTCGGATATCTCGCCCCGCCAGCACGGCAACGACCTCGCCGGAGGCCATTGTATTGACGATTGCGGCGGTCAATCCGCCCTCGCGCAGTTCCTGAATCCTGTCGGCGAGTGATTGCGGGTCCTTGGCAATGGTCAAGCGAGCGACGGCGGCATATTCCGCAGCCATTTCGCCGTCATCCAACAGCAAGAACTCGATATCGACATCGAATTCGGCGCGCAGGGTCTTTCCTATGTTCAGCAACAACTGTTGCGCCTCACCCCGAGACGCGTTGTGCCCGACCAGCAGCAGCCTTGGCTGTGACGTGCTGCGCGTCTTGCCCGATGCGGCACGGCCGGTGGCATTCAGATAAGCCGCGCCGAAATGCAGGTCCGGCTCGAGGTAAGCGCCTTCGCACCACTCGTTCCAGGCATTGACGCAGACGATCGGCTCACCAAAAAAAGGCTCGCGCTGCGCCTTCTCTATCAACGCATCCAGCCAAGCTTCATATTTCGCCGGTGTGGATCCCTGGATCACCAGCCCCTTGCCCTCCCGCCGGGCGTCATTGTCCCAACTCGGTATCGCGGTTTTGATCAAGGGAAATGGTGGGGGAGTTTCGTCGAGCGAATACCGCACGACGTCCTCATAGCGATAGACCTCACCTGTGAACGTGTCGTCGAGGCATTGAAGCTCGGAACCGATCTGCGGAATGAACTTGGTGACTTTGTGAGGCGGAAACTCAACTGCGCCATCCAGGCCGAATGGTCGCGGATCGAAATCGTCAAAACTCTGGCCCATGACGATGATCGGATCTTCATTGTATCGATCCGAGAACAATGCGCGCCAGCGCGCTATCGTACGCTCTGTGTCCGGGATCAGCCGGGGTCGGTAAACCATCAGGAGCGGACGTCCCTGCAAGCGAATATAGCGTGGATCGCCGAAATGCCGCGCAAAGTCCTGCACCAGAAAGTCGTCATCCTCGGGCAGGTAGTCTTGCGAGATCAGCACTTCGCCTTCCCTGCCGTCCCAGCGACGCGTCCAGTTTTCGTTCGCCCACATCAGGCAGAACGGCATGTCGATGTCGAGATCAGCAAGAAATTGCTCGAGCGGCCGGTCCATCAACCGTTTGCCGTTGAACGAATAGTAGTAAAACACGAAGCCGTACACTCCGGCCGCCTTGGCGAGTGCCGTCTGCTTGCGAATCGTATTCTTGTCTTCAAGCGAATAAAAACCGAGGTCGCGCGGAATTTTGGGTTGATAGTGATTTCTAAAGCGCGGAACCCCACGCGCGATGTTGGTCCATTCGGTAAAGCCAGTGCCCCACCATTGGTCGTTCTCCGGAAAGGCGTGGAATTGCGTCAGGTAATTTGCCAGTATCTTGGCCCGCGGCTTGGCATCCGCGGCAAGTGGCCTCGGTTCTTCGAACGCCGGGCCGGGTCTGGTAAAGCGCTTGATCTCCGACGGTATCGTGGCTTCATTTTCCGGAGGCCGCGGGAAAACCCCGGCTTCGTTGCGATGTTCGAGATAGTGCAGCAGTGGATTCTGCGTAACCTCGCCCTTGAGGTAGCGCTGAATATAGAATTTAGTGTCAAACATGTTCGAGGGATTGCGGCCCTCGCGGAACCCATGAAGCATAAAGTGCTCGAACGGATCGACCTTAGCCTCGGCAATATCGGGGTAGCTGTCTTTGTAAAATTCTTCGTCGAATAATCCAATCGAGCGTAAATATTTGGAAAGCATTTCGAGCTCCGCTTGCGAAGCGAGTGCTGATGTCCCATCAACCTTTCTTCGCCCTACGTGCGATTCATCGATTCGCGGCGCTTCGACGGAGCCGGCAGATGCGACTGCGGCGCTAACCGAGAAAAGATACGTCTCGAGAGCCGATCGACTATTCCCGCTCTCCTTGTTCGTTTGGGAATTTCCGGCGAAATCTAACGGAACTTCTGACATGGATCGCCGTTCAACACCAAAATCAACCACCAAAAGCCTCCGATCATCTTTGGCTGTGAACCGGATCGCTTCCAACAGCTATTTCGCAGTTGCACATGTCCTCATCAGGTTGCGGGTGACAAACCGTTAACGCCGTGTGGCTCAAGTTGAGTCGCATTATTCGGAATTTGTCAGCGTTTGAAAATCCAATCCGTGTATGAAGGACCGCATGATCACTCTCCAGAACGACAACCGGAAACTTCGCCCGAGGCCGCACGACTCGAAAACGAGACGAGTGCTGAATGCCGGCTCGGGGCCGAGGTCGAACCGCAAACTGAACGCGGTGTTCGAACCCGCGGACTGGCAGGAAATCCGCATCGACCTCGATCCGAGGGTCGAGCCGGATGTCGTCGGTTCGATGACGAACATGCGCGCGCATTTCGGCACGGGATGTTTCGACGCGATCTGGTCGTCGCACAGCCTTGAACACCTGCACGCCCACGAGATCCCGGTCGCGCTGGCGGAGTTCCGGCGCATTCTTCGGGATGACGGATTCGCGCTCATTACCTGTCCGGACCTGGAAACGGTGATGACTTTGTTTCTCGAGCACGGATCGGATCACGTTGTTTACCAGTCTGCGGCCGGGCCGATCACTCCCCTCGATATGATGTTTGGCCATTCGCCGTCCATTGCCTCAGGCAACCCCCATATGGCGCATCACTCCGGGCTAACGTCCGAGCGTTTGGGCGATCTGCTGCTGCGAGCGGGTTTTGCCGAGGCGATCACGAGACGGCAAGATTTCGATCTCTGGGCACTGGCACTGACGGAACACGCAAACCGGGACGCTATCCAGCACAGGCTGCGAGCCGCCGGTCTTGATATGTCCGCCAAACCGGAATGACCGTGCCGCATTTCGAGACATCGAAGGATGGACCGGCACCAGCAAATGTGTTGTGCGAGCGGCCGATCCCGCTGCAGAAGGACGCGCTTCGCCGGCGTATCTATGCCCCACAGGCCTACGCAGCCGTTCGCAATGTTGCCGTTGTTCCGATCGTTCATTCCGAATGCGGGGAACTCGCATCATGGTTTCCCCTTGTCTGGCGGCGGGGCCAAGAAAGAAACGAATTTGTCGCTGTCCGCGCTTTGTTGAATGATCAGCGCGCGCAGCCTCCCGCCGCGCGTGGCTTGTTGCCCTTGATTCTTCATGCCTATCCCTTCGTGCTTGACCCCAATCAGCCGGCTGGGCCGAACACCCAAAGGATGCTGGACGATGTCTTTGCTGATGCGCCGACCGATGTCGGCGCATCAATTACGACCGTTCACTTGAAGCTGTCTCGCGCTACCACGAGCCGGTTCCGTATGCTGGACCGGTTCACGCATGAGGCTGCCATCACGGCCGAGATCAGCCAAGCCGTCGCCGAACTTGATGTGCTCGATCCCTGGGCTTTGAAATTCGACATCGACGAACATCGCGTCGAAATCCCGGACCTGCTGGTGATCCGTCCCTCGGCATTCGATGATGGCCGGCTCTCGCCACTACTCGAAAAATATGGAATGCCATGCGCTCAAATGTTGGGCCTTCATCGCATCTCGCTGTTTCGGGCTGGCGTTTTATTATCCATGGCAAAGGCATTCTTCAGGGATAATCGTGACGTCACCCACGACGATGGTCGCGACGCCGGCGCACATCGGCGGCCGGAACATCATGTTGCTATCGACACTCACGGGGCGCCGACTCAGTCATGACCCGGCTCGTTCCCGTTCGTGAGATCGCACATCTTCAGCTGGCGATGCCCGCTGATAACAGGTGGATCGAGAATTTCAGCTGGGTACCGGTCAGCCCGACTGAACTTCATCTGGCGTGCCGCTATTATCCGGTCGCGGTCCGTCTTGAGAAACAACAGCCCCGGCTTGGATTGCTCGTCCACCAGCGTTACCTTACCCGTGCGCTGCTGGATGCGTCCGGACGCTGGCGCGGCGCTTACCGGCCCATCGCACTTCGGTGCTTCCCCTTCGAAGCCCCAAACGTCGGCGACGACTCGCTTTCCGATATCCTCATCGACGCCGACTCCGAATATTTGTCGCCAACTGCCGGTGTTCCGATCGTCGACAAGGCCGGGCGGCCCGAGCGGCTGTTGACCGAAATGCACCGGCTGTTTTGCCTCCTCAAACGCGGACAGGAATCGTTCGCCGGCGTGTTGGATCAATATCTCATCGCCGGCCTACTGGTGCCCCTCGCCGGCAAGGACGGCGCAGGTACAAACGATGAGCCGTTCTACGTGATCGATCCCACGCGCTTCTTGCAGACGGACAGAGCGGCGCTTGGCGCCATGACGCGCCGCAACTTCCTGAGCGTCGATGTGGCCGTTGCCTGCCTTTTTTCGCTGCAGAATCTGCGATCCGACTACCGGCCGAAAGCCGCGGGCAGCGTCAGCCATCCATCGTTCACGTCGTCCTCAATCGCGCCGGACACGATCATGATAGACGACTTGTCTCTGGTGCTCGATGATGGCGAACTCATTTCGTTCTCGGATATCGACGTGACGCGGCCCGAGGCTCGGCTTGGACACCAATCGGCACCCAAGCCATTTGAAACCCTCTGAAGAGAAATCTGCGTGCAGGGACTAGCGTTCCCGCATCGACTTCGCCAGTCGGTTCCGAAGCGGAGCTATTAAATACGACAGCACCGTACGCTCTTGGGTACGAATGACCGTATCGACCGTCATGCCGGAGATCATCCGGTCCCGAATCCCCTCTGGAATGGAAGCACGATCGACCGCGATCTCCACCGCGAAATAGGTCAGCGCCTGCCCGGACGCATTCGGTGAGTCGACGATGCTGTCACGCGAGATGCTGCGAACAGTGCCCATAAGCGGCTGCAATTCAAATTTCATGAACTGCGGAACGCGAATTTCAACCTTTTCCCCAGTCAGGATCCGGTCCACATCGATCGGAAGCACCTTGGCGCGCACCACCAGCGTGTCGCTCGACGGTACGATATCGAGAATTGGGTCGCCAGGCTTGATGACGCCGCCAATCGTGAACATTTTGAGTTGCTGCACCGTACCGGTCACCGGCGCCTTGATTTCGATCCGTTGCAGGACATCATTGGCGATGGCCAGTTGCTGTTTGGCGTCGCTGATCGTCTTTCGAACGTCGGGAAGCGCGTTGGCAGCCTCCTGGCAAAAGTCCTGCTTGAGCTGTTCAATGCGGGCTTGCAGTTCGGCTACTTTTTCCTTGGCCTTGGTCCTGCTGATCTCCGCCCCTTCGAACTGACCCTGGACCTGGATGAGCTGACGCTCGAGCGTTGTCACGCGTGGAAGCGCGACAAGACCCTTGTCAAGCAGCACTCTGAGGTTGGGAAGTTCGACACCAATGGAATCGATCTGCTGCTGCGCGGTCTTTTCATCCAGGCTGGCTTGTCTGATTTCATCTTTCGCCTGTGCAATTTGCTGTTCGATGACTTCGATGCCGCGCAGCAGGCTTTGACGGCGGTTGTCGAACTGGCTTTGATTGTCGTGGATCGCGTTCGCGATCAGCGGATCGTCCTTTAACGCTGTGACTTCCACAGGAAAGTCGATCTTATCAGACAGGTCGCGTTGTGCCATGAGCCGCGCCTGCAGCGCGCTCGCGATCGCCAGTTGCTGGCGAGAGCCCTTGTCCGTGGCTTGGTTTCGTGTCGGATCCAGCCGGATCAGGGTGGCGCCTTGTTGGACGGTGTCGCCGTCGCGAACCAGAATTTCCCGGACGATTCCACCTTCGAGATGCTGAACCGTCTTGCGGTTGGACTCGACCGCGACGGCGCCATCGGCGACCACGGCTGAATCGATACGCGCGACGGCAGACCAGCCGCCCAGCACCACGAATGTGAAAACAATCGCGCCCGCCGCGGCCCACACCATGACGCGCCAATCGGTCGGTGCAATGGGTGCAGGAAGCAACTCGATCCGCTCGGCTTCCATCGCTAAGACCTCCGGCTCTCAAGCGCCCCGGCGATGACCGTCAACGCCGGTGGCGCTGTCGACCGCGGAATTCTGTTGACGATCTGATCACGCGGGCCGAATGCCTGAACGGTACCGTTGTTCAGGACCAGAACATCGTCGCAATAATTCAAGATATTGAGCTTATGCGTGATGATGACCACGGTCGTATTGATCGCCCGCAGCTTCTGTACCATCGACAGGAAGGACTGTTCGGCAATCGCGTCCAAATTAGAATTCGGTTCGTCCATCACAACGAACCGTGGGTTGCCATAGACGGCGCGCGCCAATGCGATCCGGCTGCGCTGTCCTCCCGACAACACAAGGCCGTTCAACCCGACCGGCGTGTTGTAACCGCTTGGCAACGATCTGATCAGGTCTTGAATTCCGGCAAGCTCGGCTGCCGCGATAAAACCATTGGGATCGGACGCGGCCGCGGGGTCAAATCGGGAGATGTTTTCAGCGATCGTCCCGGGCAACAGCTCGACGTCCTGCGGCATGTAGCCGAGATGGCGTCCGAGCTCATCTTCGTTCCAATGGGCGAGATCGTGATCACCGATCGCGATGCTGCCGTTGCGCGGCAGCCACGCCCCTACCAGGACGCGCGCAAGGCACGATTTGCCCGCGCCGCTCGGACCGATAACACCCAGAACGCGTCCTTCGCCGAGGGTAAAGGTAACATCATTCAACAGCGGCTTGTCGGAACCCGCAGCAAACGCAAACACCCGCGAGACCGCGAGTGCTCCTCTGAGCTGAGGCAACGATACCTTCAAACCCTCCTTCTGGGCATCGCGCAGCACCTCATCCAACCGGGCTACCGCGCCGAGACAGTCGGAATAGCTCTTCCAGTTCGTGATGACCTGATCGATCGGACCCAGCCCGCGCATCATCAAGGTCATTGCGACAAACGTATTGGACAACGTTACTTCACCGTTCAGGAAAAGCAGTGTTCCCACCGTATAGATGCCGGCCATCTGATATGCCCGCATGAATTTTGTGGCGGACGCGAAAATCTCCATGCGCCCCGTCGCGCTCGACTTCCATCCAAGCATACGTAGATGCAGGTCGTACCAGCGGTCGCGCAACGGCGGCAGCATACCCAGTACGCGGACCGCCTCGGAATTACGCGTCACAGCCTGGCTGAATTCCTGTGACTTGAACGACAGCCTTTGATAACGGCCGGCATCCGCTTTTGTCAGGCGATGATTGAGCACCGCCAGAATCGCCGTCAATACGATCAAGACCAGCCCGATCACACCGAACATCCAGTTCACCAGTGTCATAACGATGATGAAGAGCGGCGACCAGAAAGCGTCGAATATCGCCGTCAGCGAATTGCCCGACAGGAATTCGCGCACCATGTTGAAATCGGCGAGTGCGGTGGAAGCGCGAGTCGTTGCGCCTGCTTTGCCAGAACGATTTGCGGTTTCGAAAATCACACGGCTGAGCCGCGCATCGATCGCATTTCCGATAGTGCCCAGGGCCTTTTTACGGACCCATTCGAGCACGGCGTACATCACGATCAGAAATGTCGCGATCAGCGCCAGAACGGCGAGTGTATCGACGTTACGGCTGTACATGACGCGATCGAAGATCTGCTCGACATAGATCGGCGACGCCAGGTACAGAACCGGGCAAAAGAAACTGAACGCGAACAGCGTCGCATATGCCGGCGTAAACGATCGCAGTTCGTTCAGAAGGGGCGACGAGAGTTTCACTTTCAAATGACCTCGCGGTGGTAATTTCGCGCCCGTGGGTATTGCGCCACGGCACGCTGTTGAACGCAGGCCGTAACGGCGTCACATGATAAACTCGGACGAGAGTCCCTGGCTTGTCTGCCGGGGACTCTCGATCTGAATGGCCGTCGTTCGTTTACAAGTGATCTGTCTTGTCGGTGAACACCAGGTTTTCTACATGGCTGACGGTGACGGACTGCCCGTCGTTGAAGTGAATGACGGTCACGCCGCCGCTGGTATGAAGCGACGAGATGTCGGTGGATGCGCGCGTCCCGAAATTGACAACGTCGTTGCCACTGCTACCATCGATCGTATCGCTGCCGTGGTGGTTGTCGACGTGGAACACATCGTTGCCGCTGCCGCCCTGTAGCGTATCGCCGCCGGTGCCGGCATACATTGTATCGTTGCCGTTGTTGCCGACCAGCAACTGATGGCTGCCACTTCCGCCATACATAAGGTCGCGGCCGCTGCCGCCCATCAGGGTGTCGTAAGCGCCGTCGCCTCCGTAAAGGGTGTCATTGCCGTCGCCGCCAACCAGCAATTGATGATCGCCGTTCCCGGCATGCATGTAGTCCGAACCGCCGCTTCCATACAGCGAGTCATGGGATCCATCGCCGCCGACCAGCGTATCGTGGCCACTGCCACCAACCAGCAACTGATGATCGCCGTTTCCGGCCAGCAACGTATCCGAACCGGAACCTCCATACAGCGAGTCATGAGAGCCATCGCCGCCGACCAGCGTGTCGTGGCCACTGCCGCCAACCAGCAACTGATTGTCGCCGCTTCCGGCCTGCAGTGAGTCCGAACCGGAACCTGCATAGAGCGAGTCATGTGACCCGTCGCCACCGACCAGGGTATCGTGGCCATCGCCGCCAACCAGCAATTGGTGGTCACCCGTCCCGGCCGTCAGCGAGTCGTTACCCCCGCCGCCGTAAATACTATCTTGTCCATCGCCGCCCGTGACGACGTCGTTTCCTGCCCCCGTGAGAACAACGTCATTGCCGCTATCCTGCAGTGTGACATGATCGTTTCCGGCGCCGGTAACAATCATCACGTCGTTCTCACCTTGAACGGTGAGATCTGCATCACCCGCAACGTTTTCGACAATCACCTTAAGGCTGGCATCGGTGGTAACCGTATTGGTCGCCGAGGTCAGATCCAGAACTTGTGCTTGCGGATCCAGCGGCAGTGTCCCGTCACTCACCTCAACCTTGACTGCCGGATCGGAATGGTGGTCGTGATGACTTCGGTCGTCATGATCGCGACCGTGATGGCGGTCATCATCATCGCGGTCATGGCCGTGATGATGGTCGTGGTCATCGTCGTCGTCGAAACCACCATGATTGAGAAGATAATCGACGACGGCGGCCCTGGCTGCAGGGTCGATGTTCGGCGCGAGAAGATGGTTCAGTTCAGTTCTGTCCAGATCATACGTCGCCATGCATCACCCCTTGCTTAAAAGCGCTTGGATCCGGTTGCGGATCAATCGCGCAGGCCTGAGAACATCTGTGGTTTCTCGATTGGTCACTCGTATTTTGCGCTGCAAACTTGTCTTAACCACGAGGGTCGAGTCAATCGATGATCAGTGCATCGGCGCCATCAACGGCTGCGTTCAAGATATTCGGTTACATCGCGCGTAACGAACAACAAACGTTTCAACAGAAATTCGTGTGGAGATTATTTTGAAAAAACGGTCAAAGATGAAGCGACTTCGAGATGACAAGCGCAAGACAGCATTAACGTAGTTAGAATCCCGGTGGCGCGACTATTGGCATCGGCAGAACGTTGGTGCGTGCATCCATACTCCGAAGCGGCCACGCCAGCGCAGAAAACGGAATTGGATCAAGTGATAACGCTGGACTATAGAAAGGATCGGCCACCAACACGTCCGCCCATTTTAAACGCAAGTTGCGCAATTCTCGCTCAAACCGCGCGCTGCGATCCGCTCGCTTGTCCGTTCCGCGACTGGCGGATTCCAGGTGGAGAAGCCTGGCATGCGGCGTAAACACGATCCGCTTTCCCACCGCCCGCAGTTTCAAACAATAGTCGACATCATTGAAGTTTATCGGAAAACGAAACTCGTCCAGGCCGCCCAGATCGAGATAATCCCTTCGGCGTGTCAACAAACATGCGGCCGTGACCGCGCTGCATTGGTGAGAGACAAGGAGTAGATCGCCATATCCCGCATCTCCCTGCATGCGGTCATTAAACGCATGTGTCGCCGCGAAATTCGGTCCAAGCACGACGCCGCCATGCTGCACAACCCCGCTGGGCCATGACAGCAATGCCCCGACCGCACCGACGTCGGCTGCAGACATCCTGCCGAGCATCTCGTCAAGCCAATGGTCATCGCGCGCCTGGACATCGTTATTCAACAGACAGAGGAATTCGCCACGCGCGATCCCGGCCGCGATATTGTTCAGGCGCGCGAAGTTGAAATCGCCTGCTACCCGCAGCACGCTTGCCTGCCGACCATCGATTGACGAAAGATAATCAAGCGTGGCCGGCTCGGAAGAATCGTTATCAACAACAATGACTTCGCAATTCCGCCTACGAAGTGCCGGTTGGATCGATTCAATGCAGGCCTCGAGCAGATCTCGCCGATTTCGGGTCGGAATGACGATCGTAACAACCGCGTTGCCCGGCTTTTGAAAGGCTTTCACGGCTGGCAGGACCTGACCCCGGCCGGGCGTTGTCTGTGCACGAATACCTCTTCGATCCAGGTGGGCCTGGGTTGCGGCCGCGAGGGACTTGCTCGCGGCATCGAGATCGATCGAAGGCAAGGTTGCGAGTGAGCCAGGAAGGTGAGAGATTCCTACCGCAGCCTTCATCCCGTCATCGAGAAGCGAATTAAACGCACGGTAAAGACCGCAGGCGCCGTCGGCGATCACGCGTTCAGCGGCGGCCCGGCGTAGTGCAAAAACATGACTGCAATAGCCTTGCTCAAGCATTCTTTCGTAGTCGAAGGCCGGAAATGCCAGCGGCCAAAGCGAGCCATCGCCACTTGCGACATCCACGTCGCCATAGATGGCAACGATCTCTCCGTTGCTTTCGAACGCGTCGGACATTCGCATGATCGCGTTGGCTTCCAGAATTGCCCCCGAAAGCACGAACATCACGAAGTCGGCCTCTGCCCCGTCACTCGCAAGAAATGCTTGCGCCATCGCACCATCGAACCCGGCATAGTCTTTTGTTTCAGGCAACGACGCGGCAACCCAGTCGAGATGGCATTGCGCGTTCAAACTTTCCAAAGTGTCGTCCACTGCGCCTGATCCGACGAGAATAACGGCGGCCTTCAACGAAGGACGGTTCGCGACGTGTTTCGGGAAGTGGTCGCGCCAGCGGTGATAATGCTCGAAGGGTATCGACATCGGGACAAGTTGATCGAGCATCGCGGCTCGCAAGCCTTCGAGATCAGTCGCCACGGAACCGGCAATAGCTCGTTCGAAACCACCGGCAAAAGCGACAAACGGCAGTGGACTGCCTTCCAGGTGTTCACCCCTTGAATTCAAAACCGCAAGGCGCCGCGCCGAGCCATCCGCGAATCGCTCCGGCAGGTGAAAAACAAGGGCGCGGGCTGCGATCGCGTCCTCCGCATTGCCAATATGACACCAGCCGGATGGCTGAACCTGGCTCACTTGCTCGCCATCGACAAAGATATCGGCGACCGACTGGCTTCCTTCCGCCAGCCAACCGGAAAACCGCAGCCCTCCCAGCCAGCGTATCGCTCCAGGACTCGATAGCGCCTGACCGTGCGCTACAATACCGCGGATCGCTACCGGTTCGCCAATCATGGTGCCGAGATTCGCGACACGGGCTTCGACAACCGCTCCATGGTCCAAGGTGACGTCGTCAAGCGAAAACGTGAACCCATAGCAGCTATCGCCGGTACCTGTTGCGGCAAGCGCGCCGACATGATCGGTAGCGCGCGCCGATTTGACCGGATATCCGTCCACAAACAGTTCAACGACAAATTTTCGACCGGGGTCGGCGGCGTCGAAGATGAAGCCGGAGAACGTCCGGTCATGCGACCACTGTAGGGAGGTCCTTAGATCGTTGTGGATCAGCTGATTGGGCGTCTTTAGCATGATCGTCATGCGGCCTGATGCCCCTGGAGCCAAGGCAGCAGACGCTCGACAACAGCGGCCGAAGGCAACAATGGATCAAGTGGCAGGTCACCACCCCGAACCATGCAATGGCCGCCCGACCAGTCGAAATATGCGACAGGCGACCCGTATGCCATGGTCGCCGACACCAGGGGATGGCCGAACAAAGGTTGCGTCAAGCACAGGACTATCCGATTGAGTTGGAAGCGGCGAAACAGCAGATCCAGTTCAGCCGCGTCGACGGCGCCCGTGACAAACGCCTGCCCCGCCCGCATCAAGTCGGAATCGTCGTGCGTACTGCCTGTAACAATCATATGGAGATCTGGTTGGAGGCGGGTTAGTCCGGCAATGACCTCACGCATTAATTGATGTTCCCGGACGCATCCTCGCACCGGAACGAGACCCAAGTGGGCGGTGATGCCGTTCGAACGCTCCGAAGGCCGGCGCACGTTCACTGCGGAGGACGCCAAACGAACGATGCGACGATGCAATGAAAGTGACGATGCAACGGCTTCGGCTACCGCATCTGGAACGAGCATGCGGTCAGCCCTTGAGGCGATTTCCCGCAAAAATAGCGGATCCGGATCAAGCTGATTGTTTGACGTTTGAAAAGAAGCATGATCCAGACCCACTTCAGCGTGAGCGAGGAAAACATCATAGGGAACAGATAGCTTCAAAAGCACGTCGACAGCCGCGCGCGGAATTCTGGCAAGATCGAAAAATTCTATCCGCGCGAGCTGCAATTGCTGCAGCAACTGAAGCAGCTCGACCGCCTCTCCGACCACCGGAAGTAGGAATTCAAGAGATTGCGGCACAGCGTCGATCGCGTCACGCAATTTGGCGATGATCCGACCCGGTCCGAATTGAACCTCCAAAATCAACACAGCCGGCATTTCACCAGCCAGCAATTGTCGAGCCCGTTCACGCGCGACTTCGGCAACGGCGCCGCTGCAGGTCACCAGCAGGGCGCCGCCGGAACGTGAGGCCATCAGGCGGGCCTCGATCGCCTGGCGTGCCGCCTTCAACGGATCGGCCAAAATGAAATCCGCGCATTCGGCGCGGTAAGCGGGAAATCGCCTTTCAATGACTTTCAGATTTCGTACGACGAGCGACCGTTTTTGTTCTCCAAATGAGCGCGAGCCGGCATGACCAACAAAAACCGAAGCCGCGCAAACGTTGCGGAATCCATGCATCCGGGCGCGAAGGCAGAAATCGACATCCTCCAGATAACCGCGATAGTAGCCTTCAGACAGCAAACCCACGGCATCGAGGCAGGGTCGCGTTATATACAGGCAAAATCCAATGCCATTGGGAATGTCCACAATAATGCCGGCGTTTACCTCCGCAGCAATATGATCGGTGCGCGCGACTTGGACGGAGTCGCCCATGGAATTTGACCGGTTTGGAACCGGAAAACTGGTAAATTCTCCATTATTGGATAGCGGCGTGACCGTTCCGATATCCGGCGACGACCACGCCGCTTTCGAGAGCCGCTCGATGAATGCCGCAGGCACGATGGTATCGGCGTTCAGCAGAACCACATCGCCGGATGTCACTTCTTGCAAGGCGCGATTGACTGCTCCGACGAAACCCATGTTTCTGACGTTGGTCAGCACGCGCACATGCTCCATATGCGCCAATCCGTCGAGCATTTCTTGAATAAGCGGATCCGGGCTCGCATCGTTGACGATGATCACGCGGTAACGGCCGGTTCTTTCAAGCTGAGCCAGGAGACTTTCGAGACAACCCTTGGTCGCGTGATAGTCTGCATATACGGGAGCGATCACCGTCACCGAAGCATCGGGATCAACTGTTGCAAGACGCGCCCCGGAAACCGCTGCAGACTCGCGATTGTGGTTCGTTGTCCTCACCCTGACAAGGACATCGCTGTCCTTCATCACTGAAACGAATTGTGGCGCCCGCTGCCTTGGGAGCCGAAACCCAACCGCCCTTCCCAATTCGGCGGACAAAGGATGCCGAACGTCCGCATCAAGAAGCGTTTCGACGCAATCGGATTCACCCGCAATAGAAACGCGGATTTGACCGGCGCCCTGCCATGCCGCCCATCCCTCGACCAAGTTTTCGCGAACCTGCATTCCGGCAAAGGCGGTTTGCCCGTCCTTGCGCAAGACCGCAATGGCTTGCCGCAGAATGGAAGTGTTGCGCTCGCAATCTATCAGTGTCTTCGCCGCCGTGATCTGTTGAAGCGGATTTCCCCAAACAAGCATTCTGCGATTGGCAGTGAGATCGTCTGGCGTTATCTCGATGGCTGTTGCAAGATCGTCGACCGCAGCCCCACGGTCACCCATTCGATACAGCGCTTCAGCCCGCAGCACGTAGCAATGGGAGTCCGGCAGCGGCCGAATCCGGCAACGCCTGTCAGACAGGCGGAAGGCAGCCGCCAGGTCGCCGCGCTTCAGCGCATCCGCAGACAGCATTTCCAGAGCCTGATGATGTGGCTGGTTGAAATGCCCTAATGAATGCAATGTCACAGCGATGGACCGTTCCGAACGCTATCCCGTCGCCGAATACAATTCGCAGAATGACTCCAGCGTCGTGCGCAACCGGCTTTGATTGTTTGGCGATCGGAAGATGCGCACTCGCCCTGACGGTTTAGCCTTGGTTACGGGTGGAAGTTGGGGCTGCAGCGGCATATTGGTCTCGTCGAGCCGAAGACGGAAACCTACCAGCGGCTCGCGCCCAGTCGGCCCCGATATCGCGACCTGTTTACCGCTCATCCGCGTGAGCGGCGCACCGAGGAAGGCCGCCTCCGCCGAAAGCTGGAAATCGGATGCACCCGGCCCAGTGAGCTCAACTGTGACACTAACAATTGGCAAGGCCAGCCCCCGTGTGCCTGCATAGCCGCCAAGCTCCGTTATGCGGCCCGAAGCTGCATGCGGTCGCGCCAGTTTGACGGAATAGCGAATATCAAGATCGTCCGGCTTACCTGGCCAATCGATCAACAGTCCCTCAATGCGCGCAGGCGCCCCCGGCCCCGCTATCCATTCGTCCGCGCGTGCGTGGACATCGCCGGACCCGGCGACATGTCCAAGCAGGCTCAAGTGGGCGAAATCGACTTCCGCGGTCAACTCTCGCCGAACTGTTGAGGCGACTTCGCCCTGGCTCAGGGTCTCGATCTGGACGGTTGCGGCTGTCGAACCGTTATTACCAACCGGAACGACCTCAACAAGAAGCTGCCCCGGTTTGGAAGCTCGCACGACAAGACATGAACCCGGCCGCCAAAGCACCGCATCATCGTTATCGGGACTTAGCACAAGTTCGACATTTTTTTGGTATTTTGGATTCACCAAGACTCTGACTTGTGGTGGCCGACTTTCATCGTCCGCTGTCGCGTAGCGCACAAGAAGGAGACCTCTTTCAACATTGACCACTTTGCTTTGCTTGGTTCGTTGCATTTCAGCCCGCCGTATTGCCTTGCCTGATTCAGGCGAACATAAGAAGCATCTCTCTACCTCGGGTTAATCGCAATTAAATGATTTTCGAGACATTCGTTGTCGTTCACGTACGCTGAGGTTTCGGCGTGTGTTGAGTTTATCGGGTCTCTCGATCGATCAGTGGATTAGAATCAAAATGGACGTATTGTTCGTTCACAACAATTTTCCGGCGCAGTTTCAGCAACTGGCGCGTTATCTGGCACGGCAACCCGGCACACGGGTAGCGGCGATCGGCGCGCAGACATCGCGACCAATCAAGGATGTCAGGCTGATGAAATACGCATTGACTAATGTCGATGTGTCGTCATCGCATCCCTTTGCCCGCCGCTTCGACCTGGAGTGCCATCGCGCCGAACAAGTGCTTTACGCGCTGACGAACCTGGCATCGTCCGGATTTATTCCGGATGTCATCGTCGCGCACCCGGGTTGGGGCGAGACGCTTCCGGTCCGCACCGTCTTCCCAAAAGCCCGCTTGATCGTTTACTGCGAATTCTTCTACGGCAGTACGGACCGCGACGTTGCGTTCGATCCGGAATTCCCTGCCATTGGAGTGGACGGGCATGTTTCACTTCAACTAAAAAATGCCGCAACACTGCTGGCGTTGTCTGAATGCGACGCAGGCCTTGCGCCAACCGCCTGGCAGCGATCGACCTTCCCCAGCATTTTTCAGGACAAAATCGCCGTGCTGCATGAGGGCATCGATACCGCGGTGGTAAAACCAGCGCCGAAGGTCTCCTTTCGCCTGCCATCGGGGAAATTGCTCACCGCAAAGGACGAGCTGGTGACATTCGCGGCGCGGAACCTCGAGCCCCTCAGAGGTTATCACATCTTCATGCGGGCGCTGCCGCGCATCATGGCCGAACGCCCAAACGCCGAGATACTGGTGATCGGGGGTCATGGCACCTCATACGGCGCACCGTCCCCCGCCGGAACGACATGGCAATCGCTTTTTCACGATGAAGTGGCCGGGCAGATCGACCCGCGAAGAGTGTCTTTCGTCGGGCACCTGCCTTATGAAGATTATCTGCGTGCGTTACAGATATCCTCAGCGCATGTATATCTCACCTACCCGTTTGTATTGTCGTGGTCACTTCTCGAAGCCATGAGCGCAGGTTGTCTTGTCATCGGGGCCGACACAGCGCCGGTGCGCGAAGTTCTCAACCAGGAAAATGGCATACTGGTTCCCTTTTTTGATGTCGATCAATTGGCGAACCGAGTGATCGACGCACTTGCCGATCGCAACCGCTTCCGCAAGATTCGGAACGCTGCCCGCCAGACCATTCTTGACAAGTACGACCTCGCGCAGACATGCCTCCCCGCCCAGGTCGATTTCATTCGCAGTCATATGCGCCGCCCTTCGATCAGCCGTCCGGTCTTGAAATCGGTTGCAACGGTCTCATCTTGACCGGTATCGACGTAGCACTTGGCTCTTTAAGCTTTTGGCCCGTGCGGAAGCGGATCCTAACATGGGCTGCTGATGGCAGCCGAATCACCGATGAGGTTGCGCCGCAATGGCGGTCTTGACGTCTCGTCGTTCCATTCTCAAGCGCGCTGCTGGCGGCATTGCGGCGGCCGCCAGCTCGTGCCTGCGCTTCGTCCATGCCCGTGATCTTGGCAAGGTCCGCGTCGGCGCGATCCGATGGGACGCGTGGTATGGGCCGGATACCGCACCCGGATCGTCGGAATGGTATGCCGCGCATGATCTGGATCCCCGGCAATATCACCGTCGTGCGCCTTTCTTCGCCCGGGAAATCAGCAAGAACCAAATGCTCATCAATGGCACGCAAGACAGCATGGACGCGGAGATTTCCTACGCCGCTGATGCTGGAATCAATTATTGGGCTTTCGGCTGGTATCAAAACGGCCGGCCGCTGCACAAGGCGTGGGAGTATTATCAATCCAGTCCGCGCAAGGCGCGCATCAATTGGTGTGCGCTGATCGGCCTCGGCTCCCTTGCGGGAAAATTTCCACCAACAAAGGATCTCATCTCTTACTTCCAGCAGTCAAATTATGAGAAGTTTGGCAGCCGACCGATCCTCTATGTGATGCATGATAAATCTCCGTTATCGGCAGCGGCAGATGCACTGGGCGCGCTGCGTGCGGAATGCGCGGCTGCTGGTGTCTCCAATCCCTATATCGTTGTGCAAAGCGGTGCTGCGAAGACGGCGGCAGCGGATGCAAAGACCATCGGAGCCGATGCGATAGGCGCTTATGCCAATGCCCCCCCCATCTCCAGCGGACCCATCCCATACGCCAAACTGGATGCTTTCGTTCGGCAGTCCTGGACCGAAATGGCCGCGACAGGCTTTCCGATCGTGCCGAACGCAATGACAGGCTGGGACCGTCGTCCCCGGATCGATCATCCGCCGCCGTTTGATCCGGTCAAGGCCAGACCGGATGACTACGTGGTTCCGGGAACACCGATGGAAATCGCGACTCATATCGGCGCGGCGCTGTCCTTTGCAAGATCGAACCCCCAGGCGTGCCCGTCGAATAATGTCCTCGTGTACTCCTGGAACGAATGTGACGAGGGGGGCAGCGTGCTGTGTCCGACCTGGAGCGAGCGTGGGCCGGACCATTCTATCCTTGATGCAGGATCAAAGGTGTTGAAGTGATCTCGATCTCCTTTGGCGAAATCTACCCCTACTGTTCTGGAGCATGATCGGAAAAACGGGAACCGGTTTTCCCTCGGGACAAACGCGAAGCGTTTGCCCGGAGATCATGCTCAAACAAAGAGATGAGATCATGATCCGATTCAATCTAATCTGATCATGATCTAGATCTTTTGAACGCAAATGAAGTCCTGCGCCATGTCTGTGAGATTGCTGTGAGCAATCCGAAACGTCTTGGCCAGACGATCCATAACAAATTCAGGGGACATGAAAGTCTCACCATATCGATCCGTCGAATAGGCCTTCAGAAAGATCATGTCTCCGGACGTAAGGCGCTGACGCGCTTCGGGAATCGGCGGCAGATTTTCGATCAGAACCTTATGCCAGAAATGAATGTCCTTCTGGCCGATTTCCGCTTCCAGTTCGCTCAGCAGTTTGTACCCCAATGTCGTGAAGCACACGAGGCCGCCCGGCTTGAGAATACGATGGAATTCGTGGAACCAGGCGACAAAGAGTTCTTCCGGCAAGTGTGAGAATATCGAATAGGCGGTGATGTAATCGACGCTCTCGTTCTTGAAAATCAAGGGCGGCAGATAATCGGAGTTCAGAATCGTAATATTCGGATTGAGCTTTCGAGCCGTTTCACAAAGCGTGGCATTCGGCTCGACGGCGAAAATATTTGCGAGATTAAAATCCCGCAGAAAGGGGCGTACAATTCGTCCCCAGCCCGTGCCGAAATCCAGGAAAGTGCGGGATGGTTCAAAATCGCGCCCCGCCTCTTGCGCCGCGCGGCGGACTTCGACATAAAATCGGTATGCGCCCCTGATGGACGTCTCATTGGACGAGCTGCCATGCACGTAGCGCTGAGTTTCGACCGCCGGGAAGGCCGGAAAGTTCACATCCTTGATCGGGTCACCCTCGGCTGAATGGATCAGTGTCGTCAGCCATTCCGAATCGGAAGCGCGGGCCCAATGATTTGCAAACGGGTTCATAGTGGACTTCCTTTTTAAAGCACATTGTAGACCTTCGCAGAGTCTTGCGAAGCCGAGGATGCTTGTGCACGGCTTTGATTGCCGTGCGCAGGAGACGCGAATTTCGAACCGCAGCTGCTTGGGGTACGTCAGTCAACTTAACTCGCGCTGAATCTATTGACTAAATTCTGCGATATCGTGGTGGATGTGCCGCTCGATCCCGCGCGTGTAGACGGTAATTGTTGCTCGGGCGTAAGGGCCGATTGTGGTCACCAGCGCTCCGGCTTCCAGTTCAAGGCCAGCCGCTGGCCCTCGACAATTTGATCGGATGACATTTTCGACGACACAGCGTCGCGAAATCTCAGATAAGCGTCTCGCTCGCGTGGGGAAGCATGTGCTGCAGCCAGGACGAGCCATTTATAGGCGAGAACGACGTTTTGCGGCACGCCGTGGCCCTTGTCGTACATCAATCCGAGCATGCTTTGGGCAAAGGGATTTCCCTGAACGGCGGCTCGGGTGTAGAGGTCGGCGGCGGCATCGTAAGCTTGCGGCGCGCCGAAGCCGTGCTCGTACATGAAGCCAAGCAGGACCAGCGCCCTTGGGTTTCCGCGCTGTGCCAGAGGCGACAGCTCCCTGACCGCGCGAACGTAATCGCCTCTGGAATAGGCTGCGTTCCCTCGCGCCAGCGCGTCGGCGTACGCCATCTGCGTCGCACCGGCGCCGAACAACAAAACAAGCAGGACGGCCGACAGGCTCCGCCGCACGACTTGCGCCGCAAGCGCGCCGTGACGGCACGCAACGGCCGGAACTGGCATTCCGGTATCAATGGACACTGGAGGCCTTTTTGTCATTTGCCACGCTTGCCGCGATGCTTCCGCGCAGTTTCGATCGAAGTTCTTCTGCCACGATGTGGGCATCCGAGCCGTCGCGAATGATCTGCGGCCGGATAAAAATGATGAGCTCGGTGCGCGCGGTGGATTTGTCCTGATGACCGAAGGCGTCGCCGAAACCGGGAATTTGATCGAGCAGCGGAAGCCCGCTGCGATTGCCGTTCTGCTGTTCGCTGATCAATCCCGCCAGCAGCACCGTCTGCCCGGTCGCCACCGAAATCGAACTCTTGACCTTTCGTTCGGACACCGTCGGCGTCAGGCTGGTAGCGGTCGCAGCCGACACGTTGCTGATTTCCTGCTCGATGTCGAGCCTGACATTGCCGTTGACGCTGATGCGGGGGGACACCCGAAGAATGATGCCGGTGTTGCGGTAGTCGATCGTGTTCACGACAGTGTTGCTCGTCGTCAGCACCGTCGCGCTACCGGTCGACACCGGCACCACGTCGCCAACCTGAAGGGTAGCCACCTGGTTGTTGATCACGACCAGCGACGGGTTGGACAGGACCTTGACGCTAGTGACGGTATGCAGGGCGTCGAGAATGAGGCTCGGCTGCGTTTCCGATCCGATCAGGAAGTTGAATCCGGGAAATGCACGATTGATGAATGCATTGGTGACCGAACCCGCGACCGACGCGACGCCGGTCGTGGGGTCCGTGACGGTCGCCGGCGCGGTCGTTGCCTGGGTGTTGAGGATCGAGCCGGTGTTCGGCTTCAATCCGATATTCTGGCTGGTCAGGTAGGTCTGCACGCCATAGCTCAGCTCATCGTTGAGCGTCACTTCGGCAATGGTCGCATCGATGGCGACCTGCAGCTGCGGCTGATCGACCTGCTGCAAGGTGGCCTCGATGATCCGGTAATTTTCCTGGTCCGCGTAGATCAGCAGCGTGTTGTTGACGATGTCTGGCGTGATCCGGACGTCCTGCAACATCGGCTGACCGCTGCCGGACCCTGAAGCACGGCTGTCAATCGCTCCGCTCCCGGCCCCACTCGCTCCTGCCGGAGTAGCCGCCGTTTGCGCGCCGAAGCCTGGCGTGCTGCCGCTTCCGGATCCGGTGTGCGAGCCGAAACCGTTCGGTGTCGATGACCCGTTGCCATTGAGCGAAAGGCGATCGCCGCTGGAAGTCGAGGAGGTGCCGGATCCCGGCGCGATCTGGTTGTCGGCGCTGTCGAGCAGGCTGGAGGACAAACCTCCGATGAACATGTCGGTGAGCACCCGCGCAATCTGGCGGGCCTCGCCGTATTTCACCCGATAGACGTGGACGCTGGTCCTCGCGGTATCCGCGTGATCGAGCCGTTTGATCCAGGTCGCGGCCGTGCGCAACAGCTCCGGCTTCTTGCTGACCACCATGATGGCGTTGAGACGGGTGACCGGCTGAAACTTGATGACGTTCTGGCTGAGACCGTTCTCGCCGGAGTCCACGATCTTTTCGAGTTCCGCGATGATGGGCGCCGGGCCCCCACTTGAGATGGGAAAAATTCCGACCGATTGGCCGCGCATCCAATCGACGTCGAAGCTGAGTGCAGTGTCCACAGCGGTGCGGCGCTCCGCGCCGGTACCTTGAATCAGCAGAAGATTTCGTGTCGCGTCGGCGCGAACCGTACCGGCTTTGGTGGCAAAGCTGTCCATCAGCTTCAGGAGCGTTTGCGCCGAAACATATTGCAGCGGCACGACCGAGATTCCGAAGCCGGGTTCGGGGCTGGAGGCGGCCGCATCGACCCGGCCCGTGCCGACCGCGTCGCCGAGCGGCGTCAGGCGATAGCCGGCGGTGTCGCGGACCAGAACGACTCCGCTGAGGCGCAAGGCATTTTCGAGCACGAAGACGATATCGGACTTCGCGACCGGTCTGATGGAGACGAGGCTGACAGTGCCCTGCACCCGCGGATCGATGGTGTAACCCACGCCCAGGATGTCGCCCAGCACCACTTTGGCCACGGTGGCCACGGGCGTGTTTTCAAAATTGAGATCGAAGCCGCTGCCACTTGCCGTCGGTTGCGGACGCTCATCGGAGACGGCGGTCACCTCAGTGCCTTCGAACATCACGGGCCGGCTGCGCTGGCCGGAACTGATGGTGGCGGCATCTATCGGCTGCGGCTGACGGGGCAAGATGTCCAGCGAACGCACCTTGTCGAGCACGTCGATCTGGGAACCATCCGTAGTGGAACTGACGGTCGCTGAATTGCAGGAGACCAATAAGCCCATGGATAACAATATAAAGGCAGCGCAAACGCTGCGACCGATCGTCGGGTACCGGCCCAGCTTGCCGACGCGTACCATGTTTCCGCCGTTCTGATTGTCTGTTCGGGCTCGCAGATCGTGCGCGACGATCCATCCGATCCGGCCGGCATATTTAGCGGCGGAGTATGACAGGAATTATTGCCCACACTGATCACCGGTGAATCATTTCGACGGATTACAAAACTTGCGAGTCGCGACGAAGCGCTGAAATTTTTTTGAACATCTCCGATACGACGCGCTTCGTACAGGTGTCACACTTCGGATCAATAACTATTCGGTTGCCGGCAACTGCGGTCGACGGCCGGGATGATGTTTAGCGATCCGCCGACCGGTCTCAAAAAAGCGGCGCGACTGGAAAGACGAATGACCACCGACCTGTCTTCGCAGTTCGTGGAACATCTGCGTCAAAACAAGCATTTGACGAAGGTGGACAACCGTGACGATGCTGCCGAACAGGGTGGATCCGATCGACGTCGAGGCAAGCTCTGGGAGCTCACCGATCTGTCGGCCGGCGAGTTCGCGGATGAAGCGGCGCGTTTCCACGGCCTGGAGCGTGTTGCACTGCAGGACATGCTGTCGGCCGTGCCGCTCGTGGCGTCGTTCTCGCAACGTTTTCTGCGCGAAATGATGGTGTTTCCTCATCGATCATCCGACGGCAACGCCGTGCTCGCGGTTGCGGATCCGAGCGACACCGCAGCGCGGCGTGCGGCACAAATCGTGCTCGGTGCAGGTGTCGTCATCAAGGTGGCGGCATTCGAAGATCTCGCGGTCGCCCTCAACCAGCGTCTAGGCGAGGACGACGTCGAGGCCGCGGGGGGCGTCGAAACCTCTCAGCCGCGCGAAGACGATATTGAGAGCTTGCGCGATCTCGCCAGCGGCGCGCCGGTGGTGCGCGCGGTCAATGATCTTCTGGAAAAAGCGGTCGAATTGCGCGCGAGCGACATTCATATCGAGCCCTTCAATACCGGGCTGGCGGTCCGCATGCGCATCGACGGCTTGCTGCGGCCAATCGCGGCGCCTGCCGGCGTTTTGCCGCAAGCCGTGATTTCCCGCATCAAAATCATCGCCAGCCTCAACATCGCGGAGCGTCGTCTGCCGCAGGACGGCGCCGCGCGGTTGCGGGCCGGACGTTCGGACGTCAACATTCGCGTCGCCATCATGCCCACGCAGTATGGAGAATCCGCGGTCATCCGCATCCTGCCGAAGGATCGCGGGCTGCTTGTCGTCGAAAAGCTGGGATTTTCGCCGGCTGACGATATCACGCTCCGGCGGTTGCTGAAGCTGCCCCACGGCATGATCGTCATCACCGGCCCGACCGGCAGCGGCAAGACCACGACGCTGGCGACCATCCTGTCGATCCTGAACGAGCCGGTTCGCAAAATCCTGACCATCGAGGATCCGGTGGAGTACGAAATACCCGGGGTCAATCAATCGCAGATCAAGCCGGCGATCGGGTTGACCTTTGCGGCGGCACTGCGCTCGTTCGTTCGTCAGGATCCCGACGTCATCATGGTCGGCGAAGTGCGCGATTCCGAGACCGCACACGTGGCCGTCCACGCGGCGCTCACCGGGCATCTCGTGCTGACGACGTTGCACACCGAAACCGCCGCCGCCGCGGTGCCCCGTCTGCTCGATCTCGGCGTCGAAGGCTATCTGTTGCGATCGGTGTTGCGGGCGGTGGTCGCGCAGCGGCTGGTTCGCCAGCTGTGCGAGCGCTGCAAAACGACAAAAATTCTCGCCGAAGCCGATCTTGCCGAAGACCCCCGGCTCGGTGCGTTCGGTTTCCGCCCCGGGGAAACGATCCACGAACCGTGCGGCTGTGAGCGCTGCGGCGGCCTCGGCTATCGCGGCCGGCTCGGCGTCTTCGAGATTCTGGAACTGACCAATGATCTTCGCGAGCTGATCGGAGAAAAAACCGACGGGCTGAAGATCGACGAGATGGCGATCCGCGCCGGGATGACGACGATGCTCGACGACGGCATCGCGAAATGCCGCGCCGGACTGACCTCGCCGGCGGAGATTCTCCGCGTCACAACCATACGGTGAGATCGTGCCGAATTTTCGCTATCGGGCCCTGACGCAGAACGGCGAGATCGTGCATGGCACGCTGTCGGCGCCGACGTCTGCGGAGGTCGCGCGCCGGATCGAATATCTCCGGCTGCTGCCAATCGAAACGATCGAGGATACGCGAACGACCGCGGGATCTGGCGGCTTCGGCTTGTTCGGCCGGCCGAGCCCCGCCGAGGTGACGACGTTCACCCGGGATCTGGCGCTGCTGTTGAAGGCCGGCGCCCGTCTCGACGACGCCCTCGAACTGCTCGCC